>CAUYTZ010000406.1:0-13828 GCA_963575695.1 uncultured Gammaproteobacteria bacterium | reverse complement strand
CAAGGCGCTGCACACGCTGTCCGCCTACGCCACCAATGCCCGGCTGGTCTTGACGCAGACCAGCGTCCCGGAGAGAGCCAATGAAATCACGGCCATCCCGGAGTTGCTCGACCAGCTTGCTGAAGCCGGCCAGTTGAAGGGGGCGCTGGTGACCATTGATGCCATGGGCTGCCAGTATGAAATCGCGGACGCCATCGTTGATCATGGCACCGATATATCCTCACCGTCAATGTCGAGTTCAAGGATGACCTCGCCCGCTACCGGGTGCCTCACGGCGCAAAAAACATGGCGGCTATCCGCCGCTTCGCCCTCAACCTGATCCGCCGTCATCCCTCCAAGGGCAGCATCAAAATCAAACGCAAGCGCGCCGGCTGGAACCCGGCTTTCTTGCGGGAGGTCATTCAAGCCGCCCTTTAACAAAAATTAACTCCGGCTCCAGTTTCGTGGCTGGCGGCTTGAAATCCGCCTGTCGTTGACCCAGAACTAGGCGGCGGCGGGGGAGGCGAAAACTCCCCTGCCTGCCTCATATAGGTGCGCCGGTTGCGGGCGGCGGTCAAGAGGCTTATGTTGGTGGGGTGGACAGGGGGGCGACGATGACGACCGAGAACGATATCACCGAGATCAAGACCACGATGGCCGTGCAAGCGGAACAGATTGGCGCGATCAGGGCGTCCTTGGTCCGGCTTGAGCCGATGATTATCAAGATTATGGAAAGCCAAGCGCGCATTGAGGGCCGGATTGAGGGTATGCCTTCCGCCACCGAATTCGGTGAGCTGCGTGGTCGGGTTGAGGAAATCAGCCGTGGCCAAGGCGTGACCTTGGCTTACACCCCGCCAGAGTCGCGCCGCGCTGGCGGCACCTGACAAGCGCATCATGTTGGTGGGGTGGACAGGGAGACGACGACGACGATGATTGCTGAATTGTACGACGCCTTGATTGCGGCCGGCGCTCCGGAGGACAAAGCCCGGAAGGCTTCTGAAGCCATGGCCGCCTATGAAAGCCGCTTTGCCAGAATCGATGGCGAGTTGGCGGTCATAAAATGGATGGTCGGCTTCAATTTGGCGGCGACTCTTGCGATATTGATGGTGCTGCTGAAGCATTGAGGTACGATGAGCGAGCGACGGACTGATTTTGGGGGTCCAAAAATCAATCGCTTATCGGCGAATTGACTCCCTGATTCAGGGAGCGTGTTTGACCGGCCCGTCAAGACGTTTCCCTTTCGTTGTCGATAGCCAAAGCCAGGTTGCCGGCGACCTGGCGTAGCGGCACGCCACATGCGGCCATCATGGTCGCGGCGGTATGTCGGCAGGTGTGAGGGGTGTCCCCGCCGCCGCTGGATGTGCCGGTGGTATTGCCTCGACAGCCAACAGCGGCGGGAACGAGGGGATGGTTGATCACCTGACGTGATGTTGTAAATGCAAAAATCACTTAAAGTGATTTTCATAGGTAGGCAGCAAAAAGCCCGCTGCGGCAAACCGAGCGGGCTGTGTGGGGTCGGCGGTGGAGACGGGCTTACTTCGTTGCGATCCCCAGGTGAGCCATAATCGCATCCAGCTTCGAATTCACCTGAAGCTGATTTTCCATCAAGACTGCCTGGCCGGATTGAAGCTTGGTCACGCTGGATTCAAGCTTGGTCACGCTGGATTTAAGATCGGTTTGGCCGGATTCAAGCTTGGCTTGACCGGCTTCTAGTTTGGCTTGACCGGCTTCTAGCTTGGCTTGACCGGCTTCAAGACGATCAACTTTGATCTCCAGGGAGGTGAAGCGCCGATCCACTGAGCGCCCGAGCGTTTCGACGACATCGATCACGGCGTCTTTAGTCGGGTAAGTCGCGCCAAGCGCTTCGGCGATTCCTTCAGCGGCACCGGCCGCCTGCCTTCTGGTGAATCCAGCACCATGCAATCGTTCCGACAACTTCAGCGTGTCAATCGTGATCATGCTCATGATGCCCTTCTAGCTAGCGCCACATCCTGGGCGAGTTGATCGATGCAGCCATCCAGGCGTGCCACTTCCTTGACCATCAGAGATCCTACCATGGAATAGCGTTTGATGTGCAGCCGAGAGTTTTCACCAATTCATCAATGCTCCATTCCCTTCCCCGAGCATTGCCAAGTGCCATCCTTATTGCGGCGATGCGAAGCCCAATCTCCTCTTTTCGAATCGCAAGAACCTCGTCCTGGGAAAGGGGCGCTTCGGTAATTTCGAAGTCGGCAGGCGGCATCAATGGCGTCCGTGGTTCACGGGGCCGCTTTGTGGGGGGATGTGCCAACCTACCTGTGCTCATGGACAAAACACCCCTATGACGTAACTTTATCATATCACATTCCATTATCAGATACGTGCATCTGATTTAATGTATCAAAAAGAACCTTGCCTGTTCTTTGGGATATGGATTGCAGCCTCTTTTGGGTTGCATAGTCAAGGTGGTCTGCATCTCCATCTAACCTCGAACCTCGGCCGGCATCGCGGAGCCTACCGGCCCGATCCCCCTCGCACAACCGCTTGACAGAGGTGGAGATCTAGCCGTCAGGCCGCATCGCGCACATCGACCGTCAGCCGCTTTCCGAGCGCGGCAAGAGCCGCGTCGACCTGATCGTAGCGGGTGGCATGCTTGGGGTCGAGCAGGCGGTCAACTTGGCTTTGCGTCCAGCCGAGATCCCGAGCCAGATCGGCACGGCACCAACCACGATCCTTGACCGATTGCCACAACAGCGCCTTGATCGCCACCCTGGTCGGCACTATCACCAAGCGCTCATCGGGCTGGCCTGGGCCGAAAGCGGCTTTCAGCTTCCGGGGCAGCTCATCGGGCTTTATGGCGGGCATTCCTATCGGCTTGACGAGACGGACTATGACGCGAATGTGCATAATAATCAAGGGGGTGATTATACGTTTCTGCGCAATAAATTCTCTGGCTTGACACCCGTCGTCGGGCGGCGCACCTATATGAGGCAAGCGGGGGTGTTCCTGCACCCCCGCTTGCCTCCTACTTCCTGGTCAGTGTCAGGCGGATTTCAAACCGCCAGCCACGGAACCGGAGTCGGAGAAGGAACGATGCTGCGCGCATCGCAACCTCCTCTCGTTAGCCGGTCGGGTCCATTCCCGGCCGGCATCGAGAGACTAACCAGCCGATCCCCCTCGCACAACGTCTTGACTCGTGCCGCCGACGGGCGCGCAAACGCAAAGGGCGGAGCCGAAGCCCCGCCCTTTGCGTTTGCGCGCCAATATGGAGCAGTTTCAGTGGGGCAGTGGATCAACTTGATCAGGGCCACAACCATCGCACCCTGAGCAGCCAGCGCACAGAACATCCAGCGCAAGGTTTCGGCCTTGAATTCGGCGAAGGCCTCGGTCGCCGCTATCGAATTTAATTGACACATCAACTATGATGCTGTGTTATTGTTAAGTGAAATACTTTTAAATAGGTTGTGTTTTCCTGGGTAGCGCTTATTTATGTCAGTAGCTTGTGATCAAGTCATTTTAATGACTGGAATCGATTGCGATTGCGCTTGGTTAAACTTTTATCTAGCCTATGGTGTTCTGGGGAACATGATTTATGGTGTGATTTTGCAAGCGGCAATATCGGGGCAGCTTGCAAGACGAACCAGTTCGTTGTGAGATCCGGACTTGGTGGGTGAGGAAAGGGCTATACGCACGGGTTGCCGGGATATACTGTGCGACCGCAGAAGCCGGGAAACCGGGGCTGGGGCTATTGCCGGAGAGCGAGACGTGAACGGACGCAGACTTGTTGTATTGTGGTGCTTGGTGATCGGGTTGGGGCTGGCGGGAATGCCGGTGGGACGGGCGGAAACCCCACCACAGGCGGCGGCAGCGGCTGCGGTGGTTGAAAGCCTGCATCAGGCGTTAATCGCGACGATGAAGGATGGGCACAGTCTGGGCTTTCAGGGTCGGGCCGAACGATTGGCTCCGGTTGTGGCGGCCGCGTTCAGCATGGCGCAGATGACTCGCATCGCCGCCGGTACCGGTTGGGCGGCGTTGAACGAGGAACAGCGGCAACGGCTGACTGCGTCCTTTCAACGTTTCAGCGTCTCCAACTATGCCCGCAATTTCGACAGCTACGACGGCGAGAAGTTTGAGACCACGGGTGTACAGTTGGGCCAGGGCGACGGAGTGGTTGTGTTGACCAGGCTGGTGCTGGCCAAAGGCGATCCGGTTGAACTTAACTATCTATTGCGGCCCTATGATGGAGCGTGGAAAATCATCGATATCTACTTGAGCGGCACGGTTAGCGAGTTGGCCTCGCGTCGGGCCGAATTTAACGCTGTGCTGCAACGGGAAGGCTATGATGGCCTGGTCGCGCTGCTGGACAAGAAGGCGCGCGGCTAAAGATACGTCGCCAAAGTGCGTCGCCAAAGATACGTCGAAGGTACAGGCAAGCGGATGGCAGGCCGGTGACCAACACGCTCCTGCTCCAGGTTCAGGATTTGGCGGTCAACTTCCGCAGTCCGGCTGGAACCGTGGCTGCGGTGCGTGGGGTGTCGTTCGACATCGCCGCTGGCGAAACCGTGGCTCTGGTCGGCGAGTCCGGATCGGGCAAGTCGGTAACGGCGTTGTCGATTCTGCAATTATTGCCCTATCCCCAAGCCAGCCATCCCCGGGGTAGCATTCGTTTTCGCGATCGGGAGTTGATGGGGGCCGGCGATCGGGTGATGCGCGAGGTGCGCGGCAACCGCATCGCCATGATCTTTCAAGAACCGATGACCTCGCTCAATCCGCTGCACACCATCGAGCACCAAATCAACGAAACCCTGTTCTTGCACAAAGGCTTGAACCGGCAGGCGGCGCGGGTGCGAACGGTGGAGCTGTTGGGTCTGGTTGGGTTGGCCGACGCCGAACGACGGCTGACTGCGTTTCCGCATGAATTGTCGGGTGGGCAACGTCAGCGGGTGATGATCGCGATGGCGCTGGCCAATGATCCCGATCTGCTGATCGCGGATGAGCCGACCACCGCGCTGGATGTGACCATTCAGGCGCAGATTCTGGCTCTGCTTAAGGACTTGCGTCAGCGGTTCAACATGGCGTTGCTGCTGATCACCCATGATTTGGGCATCGTGCGCAAGATGGCCGATCGGGTGTGTGTGATGACCAACGGCGAGATCGTGGAGCAGGCCACGGCGGCGGCGCTGTTCGCGCGTCCGGCCCACGCCTATACCCGTCGCCTGCTGGCTGCGGAACCCAAGGGCAAGCCACCGCCGCCGCCGGATGATGCGCCAGAGGTGATGGCTGGCGAGCAGATTAAGGTTCATTTTCCGATTCGCAAGGGCGTGCTGCGGCGGGTGGTTGGCCACGTTCGCGCGGTCGATGGGGTTTCGGTTCGGGTGCGCGCCGGGGCCACGGTTGGGGTGGTCGGCGAATCCGGCTCGGGCAAGACCACGCTTGGGCTGGCGTTGCTGCGCCTGCACGCCAGCCAGGGCGCGATTCGTTTCGATGGCGTAGACATTCAGGGCTGGTCGGCGGGGCGGCTGCGGCCGTTGCGGCGACGAATGCAGATCGTGTTTCAAGATCCCTATGGCTCGCTCAGCCCGCGGTTGTCGATCGGCGAGATCATCGAAGAAGGCCTGAAGATTCACCGCATTGGCTCGGGGCCGGGCGAGCGGGAACGGCTGATCGCCATCGCGCTGGAGGAGGTCGGGCTGGATCCGGACAGCCGTCACCGCTATCCGCATGAGTTTTCTGGTGGTCAGCGTCAGCGGGTGGCGATCGCCCGGGCCTTGGTGCTGAAGCCGAAATTCATGGTTCTGGATGAGCCGACTTCGGCGCTAGACATGTCGGTGCAGGCGCAGATCGTCGATTTGTTGCGTGACCTTCAGGCTCGGCATCAACTGGCCTATTTGTTCATCAGCCATGATTTGAAAGTGGTGCGGGCGTTGTCCAGCGAAGTGCTGGTGATGAAGGACGGTAAAGTGGTCGAGCAGGGGCCGACCGAGCAAATCTTTGCAGCGCCTCAGCAGGATTATACTCGGGCTTTGATCGCGGCGGCGTTTGACTTGGAAGTTGCCAGCTGATGTCTTCAACAATTGTTGTTTTGTGGTGAATAGTAAGCTTGATCCATTATACATGGACTCTGCAATGTCGCCCCAGGAAGTTCGTCTGCCCGATCCGGATCTACTGCAACGGTGTGCGTCCGATCCGGCGGTGTCGGCTTGGGTGGGGGCCTCAGCCGGTACTGGCAAGACCAAGGTGCTGACTGATCGCGTGTTGCGGCTGATGCTGGCCGGCACGCCGCCGCACCGCATTTTGTGCCTAACTTTCACCAAGGCCGCAGCGGCGGAAATGGCCAACCGCATCAACCGCACGCTCGGGCTGTGGGCGACCGCGCACGATGCCGCGCTGGAAGATCAACTGGCCAAACTGACTGGGGAACGGCCAAGCACCGCGATGCGCGACGCGGCGCGCAGGCTGTTCGCGCGCGTGGTTGATTGCCCGGGCGGAATGAAATTGCAGACCATTCACGCCTTTTGCCAATCACTGTTGCGTCGGTTTCCGCTTGAAGCGGGGCTGGCACCGCGATTTGAAACCATGGACGAGCGAACCGCCGCTGAACTGCTCGATCAGGCGCGTGGCGTCACTCTGACCCGATCCCGTCACCAGCCCGAGTCGGCGCTGGGGCTGGCGCTCAAACGGCTGTCGGCGACGTTGAGCCAGGAAGAGTTCGCCGGGTTGATGGCCGAGTTGGTCGCCGAACGCGGCCGACTGCGGCGTATCTTCGCCGCTCATGGCGGGCTGGACGGCACCATAGCCGCCGTTTGGTCCTACCTGGAACTTGCTCCCGGCACCGACGGCGCGGCGGTCATCGTCGCCGCTTGTGCTGACGAGGTTTTTGACGCCGACGGGCTGCGGCGGGCCTGCGGGGCCTTGGCCCGTGGTACCGAGACCGATCAGAAGCGCGGGGTGGCGCTTGGCGCATGGCTGGCCTCGGCCCCGTTTCGGCGTGCGGAAACCTTTGATGACCATGCGGCGCTGTTCCTGACCGAGAAGGGTGAGCCGCGCAAGATTCTGATTACGAAGAAGCCGGCCGAAGCGGTGCCGGGCGCGGCCGAAGCCCTGCACGCCGAAGCCCTGCGGTTGGTGGTGGTGCGCGAGCGCCGGCGTTCGGCGGAAGTGGCGATGGCGACGGTGGCGCTGTTGACTTATGCCGAGGCCATGGACGACGCTTATGCCGCGCTCAAGCGGACGCGGGCGCTGCTGGATTATGATGACTTGATTCTGGCCACTCGTGACCTTTTGACCAGACCCGGCGTGGCACCGTGGGTGCTGTTCAAGCTTGATGGCGGACTGGATCACATCCTGATCGATGAGGCCCAAGACACCAATCCGGAGCAGTGGCAGGTGGTGGCGGCGCTGGCCGAAGAGTTCTTTGCCGGGGTCAGCGCGCGGCCGTTGGTGCGGACGGTGTTCGCGGTCGGGGACGAAAAACAGTCTATTTTTAGCTTCCAGCGCGCCGATCCGGCCGAATTCGCGCGTATGCGTCGCCATTTCGCCGCCCGGGTGGTGGCGGCGGATCGGAAGTGGACTCCGGTTGATCTCAACGTTTCATTTCGTTCGACCGCAGCGGTGTTGGCCACGGTTGATGCCGTTTTCGCCCGCCCCGAAGCGCGTGACGGCGTGATTGAGGCGGGAGCAGGGGCGGTGCAGCACTTCGCCAGCCGGCGCGGGCAGGCGGGCCTGGTCGAACTGTGGCCGCCGGTGGCTCCGGGCGAATCGGCGGTGCCCGAATCCTGGGCCCCACCGCTGGTGGTCAATCGCGGCGCTCAACCTCAGGCGCGACTAGCGACGGCGATCGCCGATACCATTGCCGGCTGGCTTCAGCGTGGTGAGCGACTGGAATCGTGCAATCGTCCGATTCGTCCCGGCGATATCATGGTTTTGGTTCGGCGTCGCACCAGCTTCGTCAATGATCTGGTTCGGGCGCTGAAGGAGCGTGACGTGGCCGTGGCCGGGGCCGATCGGTTGGTGCTGACCGAGCATCTGGCCGTGATGGACCTGATTGCGCTGGCGGAATTCCTGCTGCTGCCCGAGGACGATTTGATTCTGGCCACGGTGCTGAAGGGGCCACTGATCGGTCTGGCGGAAGAGGATCTGTTCACCCTGGCCTGGGATCGGTCGGGAAGGAGGCTGTGGGCGGAATTGAGCGCGCGTGCCGCCGCTGGGGAGGCCCGCTTCCTGGCCGCACGGCGCTATCTGGCTGGCCTGCTGGCTGGGGCTGATTTCGTTGCACCCTATGAGTTGTTCGCGGGCGTGCTCGATCAGCCGTGCCCGGCCGATGCGGTCAGCGGCCGACGGGCGATTTTGGCTCGTCTCGGCCAGGATGCCCGCGACCCGTTGGATGAATTCCTGGCCCTGTGCTTGGCCTTTCAGCGCGTTCATCCGCCGTCGCTCCAAGAGTTCCCGCGCTGGCTGGCCGCGAGCCGGGCCGTGGTTAAACGTGAGCAGGAACAGGATGATGGAGCCGGCGGCGGCAAGGTGCGGGTGATGACCATTCACGGTGCCAAGGGCTTGCAGGCACCGATCGTGTTCATGCCCGACACCCTGGCCGTGCCCACTCAGGGGCCGAGGGTGCTGTGGCCGGAAACGTCGTTGGTGGCGGGGCAAGGGACGGGCCAGGGGGCGGGCCAGGAGGCACCAGGCGGTACAACGGTGCCGCTGTTCGCGCCACGCCGTGCGCTGGAAGATCGCCGCTGTGCTGCGGCGCGGGCGGCGGCGGATCTTCGGCGGGATCAGGAATACCGCCGTTTGCTCTATGTCGCCCTAACCCGGGCCGAAGATCGTCTGTACATATGCGGTTGGCGTGGTGAGCGGGAGCCGGCTTCGGACTGTTGGTATCGCCTGATACAGCCAGCCCTGGCCGGGCTGGACGGCTGCGTTGAATTTGATTTTGTTCAGCCCGGCGCGGGCGGTTGGGAAGGTAAGGGCCTGCGCTTCCATCAGCCGCAGACGGCTCCGACCAAGGATGATTGGCGCGGTGCATCGGTGCTGTTGGCAGCAGCCCCCTTGCCGGTGTGGTGGAATGTGTCGGCCCCGGACGAACCAGATCCGCCACGGCCGCTTTCCCCGTCGCGGTCCGACGATCCGGACCCGCCGGCCCGTTCGCCATTGGGTGATGACCAGGGGGCCGGTTTCCGACGCGGGCTAATCGTCCACCAGTTGCTACAAACCCTGCCTGATCTGGCCCCAGAACTGCGGGCCGCGGCCTGCCGTCGGACCCTATCTCGGCCCGGCCTGGCGCTGCCGGCGGCGGTTCAGGAGTCGATCGCGACCGAAACCCTGGCCGTGCTCAATCATGGCGAGTTCGCGCCGTTGTTTGGTCCTGGCAGCCGGGCCGAGGTGCCGGTGGTGGGCGTGGTCGCCGGCCGGGCCTTGTCGGGCAGAATCGACCGGCTGCTGGTCGGTTGCGACTCGGTGTGGATCGTCGATTACAAAACTCTGCGACCGGTGCCGGTCATGGTGGCAGCGGTCGCGCCGGCCTATCTGCGGCAAATGGCGCTCTACCGCGCCGCGCTGGCAGAGATCTATCCTGACCGGACAGTGCGTTGCGTGCTGGTGTGGACCGATGGTCCGCAGGCGATGGAACTGCCACCGGCTTTGCTTGACCAGGCCTTGACGGCGGAGCGTCCGCAGGTAGACGGCGGAGCGTTAACCCACTGAAAACAGTGCCCCCACCCCAACCCTCCCCCGCGTGCGGGGGAGGGAGGGCCCCCGCAAAGCGGGAGGGTGGCCCCCCCCGCGAAGCGGGAGGGTGAGGGCGCTCAACACCAGGATTCGGAAGCCGTTTTTCGGGTTCTGACGTGAACGAAGTATAGAAAGAGTTGTCATCTGGGCCAAACCCCGCCCGGGTATTTAGCGAGATAACCTTCAGGGAGATGATTGCCTTTAGGGGGCAATTGGCGGTAGTCAGCGTCTGGACCGGATCGTCGCCGCTCAAGCTGAAGGCAACCTTACATGAAACAACGATATGGCTCCCAGGGGCGGTCGCAGCGACAGTTGCGTGTTGGCGAGGAATTGCGTCACGCTCTGGCGGCGCTGCTTCAGCGCGGTGACTTTCGTGACCCCGATTTGGTCGGATTGGCAAATACCGTGACCGTGACCGAAGTGCGCATCAGCCCCGATTTGCGCAACGCCACCGCTTTCGTGGTGCCGTTGGGCGGCGGCGGGACCAAGGAAGTGTTGGTGGCGCTACGCCGGGCGGCACCGTTTCTGCGCGGCCAGGTTGGCAAGGCGCTGCGTCTGCGCATGGTGCCGATGTTGAGCTTTGAACCCGATACCTCGTTCGATCAGGCGGGCCGGATTGAGCAATTGCTGCACTTGCCGGAGGTGGAGCGGGATCTTGGCTCGGCCCAGCCACCCTCCTCGACTCCGAAAACGGGCAAGAAGAAGTCGCCTGCGCAGGATGACAAGGGCGGTGACGACGGCGTTGAATGGGATGACGACGACGACGATGACGAGCCGGAAGAGTCGGAGCGCAAGGAAGCTGAGATTGAATGGGAGGACGACGCTGACGCCGACGCCGACTCGGAATCAGAATCAGAAGACGATGTTGAGTATGAAGACGACGAAGACGATGAGGACGAGGGAGACGGCGAAGAAGGCGATTTTGAAAGTGACGATGACGAGTCCGCAGATAAGGCGGCCCCTTGCGACGGGCGCGGCCAGTGAAAGGGGCATTGTGGCGGAAAAAAAATCTAAAGGTCGGCCGATAAACGGATGGCTGGTGTTGGACAAGCCGGCCGGTTTGACCTCGACTCAGGCTTTGTCACGGGCGCGCTGGCTGTTCGGGGCGGCCAAGGCCGGGCATGGCGGCACGCTCGATCCAATTGCAACCGGGGTGCTGCCGGTGGCGTTTGGTGCGGCGACCAAAACCGTGTCTTGGGTGATGGACGGGATCAAGACCTATCATTTCACCGTCCGCTGGGGCGAACGCCGAGATACCGACGATTGCGCCGGGGCGGTGATCGAAACCAGCCCGGTGCGGCCGGAACGGGTGGCGATCGAAGCGGCGTTGCCGGCATTTTGCGGCGAGATCGAACAGATTCCACCGATCTATTCCGCGATCAAGATCGCGGGCCAACGGGCTTATGATCTGGCCCGGGAAGGGGGAACGCCGGAAATGGCCCCGCGTCGGGTCATGGTTAAGCGGTTTGAGTTGATCGACATGCCCGATGCTGACCACGCAGAGTTCGAAGTGGTGTGCGGCAAGGGCACCTATATGCGTTCGCTGGCGCGCGATCTGGGCCAGGCGCTGGGCGGCTGCGGCCACATTGCCGCCCTGCGTCGGCTGGCGGTCGGTCGCTTTACCCTGGAGCAAGCGATTTCACTTGACGAATTGGCCGAGCGGGCCCAAACACCCGCGCTTGATAGCCTGTTACTGCCGATTGAGACCGCGCTGGCCGACATCCCGGCGCTGGCCCTGACGGTGGTTGAAGCGCAGCGGATGCGCCAGGGGCAATCCGTGACGTTGTTCACCCGTCCCGATCTGGAACGGTTGGAGCGTCTGGGGCCGGCGGTGCTGGATGAAGGGGCGGAAATCGTCGCCTTTGTCGGTGGCCGCGCGGTGGCTCTGGCAGTGGTCGAAGGGGCGGTCGTCCGTCCGCTGCGTCTGCTTAATTTTTGACGCTGGTCCCGGCGTCGTGTTGATGGAGTGAAAGCGATGTCGATTACCGCAGAACGGAAAACCGTTGTTATTGCCGAGTTCGCGCCCACGCCGGGCGACACCGGTGCCCCCGAAGTCCAGGTCGCGATTCTTACCGAACGGATTAAGAATCTGACCGGGCATCTCCAGACCCATGCTAAGGACTTTCACTCCCGGCGCGGTCTGTTGATCATGGTCGGCCAGCGTCGCCGCTTGCTCGACTATTTGAAGAAGAAGAACGTCGGCCGCTACGAACGCCTGATTGAGCGTCTCGGCCTGCGCCGCTAAACTGAGGCTGGAAATCGGGGGAGCGCGCCTTTCCCGGTTCGCGTGCTGAAGGGGGAGGGGGTTTTCTCCCCCTCCACGGTGCTGGTGAGCAAATCAGGACAAAGGGAGTAGCTTCGATGCCCAAGATGACCTTCATCGATTCGGACGGCACCAAGCGAGAGGTTGAGGCACCGCTCGGCTTGTCGGTGATGGAGATCGCCCACAAGCAAAGTGTCGATTTGGAAGGGGCCTGCGAAGGCTCTCTGGCTTGCTCGACTTGCCATGTTATCATCGAGCCGGAGTGGTACGATGTGCTGCCCGATGCCAGCGAAGACGAAGAAGACATGCTTGATCTGGCTTTTGGTCTAACCAAGACCTCGCGTCTGGGTTGCCAGTTGATCATGACTGAGGAACTGGATGGTCTGGCCGTGCGTTTGCCGGCAGGGGCCAAAAACCAGCAGAAGAAGTGACGCCGGTGTCCGGCCGGACCTCAGGCTGGACTTTTGCTTTTTGTGGGGTTGCGGCGGTTGCGTTGATAATCGCCGTGGCGGCGCGTCCGGCTTATGCCGGTGGCGATCCGTTGGAGCCGTTTAACCGCGCCGCTTACACTCTCAACAATTATTTTGCTCGAGGCCTGTTGGTGCCGGCCGGGGCGGCGCTCCGGCTCTGGCTACCGGAACCGGTGATGGAAGCTGCCGGCAACGCCTATTCCAATCTGATCGAGCCCGAATTCATTCTGACCAACCTGCTGGCCGGACATCGGGCCGATGCCGGCGTGTCAGCCGGCCGCTTCCTGATTAATTCCACTCTGGGTTTGGTCGGGTTGTTCGATCCCGCCGAACGGTGGTTCAACCTTCAGCGTCGGGAAACCGAATTCGGCGAAGCCCTGTGTTTGGCGGGGGTGCCACCGGGGCCGTATCTGGTGTTGCCGGTGGTTGGTTCAACCAATGCGGTTGGGGCTGGTTTGGTTGGTGTTTTCGTTGCGATGGAATGGGCGGTGATTGGGGTCGCCTCGACATTCGCGGTTGTGGTCGAACAAGTGCTGGAGTTGAGCGTCGGTGCCGCCGGTGTGCGTCATGCCGGCGAGGCTGGCGAGGCGACGGCCAGGGACGGCTACCTGTTACAGCGCACTGAATTCTGGGAGTACATAGAGGGCGGCTGTCGTCCCGATCGCAAGCCGCTGCCGCTGGGCGGAGTTCAGGGGCAGGGCGCGGCACCGGATGGTTGACCCGAAGCCTTTTTATCCCAAATGAAGTGGGCCAGGGTGCCTCTTGGCCCTTGGTCGCCGAAGGTAAAAACACGGAGCGGAAAGCAGCCATGGACATCGTCGAGATCAAACAAGGCGCGGTGGTGGTAATCGAGCTGCGCGGTCGGTTGGACAGCAATACATCGAAGATACTGGAAGAAAAACTACTGGCGGCAATTGCGCCGGAACAGCCGGCGATGGTGGTCGATTGCGGCCAACTTGACTATGTCAGCAGCGCTGGTTTGCGGGTACTGCTGATGGCGGCCAAGAAGGTTAAGGCGGCGCGCGGCAAGCTGGCGTTGTGCGCGCTTAAGGCCCATGTTCAAGAAGTGTTCGATGTTAGCGGCTTCTCGTCGATCTTTGCTATCCACCCCGCGCGGGCGGCGGCACTCGCTTCGGTTGGGGGGTGAGCGGACAGATAAAAAAGATCGTGATCGAATTAAAAATTGGTTGCGACGGGGCTTGCGTCCTGCGGTCGAATCGACTATAACTCCTCCCGTCACCAGGGCGTCGGAGAGTAGCTCAGCCTGGTAGAGCACTGCTTTCGGGAGGCAGGGGTCGCAGGTTCAAATCCTGTTTCTCCGACCATTTGGGTACAGTTTGGGCACAGGTAGAAATATCAGCGCCCACTCTTTCCCGATCCAGCGCCGCAACAGCCCCAGACTGATCTCAGG
>CAUYTZ010000405.1:0-3748 GCA_963575695.1 uncultured Gammaproteobacteria bacterium | reverse complement strand
AGGTCAACTTCTTTACTTGTCTTTGCTTTTCAAACAGTTGGTTGTCTTTCGCCAGTAGGTGGTAACCATATCGACCTGGTAGCCCGTTTCAGGTTCTGACGCTATGTAAATGGCGAGGTCAGAATGACCCAGGTTTTATTGTGCCCAGGAGTAACCGGAAATTCATTGCAAAACGTGCGCAACAGTCGCGTTGTGTTGCGATTTCATCCTTTTTACTCAATCTGTAGTTGTTTAGAGAAAACAACGCGACACGGCTCGACTGGTGCGGAATGGAAAAGCCCATACCCTTCATTTCGAGTGCGGGATCGACGTTCCAAGCCTATGCCGACGTGCCTATGCCGTGCCTTGACCGCCATTGCCCACCAGTCGTGCCGTGCTGCGTCATCCATTCGCCTTCGGAATACGTGTCCAACGCGGTATCAACGAGCCGTTGCAACCGCCTCCTGCATTGCCCTGTCGAACTGCCCGGCCATCTCTTGCCCAACAACGCGCTGGGCAGCACCGAAGAAGTCGAACCGCTTCTTGTATGAGACCGATGGAACAAACGACAGAACCTGTTTGAGAGAGTTGTTCGGCCCCCGCAACCACACACCCGGCTTCAACGCGCTACCACGTCCAGGCTGGATAACCACGAACTGGGGTTGATTGCGCGGTTTACGCCCGCTGCGGCCAGCACCGCGTCGATAAGCACATGCCGCCACTCCTGATTGCACTCACGCCGGATCATCGCCGGCTCCAAGGCTGCCGACCCAACCACTGAAGGTGCTCTACTTTGACTGGAGGACCGGCCGGACCAGCGCCTGTATGGGGGCAGAAACCGGGGCGGTTGGCGCCCCGACCAGCCCCGAGGATGCAACCCATGACGACGCGTTCCGACCTGACCCTGGCCCAGCTGACCGCGATCTACAGCGCGGTCTCCGGCAAAACCGTTGGAGTGAAATTTTTCAACAGCAAGGCCACGGGGGTCCGCCGGGTCGAAGCCCTGCTCGCCGAGGGCAATGTCACCCTGAACGACGCCTTCCGCGCGGCTGAAATCGAATTTGAACCTGAACCGGCCCCCGCAGCCTCCGAGATCGAAATCGCCCACGACGGCCGCGAGCCGGAACAGACCGCCCTCTCCGGCGAAGACGACATCCACGGCGGCGAATTCCCGCCCGAGGACGAAACCCCGCCCGAGCCGGAAGCGGCCCCGGCTGCGGAGATGCCCGAACCCCTCGACGCCGCCGCGATCCTGACCAGCAACCGGATCATCAACGACACCCGCGATTGGCTGGTCCGCTACCTGATCGACAGCGCCGGCCTCGATCCCGAGACGGCGGTGCTGGCCGCCCTGCGCGCGGTCGCCGCCCTCAAGCTGCCCGAACCGGCAACCCGGCCCGAACCGGCCGCGCCGCGCCAGCCCCGCACCGGCAGCAAGCAGGATCAGGTGATCGTCCTGCTGCGCCGGCCCGAGGGCGCCACCCTGGCGCAGATCGGCGAAGCCACCGGCTGGGCTGCCCACACCTGCCGGGGCGTCCTGGCCGGCGCCCTCAAGAAGAGGCTGGGCCTGACCGTCACCAGCACCAAAGAGGCAGGTGGCCAGCGGGTTTACCGGCTGACCGCCAGCTGAACACGGCTCCGGGCGGGCGCATCCGGCACCCGCCCGCCCTTTCCGATCAGGGCGTCGACCATCACCAACCTCTCCAGCACCCACCGGATCACGGGAACGGCCATCGAGTTGCCGATCGCCTTCAGCCGACGGCCGTCCGGGGCTGGCCGCCCCCGCCAGGGGATCAGCGTCCAGTCATCGGGCAGCGCCATAAGCCTTTCGCACTCGCGCGGCGTCAGTCGGCGCACCCGAGATCCGCGCTCCTCACGCACCGGAATCAGCGGCGTGCCCCGGCCGGTACCGTCCTCGCTGCCGTCGAAGCCCTCGCCGCGCAGGGTGTGGACGATGAAGGTTTCACTTTCGAAGTCCAACCGCCCGCACGGGCCGCCGTGGGCGTTGACCGCGGTCGCAACCCGGATCGGACCGCTGGTGTTGTTGCCCCCAAACGCGATCAGGGGGGCATCGTTGTCGCCGCCCCCGCTTCCAGCGCCAGCCGCAGCGGTTCCGGCAGCGTTTTTCCGCGTCTGGCGGCACGGCGCAGGATGCCCGAACAGGCTTTGCCGCTCAAATAGAACCGCTGCGGGAGGTCGCCAGTCGTTTCCAGAATGTCCGACAAGGAACAGGCGACGGCGCCGCTGTGGGATTCCGAAGTGTTGAGCGTCAAAAATTTTCCACGACACCCCATACCCGATGTTGCCCATTTTCTCAAGGAAGGCTTCGAAGTCCCGCCCACCGTTGCTTGAAAGCAAGCCCTGAACGTTCTCGAAAACCAGCCAATCGGGGCGAAGTTGGTCAACAACCCCAAGGGCGAAGAGGGCCAGGTTACCACGCGGATCATCCAGTCCTCTTCTTCGTCCGGCGACCGAGAAAGATTGACAGGGACTTCCGAACACGAGGCAATCGACATGATCAACTCCCCGCCAGTCCACGCTGGTGACATCGCCAAGGTTGGGAACATTTGGAAAGTGCGTCCGATGGACCGCCGAGGCGAACGGATCGATCTCGGCCGCCCAACGCCAGTCGAAGCCGGGGGCGGCGCATTCGGGCGCGCCGATCCCCGAGAACAAAGTGCCGCCGCGCATCGGTCAGACCGCCCGGCCGGCGGCAAGGTCATCGAACGACCGCCCATCGCCATCAAGCACGGCGGCTTCGCCGGTCAGACTCTGCCAGCGCGTCACCGCGACATCGACGTAGCGGGGATCGAGTTCGAGGGTGAAGCAACGGCGGCCGGTCCGTTCGGCGGCGATCAGGGTGGTGCCGGAACCGGAAAATGGCTCATACACGCTGTCGCCTTCAGCCGAGTTGTTCTCGATCGGCCGGCGCATGCAGGCGACCGGCTTCTGGGTACCGTGAACCGTGGCGCCATCATCTTCGCCGCTGGCGATCGGCCAGACCGTGGCCTGATCCCGCGCCCCTTGCCAATGGCCGGTGCCACCTTTGCGCACCGCATAGAGGCACGGCTCATGTTGCCAGTGATAATCGCCGCGCCCGAGCGCGAACCGCGGCTTGGTCCAGATGATCTGGGAGCGGATGACGAAGCCGCACACCTCCAGGCTTTCGGCGACCACCCGGGCATGAACCGCGGCGTGCCAGACATAAGCGACCTCACCCGGGAACAGCGCCCAGGCCTCGCGCCAGTCGGCGCGATCGTCATTGGCGACCGTGCCAACCCGGGCGCTGGGAGTGCGAACCGCGTTGCGCCAGGCCGGATCGTAATTGACGCCGTGGGCGGGTCGGTGATCATCAGGTGCGGGGCGACGCCGCCCAGCAGCCGCCCGACATCGGCCAACACGGTGGCGTTGCCGCACAACAGCCGGTGGTTGCCCAGACACCACAAGTCGCCAGGGCGGCTGACCGGCTCGGCCGGCGGTTCCGGAGCGGCGTCTTCATCGGCTTCGGAACCACCTTCACCATCGGCCGTTCCGGTCAACAGGGTGTCCAATTCCTCGCCGCCGAACCCGGTCAAGCCCAGGTCAAAATCCAGCGCCTGAAGCTCTTCCAGTTCCAGGCGCAACAGGTCATCATTCCAGCCGGCATTGAGCGCCAGCTTGTTGTCCGCGATCCGGAACGCTTTCTTCTGGGCGTCACTGAGATGGGCCAGCACGATCACCGGCACGGTTTCCAGCCCCAGCCGGCGGGCGGCGAGCACCCGGCCATGGC
>CAUYTZ010000404.1:0-2904 GCA_963575695.1 uncultured Gammaproteobacteria bacterium | reverse complement strand
TTGGGCCTGCGCGCCCGCGAGATCAAGGCCGACTGGAAGCGGTTGGCCACCCTGACCCTGCCCGCCGTGGCCGAAACCAGGGACGGCGGTTTCATGATTCTGGCGCGGGTGGCGGAGGACAAGGCGCTTTATCAAGACCCGGCGTCTCCGGCACCCAGGCAGGCCTCGCGCGAGGAATTCGAGCAATTATGGTCCGGTCGGATCATCCTGCTCAGTCATCGCGAGGTTCTGACCGGTGCGGCGCGTGAGTTCGACTTTACCTGGTTCATTCCAGCCATTGTCCGCTATCGTCGCTTATTTGGTGAGGTTCTGCTCGGCTCCGCGTTCCTGCAGGTGATGGGGCTGGTCTCGCCGATGTTCTTCCAGGTGGTGATCGATAAGGTTCTGGTTCATCGAGGTTTATCCAGCCTGGATGTCCTGGTGCTGGGTCTGGCGGCGGTCTCGGCGTTCGAGGTCGCGCTGGGCGGCCTGCGCGCCCTGATCTTGAGCCACACCACCAGCCGAATAGACGTTGAACTGGGTGCGCAACTGTTCCGGCATCTGCTAGGCCTGCCTTTACCGTATTTTGCGGCGCGTCCGGCCGGCATCACCGTGGCCCGTATGCGCGAATTAGAGAACATCCGCTCGTTCCTGACCGGAAATGCTTTGACCGTCTCGGTCGATGTCGTGTTTACTTTCGTCTTTATTGCGGCAATGTACGTCTATTCGCCGACGCTGACCTGGGTGATTCTGGCGACGATTCCGTTTTACGTCGCGCTGTCGATGCTGGTCACGCCGGTCCTGCGCCGCCGCCTGGATGAGAAATTCCGCACCGGTGCCGAAAGCCAAGGCTTCCTGGTTGAAACTGTGACCGCGATTGAAACCCTGAAGGCGATGGCGGTCGAGCCGCAGATGCAGCGGCGCTGGGAGAACCTGCTCGCGGCCTATGTTAAGGCTGGGTTCCGCGCGGTCAATCTTAACGCCTGGGCCGGACAGGCGGCGCAAACTCTGGGCAAGGCGACCACGGTCATCACACTGTGGATCGGGGCACGGCTGGTGATGGACGGCGAGTTGACCATTGGCGAGTTGGTCGCGTTCAACATGCTTTCCGGCCGCGTTACACAGCCAATATTACGACTGGCACAGTTATGGCAGGATTTTCAGCAGATGCGGATTTCGGTCGCCCGGCTGGGCGACATCCTCAACACCCCGGCCGAACGCCGCCAGGATGGCTCGCGCTCGGCGCTGCCGGCGCTGCACGGCCGGGTCACGCTCGACGGTGTGACCTTCCGCTACCGCCCCGACCGGCCCGAGGTGCTACGCCGGGTTTCGCTCGATGTCGCGCCCGGACAAGTGATCGGCATCGTCGGCTCCTCCGGTTCGGGCAAGAGCACGCTGACCAAGTTGATCCAGCGGCTTTACTTGCCCGAAAGCGGGCGAGTCTTGGTCGATGGCGTCGATCTGGCCATGGTCGATACCGCCTGGCTGCGACGCCAGATCGGCGTCGTGCTGCAAGAAAACGTGCTGTTCAACCGCACCGTACGCGAGAACATCGCGCTGTCCGATCCAGGTTTACCGATGGAGGCGGTGGTGCGTGCGGCCAAACTTTCCGCTGCCCACGAGTTCATCCTGGAACTGGCCGAAGGCTATGACACGCAGATTGTTGAGCGGGGAGCTAATTTGTCGGGCGGACAGCGCCAGAGGATTGCGATTTCCCGAGCGCTGGTCTCCAATCCGCGGATTTTGATCTTCGACGAGGCGACCAGTGCGCTCGATTATGAATCCGAACGCCTGATCCGCGACAACATGCGCGCAATGTGCCAGGGGCGAACGGTGTTCATCATCGCGCACCGGTTGTCGGCGGTGCGTCACGCCGACCGCATTGTAACCATGGAGAAAGGGCAAGTCATCGAGGATGGCAGCCATGATGACTTGCTGCGCCAGGGCGGGCGTTATGCCCAGTTGTGGACGATGCAATCGTCGGGGGCCGGGTAACATGCTGCTGCGTGATCTGATCCTGCGTCATTGGGATGTCTGGCGTGCGGCCTGGACGGCCGAACGTACACGTACACACGTACAGCGCCCGCGCGAGGAGTTGGAATTCCTGCCCGCCGCGCTCGAAATCGTCGAAACCCCGGTCTCGCCCGCCGGCCGCGCCACCGCCTGGGTGCTGATGGCGATGTTCACCATCGCCATCCTGTGGTCGTGCTGGGGCGAGTTGGATATTCACGCCTCGGCCCAGGGGCGGCTGGTTCCGGCCGGACGGGTCAAAAGCCTTCAGCCGTTCGAAATCGCCACCGTAGCCAAAATTTATGTTCGCGACGGTGATCACGTCGTGACCGGCACGCGGCTGATTGATCTCGACCCGACCAACTCCGGGGCCGAGCGCGAGCGCCTGACCCGCGACCGGTTGGAAGCCGAAATCAAGATCGCGCGCCTGACCGCGCTGTTGGAGGACGAGCCGGAGACCGCTTTCATCCCGCCGCCAACCGCATCGCCGGCCCTGGTCGCGGTCCACCGCCGCTTGCTGATCAGCAAACTGCGCGAACACCGTGCCGCCCTGGCCGGGATCGAACGCGAAACCGAGCAGCGCCAGGCCGAATTGCGCACCACGCAAACCGATCTGGCCCGGTTGGACGCCACCGTGCCCTTGCTGCGCGAGCGGGCGACTGCCCTGAAAACCCTGGCCGAGCACGGCCACGGGGCCCGCAACCAATACCTAGAATTGAAACAGACCTTGATCGAACGCGAACACGAGCAACAATCCGCGCACCACAAGCTGGCGCAAGCTGAAGCAACGCTGGCGGGATTGACTGAAAAACGTCGGCAGATTGAACAGCAGTTCCGCACCGAAGCCTTGACCGATCTGGCCGAAGCCCAGCGCCAATCCGACTCTCTCGGTCAAGAACTGGTCAAGGCCGAGCA
>CAUYTZ010000403.1:0-2747 GCA_963575695.1 uncultured Gammaproteobacteria bacterium | reverse complement strand
GGGGGCTGTCAATCAGCGGACCTTGGCCTTCAGTGGATCGCTGTGGAGGGGTGAAGATTGCCCTTCAAGCCGCAACATCCCATTCATCAGACTTCGTGTGACGGACGGGATCTTTCAGCCGCACCCGTTCGAATTCAAGCTGCGGAAAAGCATTCCCTTCGACGTATTTTGTGATTTTCATTTTACGAAAGAACCCTGGCTCAATTGAAAGCGCAGGGGTTTTTTGATAAAGTAGGCCCCACACGGTTTCCCGGATGGTTCGGTCGCTAACCTCGCCAATCGATCCCGAAATTTCGCGGTTTTCCCAGCGGCTGACCGTGGCGTTATCCACTCCTACCGCTTCGGCGAATTCCTTTCCGGTCATGTGGCAAGCCTTGCGCAGAAAGCGAATCTCGCTTCCGCTCAGAATGACCGGCACCATCAATCTGGCCACGGCGATCACCGCTTCCAGGCCTTCGCCATCGGGAATTTCAACGCCATCAAAGCCGCATTTCGCGCAATTATGGCGGAAAACACCATTATGGATCGTGATCGGAATGCCGAAAGAAGCGTCTTCATAGGCCGGAACCAGCGTGGTGGTCATGGCCGACGCACCGCAAACAAGGCATGGTTCCATGGTATCCCCCTAATTGTTTGATGTAAGATCAATCACAGTCCGAACGACGATCAGCTTATTCGTTTCGTTCACCATCACCGGAATCCGCAAAGGCCGGCCATCGATATCGTTACTCTCCGCATTCCAGACCAGAGCACTCCCCCGCCATTCCACCAGCGAAACCCGGCATTTTTTCAGCACGGTTCTAACATCGTTTTCGGTAACGTCCCGCTCCACCATCCTGGCCCGCTCGGCGTGCGGGCTGAAGATCAGCCGGGTTCCGGGATCTTTCATTAACCGACGGATGACGCTGGATTCAAATTCGTTCATCGACAGCCGCCGGCCCCATTCATTTTGAACTCTATCAGAGCATTTGATCCAGGATCAAACGCCAATTCGGCATGGTTGGCTTGAGCGTCATTCCCAAGACGATTCCGTGGCCGGTTTGCGCCGCCTCTTCCGGGGTGGCACCATCGGACATACATCCGGGAAGGTCAGGAACTTCAGCCAACCAGCCGCCGCCGTCGGCTTCCGAAAGTGGGCTAAGGCGCAACGGATATCCGTGCGGTGGTAGATTTTTACATGACCGTCACAGAGGCTGCGTTCTTCTGAGGTGTGGCTCGCCATGGCCCCGCTCCTCATGTGTAAGTTCTGTGTAAAAGCGTCATCCAGCCCATTCTATGGGGTCTGTATGTGTTAGAAATGTGTAAACTTGCCCCCTTACGTAAAATCAATGCGTTAGCAGGTCAAGGGGAAGTCGCGCAGGGTGGGGACAGGCGGGTAAAACCCCTCTACCGCACTGATATCGCGCGCATATTTCGACATCACGCAGCAACACCAGAAATGATAAGGGGTTAGCCACAGTGTATGGCTAACCCATTGAAAAAACTGGTGCCGGGTACAGGAGTCGAACCCGCGACCTTCTGATTACAAATTACGAGCCTATGGCTTCACCTAGCTTCACGCTGTAGCAGATAGCCACACACACACCTTGATATCCGTCGCATTTTGTTGCATCATGTTACATGCTCATTTATGCCGCGTGGCTATCCGGTGGCTATCCGGTGGCTATCCGAACCGTGGCTATCCAAAGAGCCTGCATCTCAGGCAGCCACGGCAAATGCTGAACACCTTAGGCGGGGAAAGGCGATGCAAGCCAAGCTCACCAAGCGGAGTGTTGACCAGTTGACCGCAGGCAATTGCCGGCTCTACGTCGCTGACACGGGGCTTACCGGCTTTGGTGTGATCATCACCCCGGCCGGGAGCAAGTCCTACATCGTCGAGTATCGGCCCGGTGTAGGCGGCAGAACCGCCCCTAAGCGGCGGATCACGATCGGGCCGCACGGATCGCCCTGGACACCGGATATGGCGCGGGATGAAGCCAAGCGTATTCTTAGCTTGGTCGCTCAAGGGCGAGACCCGGCGGCGGAGAAGGTCGATGCGCGCCGCAAGGAAGGAACCACCGTTCAGGAAATCGGAACGGCGTTCATCGAGAAATACGCCAAGGCCAAACAGAAGAGCTGGAGGGAAACCGAGCGGGTGTTTCTCAACGATGTCTATCCGGCCATTGGCTCGAAGCCGATCGCCGAAGTCAGCCGGCAAGATATCGTGCGCCTGATTGACGCCGTGGCCGAACGCGGGCCGATCATGGCTAACCGCACGCTGGCCTACGTCCGGAAGTTCTTCAACTGGTGCATCGAGCGCGGCCATGTCGCCGTCAGCCCCTGCACTGGGATCAAGCCGCCGGGAGCGGCCAAGACACGGGAGCGGGTGCTTGACGATGGCGAACTTGTCGAAGTCTGGCTGGCAGCCGAAGCCATCGGCGGCAACTGGGCTGGCATGGTCAAGTTGCTGATCCTTACCGCCCAACGCCGGGACGAAGTGGTGTCGATGCCGTGGCAGGAACTCGACCTTGAGCGCGCAAACTGGACCCTGCCCGGAGAGCGAACCAAGAACAAGCGCGGGCATGAGGTGCCGTTGACCAAAACGGCGGTTGCTGTGCTGCAAGCGGTGCCCCGGCTGGCCGGTTGCCTGTTCGTGTTCTCGACCACCGGCTTGACGGCGATGTCTGGATTGTCGCGAGCTAAGACCCGGCTTGATGCGGCGATTGCGACCGCCCGACTCGCAGCCGGCAACCTCGAACCGATGCCCG
>CAUYTZ010000402.1:0-2072 GCA_963575695.1 uncultured Gammaproteobacteria bacterium | reverse complement strand
TCGATCTTGGGGGCGAGGCGGGGATCGACAATGACGACGTCAACGATTACCGCTTCGCCGGTAAGATCAAGGATGGCATTGAGGAAACTGATCAGAATGTCCCGGCTCGCCTCTGAACCGAAAATCTTCTTGAAGGCGTAGTCGGTCTTGGGATTGAGGAAGCGCATTGGACCTGCCGGGGCGAGGATCGGGCGAGGGGTAGACTACTATATTTGTGCTCGGGAGTCCCGCTCTCCGGATAATCGTGGTCTCTCAGGCGGCGTGCTGCCAGTTGGCGGCGATCACCGGGGCGACGATGGCGACAACGTCGCTCGGCAGGGCGGTGGCGGCATTGAGCCGGAGCACCGACTGACCGCTGTCGTAATGGGTATTGTTGATCACATCTTGACCGTAGCCGCGACCGAACACAAACGTATCGTTGCCGCCATTGCCGGTCAGTGTATCGTTGCCGGCTCCGCCGTCCAGTATGTTGGCCCTGGCGTCACCCACCAGGGGTCGTTACCGGCTGTACCGGTTATCCTTAAGATTGGCGCAGACATCCTTCAGATTCGCCAGCAGGCTTTCAATCGTCTTCATGGATTCTTAGAATCATGAATCGACCTTCTGAGGAAGCATTATTTTGAACATGTGTCAATTTGACGCACCCCCTTCCTACTTAAGTCGCGACTCTCTCGCAGTTAGAATCGCTGATTGCTTGATCTTAGCCTTGCCCCTCAAGCCGAATTGGCGCAAGAATATGGTTGCAGTCCCTTTGTCACCGATGCCGGAGGCGCTTCCTTGACCGCGACCGCCGCTTTCAAAATCCCTCATCCTCACGCCCGTGGACGCCTGATCGCCCTCGAACCGCGAATGATGTTCGATGGGGTGCCGGTTCATTCGGGTTTGGATGACCCTGCGGCCTCTTCCCCCGCCACAGCCAAGCCGCTGCCCGACCCGGCACCCTCCCCCCCCCCTCCCGCCGTGACACCGCCCTCTGATGGCGGCCGGCGACCCGAGATCGTGGTGGTCGAGTCGAATATTCCCGATGCCGCCGCCCTGATCGCAGGCGTCAAACCGGGAACCGAGGTGATCCAGCTTGATGCCACTCAAGATGGGGTACGGCAACTGGCCGAACGGCTGGCGGGTCGCAAGGATCTGGGCGCGATCCATATCCTGTCCCACGGCGTTGATGGTACGGTAGAACTGGGGACCGCCGTACTCAACGATCAGTCGTTGGCCGATTATCGCGATGCGCTGACCGCGATCGGACAGTCCCTGGCTCCCGGTGGTGATCTGCTGCTTTATGGCTGCTTCATCGGACGTGGCGCGGGTGGCGAAACCTTCGCGCACGACCTGGCCGGAGCCATCGGTGCCGATGTCGCCGCCTCCCAGGACGCCACCGGTGGGTCGGCGACCGGCCTCAACTGGACCCTGGAGACCCGTTCCGGCGCCATAGAGGCCGACATCCGCGACGTCGTGAGCGACGGCGCGCTGCAAAGCTATCAGGGCGAGTTACCCGCCAACAGATCTCCCACACTCGACGCCAACAAGTCTCCGGTCCTCGCCGCCGAGCAACGCACCGACAGCGGCGTTCCTTCCGGCGCGGTCGGCACCCTGGTGTCGCAGTTGATCAGCACCTCGGGCGTCACCAACTACAACGATCTCGACGGCAATCCGGCCGGCATGGCGCTGACCGGCACCGATACCACCACCGCTCCCGGCAGTTCGTGGTATTTCACCACCAACGGTGGCGGCGCCTGGAACCCGGTCGGGGCCGTGTCCGGCGCCAGTGCGCTGCTGCTGGCGGCCGACGGCAATACCCGGCTGTATTTCCGCGACAACGGCTCCTACTCTGGAACCATCGGCAACGCGATCACCTTCCGTGCCTGGGACCGGACCTCCGGGATCGTCGGAAACAAGGTCAATACCACGCCGAACGGCGACCCCACCCCCTTTTCCTCCAACACCGACACCGCCAGTCTGCTCATCAACAGCGCCCCCGGTCTGGACGCCACCAAGTCGCCGGTCCTCAACTCGGAGCAGCGCACCGACAGCGGCGCGCCTTCGGGCGCGGTCGGCACCCTGGTGTCGCA
>CAUYTZ010000401.1:0-5931 GCA_963575695.1 uncultured Gammaproteobacteria bacterium | reverse complement strand
CTGCCTTCGGCGACCAGGGCGCTGCCCTGGACCCGCCAGGAGCCTGGAGGCCCCTGGACCCGCTTTAGCTTAGGCCGTTACCCGGTCAGCTCATCCAGCGCGCGCAGTTGCTGGTTGACCTCGTCTGCGGTCACATTGCAGACCACGCCTGCCCGGGCAAGCTCTCCGACCAAAGATGCGGTCGATTCCCTGTTGGTGGTTGTTTGATGGTCCCGCGCCCCTCCGCACCGCCCGGGCCCCCCCCCGGCCCCCCCCCCCCCCCCCCCCCCCCCCCCCTCGCCGAAGGCAGGTTCTCCCGATCCCGTCCCCCCCTAGGGTTTCAGTGTCGGCAGCCACGCCGGCACGATCCTGCTTGGCCCAGCTTCGGCTGTCGCCACCGGCTCGGCCGCCGTTGTCCCCCGCTGCGGGGCCAGCAAACCGCTCATCGCCCGCTGCCAGCTTGCCGTCCATGGCTCGGCGTGGCGGCCATCATCCGAACCGGCACTGTCCAGAATCACGGCGTTGCCACCTTCGCTGCTTCGGCGAGCCCGAGCCTCGTCCCACAGGATTTCGTGGCCAAAATAGGCGGCCATCTTCGTTACCGCTTCGACCATAGAGATGCTGCCAGCGGCGGAAAGGTTGCGCGTGACCAGATAACTGACCGCCAGAGTATCGGCCGATGCGATCAATCGCCAGGACAAGGTCTTGGCCAAGCTGGCTTTCCACCAGGGCGGCTGGGTGGTGGCTCCCCTGGCGCTTTGGGCCAGTTGATCGGACTGGTGAACGAACTCCTCGCCGGAAACCACGCCACGGTCACGCAAGCCGCGCAGCTTTTGCAACCGCTGTGCAAGTTCTGTCGGCAGGTCGGTTTCGGTGCGGGCCATATCCCATGGCATCGGGGACGGTCGTGCCGGGTTAGCCATCCGACGGTGCAAACCGGCCAGGATCTGCGGGCGTTGAGCGGTGATCCAGCGCGTTAGCAGCTTCACGAAAGCGGCGCGATCGGCATTTTCCATCAGTTTGTCACGCTGCCAGTCGTTGCGGCTCCATTCCAAAAACACTGAAGGAGCCAAGCCGCGTGCCTCTGGATTAAAGTAATAGCGAACGTCGATGAAGTCATAGCGGTTGGCGGCACGCAGTCTGGCCGCGACCCAGGTTCCGGGAATGGCCAGATAGTCTTTTTCCACTATATCGAGCATACCCAGCCACGACCGCGCCGATTCTTGGCCAGAGGTGGTGACGACATGATTGACTGTTAGGCATGAGCCTTCCATGCCGCGGCCTTCCAACTCGGTATGGGCCAGATCGGTTCGGCGGCACTCGGTGCCGTAATCCCAGCCGTTGCTGACTTCGACCAGATTGGTATTGATCACCACCAGAGCGGCGACCGTGCGTCCGCTGGCGTGCATCAGCACCAGATTGGTGGTGGCACCGAAAGGTTCACTGTCCGGCGCACGTTTGGTTGAGTTGCCATGGCCGACCAGTCGCCACTCTCCGGCCGGCAGCGGCACCTGTCGTCCGTCCAGGTCGATCCGGTCCCGGAAGAACTGGCCCACCTGCCAAGTCTGGTTTCGCCAAGCCTGGGTCTGTCCCGGTTCAGTGGCCATAACCGGCCCGGCAATCAAGCCCACCAGCAGCGCCCATGCCGCGATCCGCTTCACCCGCCGTCTCCCGTCTCGTCGTCGTCTGGAATGCCGTCCACAGCCGGTGGCGGCGGAAAGAGTACGGTAACTGTGGTGCCGACGCCCACCGTACTGTCCAACCGGATGGTACCACCATGAAGTTCCGCGAGCCCCTTGACCAGCGCCAACCCCAGACCGGTGCCGCCAGCCGAGCGGCCATAGCGGTTATCGATCTGTTCAAACGGGTGAAGCACGCGGTCGATCTGGTCGGGGGCAATGCCGCGGCCGGTATCGGCCACAGCAAGCGCGACGGCACCGTTTTCATCCGGCCGACACGATACCGTCACCCAGCCGCCGTTTGGCGTGAACTTGATCGCATTCGACAGCAGGTTAAACAGAATCTGCTTGATCGCCCGTTCGTCGGCCCACAGCGGCGGCGGTGGGCGGGGTACGTCCAGCCTCAGTCTTAGCCCGTTGGCTTCGGCCTGTTCGCGCAGCAGGCGCGTGATCGCGTGAACGACATGGACGGCATCCAGCCACCCCGGTTCGATCGACAGCCGACCGGCTTCAATCTTAGCCAGATCAAGCACATCGTTGACCAGTTCCAGCAAGTGGTGGCCACTGATGTGAATGTTCTCGGCGTATTCAACGTATTTGCGTTCACTGATCAAACCGAAGGTTTCGGTTTTGATCATTTCAGAAAAACCCAGAATCGCATTCAGCGGCGTGCGCAATTCATGGCTCATGGTGGCCAGGAACAGGGACTTTGCCCGGCTGGCGTCTTCCGCACGCTGTTGAGAGGCGGTGATGAGTTCTTCCCGGAGCCAGGCTTCGGTCAGATCGGCCAGTTTGATCGCCAACCCGGCAATGGTGCCATCGGCGTTCAGCCACAGTGGAACCGCAGCGATGACCATGCGCAGCAATTCGGCATAGGCGACGGCACCATCGGCCGCGACCTGCGGCGACTCCGGCTGGTGATAGACCGCAGCCAGCAGCTTGTTTGGCCCCAGAGGCAGGATCAGACGTTGCCAAATCTCGTTGCCGTTTTTGGTTTCGACCACATGGGACCGCCACAATGGGCACTGTTTGTCGGCGACATAGGCATATTCAGTGTGCAGAATGAGCCGACAATCGGCGGGCAGCAATGATTCGGGCTGGTGGCCCAGCACCTGTCCGGTCAGGTCAATTTCAAACCGGCGGCGAAAGACCTCGCCGTAATGGTCATAGCGGAAGGATTGGCCATCACGGGCAACCACGATCAGGTTGTCGAGCCAGGGCGCGAAGGCTGCGTTGAGGTGGGGGGCGGCGACCAGTTCGGCCAAAGCCGGCAGTGGTGCCGCAGTCGCGGTACGCCACGCTCGCAGCAGTTCAGCCAGCCGTTGGTCAATCACATTCGTGACCAGCAAAGACATGGGTTCGGTCTCGCCTCCACGCCGCTCCACGCGAAAGGATGAAACCCCTGCGCTTTGTCAAGCGTTACCACGGTTCAGCGTAAAACGCGATGATCCCGGTGGGATTCGTCAATTCTGTCGGCAAGGCCCGGTTCGTTACCGATCGTTGCCGGAAGAATCTGCATCACACGTCGATCCCAACTGTGGTGAGCGCGGAAATAATCGCGTCCGGTGGTTGCGGTATGGACAGAATTGGGTTCGGAATTGGGTTCGGGCGGTGACGGTGGTCGCGGGGCCGGGTCGGACTCGGTCCACGAAAACAGCTTCCCGCGTCCGGAGCCAAGTTCAGCGGCCAGGGTGGGGTTGGAGTCACTCCAGACCATGGCTCCGGCCAGGGCGGCGTAGACCACCCGATCGTGCAAGCCAGCGGCGAACAGCGGGTTGATGTTTAGCGCCACGCGATAACGGCCGAACAGGGCCAGGGTTTCGGTGAACGAGCGTGGACCAAGCAGGCGGTGGTGACGGAACCAGCCGTCGCCCCAGCCATGGCCGCACAGATCCACCGCGATGCCAGCTTGATCGAGTGCCCGCAGCAGATCATGGCGACGCCGCACCCGGCGATAGCGAATCAGCGCTTGCAGCAGCGAACGAGACTCCAGACCGATTTCGTCGGCTTCGAAAGGGCGACCGATGGCCGGGTGATCGGCCAAGGCTTGTTCCACCGCGCCATCGGTGCTTAGAGTCGGCTGATCGGCCAGATCGTCGAACACCCGCACCAGCGCACCATCTGGAGCCTGAGCGGTCAACCCTTGCCTTAGCAACGCGGCCAGCGTTGCCGGATCTCCGCCGGTACCGGCGAACAGGATATGTCCACGACGTTCGGTCCAGACACTCTGTTTGGTCCAGACGCTTTGCGAATCGGTGGGCACCTCCGCACCGGCGTGGAGCGCGACCGTGGCCTGAGTCAGTCCCAATCGGTGGAGAAAATGGGCATGGCCGGGGTCGATGCACAGCACCGGCTGATCGGCTAGCGCGTCCAGGCGGTCAAGGTGAAACACCGGGTGATCAACCAGCCAGGACACGAACGGCACGCCCAAGCGGCGGTGCAGCGGATGGCGACCGAGTACGATCGTTGAACCTAGGGTGTTGAAGCCGATCAATCCGGCCAACTCGCGGGACCGATCCTGTAGAAGGTGGATCGCTTCAGCCACCTGCGGCCGGGGGGCGGCGACATCGATGATCAGGGTTTCAATGCCGCGCCGGTTCAGGGCCGCAGCAAGGTGATCGACGAAGCGGTTGACCGCATCATATTGAAAATCGCCCTGAAACAGCCCGATCAACATCAACTTTTCCAAGGAAAGCGGCGAAACCCCAGAGCGGGAGACCTTGCCGCCGTGGCCACCCTGCCACTATAACTCTAAAGCCAGTTAAACTCAGCCCCCTCGCTCCGGATTCCCGCGCCATGCTTGACCTTCGTGCCATTCGCGACAACCCCGACGCGCTTGATCAGGCTCTGGCCCGGCGAGGCGCGCCCGCCGCTGCGGCCCGCATCCTCGAACTGGATGGTCGGCGACGTGTGGCGCAGACCACGTTGCAAGAGATGCTACAGCGGCGCAATGAGGTTTCCAAAGAAATTGGGGCCGCACGGAAACAGGGACTTGATGCGGCCGATCTGGTTGCCGAGGTCGCGACGATCAAGGAGCGCCTCCCTCAACTTGAAGAGGAAGAGCGTCAGATCGGCACCGAACTGGATCTGATTCTGGCCACTCTGCCCAACCCGCCGGCCGACGACGCGCCTGAGGGGTTGGATGAAGCCGCCAATGTCGAGCTGCGGCGCGAAGGCGCGCCGCGCCGCCCGGGCAAGTCGCTAGAGCATTTCGATCTGGGCGAGCGGCTGGGATTGATGGATTTCCAGGGTGCGGCTAAGTTGTCGGGGGCGCGCTTTACCGTCTTGCGCGGCGGTTTGGCCCGGTTGGAACGGGCGCTGGCCCAGTTCATGCTTGATTTGCACACCACCGAGCACGGCTATACCGAAGTGAGTCCGCCGCTGCTGGTGCGCGATGAAGCGATGTTCGGCACCGGCCAGTTGCCCAAATTCGCCGAGGATCTGTTCCGCACCACCGCGGGCCACTGGCTGATTCCAACCGCCGAAGTGCCACTGACCAACCTGGCTGCCGATCGGATCATCGATGCCGAAGACCTGCCCTGGCGTCTGACCGCGTTGACTCCCTGCTTCCGGGCCGAGGCTGGGGCGGCGGGCCGGGATACGCGCGGCATGATTCGCCAGCACCAGTTCTGGAAAGTGGAGATGGTCTCGATCACCACGCCGGAACAGTCGCAGGCCGAACACGAACGCATGACCGCTTGCGCCGAAACCATTTTGCGTCGGCTGGAACTGCCGTTCCGGACCATCACCCTGTGTACTGGCGATATGGGTTTCGCCGCACGCAAGACCTATGACATCGAAGTCTGGCTGCCGGGACAGAACGCCTATCGCGAAATCTCCAGTTGTTCCAATTGCGGTGATTTCCAGGGGCGACGGATGAAGGCCCGCTGCCGGCCGCGTGGAACCAAGGAAGCGACCAGGTTTGTCCATACCCTTAACGGCTCCGGAGTCGCGGTTGGCCGCTGCCTGATCGCGGTCATGGAGAACTACCAGCAGGAGGATGGCTCGATCGCGGTGCCAGCGGTGCTGCGGCCCTACATGGGGGGCGTTGAGAAGATCGGCTGATGGAAATTGCGACCCGGGAAGGTTCAGCGTTTCGTTTCAAATAAAGTGGGTCCAGGGCCAAGCCCTGGTCGCCGACGGCAAGCCCTGAACCAGAAAGCGGACCATGCCTTACGCCGATTTCGTCCATTTGCGGGTTCATTCGGCCTATTCGCTGGCCGAAGGGGCGATCAAGATTAAAGACCTGATCAAGCTGTGCAAGGCTGAAGCG
>CAUYTZ010000400.1:0-1121 GCA_963575695.1 uncultured Gammaproteobacteria bacterium | reverse complement strand
TCCCGGCCCCACCCCGGACGAAGAGCAGCTCTACCAGCGGGTTAATTGCGGTATCCGGTTTGAAGGCATCAACGGGGTCCGCAGCCGTGGCTATGACCCGGCCGGGACACGGCGCATTCTGGCTCTGCTGACCATCGAACCCGATGCCGAGGGCCTGATGCTGGTCTTCGCCGAGGACATCCGCATTCAGTTGCTGACGCCGCGCTGGACCTGTCTGCTGGAGGATGTCGGAGAGCCATGGCCGACATCACACCGGCCGCAACACGCGCTGTAAATTCACAAATAAAGATGGGATCTGGGGAATTCATTCCCCAGGCGGGTTTGGGCGGCAGCCCAATCAGGTAAACTGATGCGCGAATGCAACTATTTCCGGTGTGATCGGCTTTTGGGCCCGCCATGGGGGGTTCGCGATACCCCTCGCTCATTGTTTCTGGGATAAAGGTAGCGACGGCTGGGAGTCTCTGGGGGGCTTTGGCCGGATGATGTTGGGGGAAATTGCCGTGCGCTTGACAAGCTTGAGCTGGGAGAAGCGGTTGCGCAATGTCTCCGCGCGACACACCGGGCTGCTGGTCAAAAGCTGCCTAATCCTTGGCCTGGTAATGGCTGCACCATCAACGGCCGACGCCAACACCATAACCTTGAACGGTACCGGTACCGCGCCGTCCGGGGTCAGAGTTAAAATCGGCGATTACGACGGCGGCTTCACTCAGCTAAGCCCTGGAATATGTAGCGCCAAGTCGGCACCGACGGCGACGGTAACAAAACCCCCCAGCCATGGCACCGTCACCTTCGTAACAAGCCAGCGCAGCGAATCTTTTGCAAGTTGCAGCAGTAGCAATCCGCTCTTGATGAACGTCCGCGTCGGCTATTATCAGTCGGAAGCTGGATACAATGGTCCGGAATCAGGTGAGATCACCTGGACCAACGCTGTCCGCGGCGGTGTTCTTTTTGGAACGATCGTCGAATTCTTCTCGGGTCGGGTCGGGTCTTCTGATAACACCACCAACCAAAACAGCGGCGCGATCACGGCCCCACAGGTGGTGGCGCAGACCTCCCGTCAGGTGGCCGGACTGATTTCGGCCCGGATTTCCCAGGTGATCACGCCACAGATCATCATGCCC
>CAUYTZ010000399.1:0-6015 GCA_963575695.1 uncultured Gammaproteobacteria bacterium | reverse complement strand
GCCTGAAAAATGCTTCAGGAAAACAACGGCTTCTCCAAGACATCCTGCCCCGTCCATCGTGACCTCCGCTCCGAATCAGTGTGCCGATCGATTCGAAACACAGGCCCCTTGTCAAGAACTGTTTCACCCGATTGCCCTGGCCAAGCTTGCCTTCCGGCTAGTCCAAGCTCGGGCTATGCTCGCACTCATCCGAAATCTGACAGCGAACAAGACGCGGCAGATCGAGGACATTGAGTTCATTCCCAGGGCCAACCACGAGGCTCATATCGAGCAGATCGGCGGCCTGTCGGCGGCCGGCATCCGCGATCGGGCGCTCGCGGTCCAGCGTGCGGTCTATTCCGTGGGTGCCGGCCTTAGGGCGCCGAAGTTGGAGGACCTTCCAGCCGACGCCACGTCGCCCTACGCTCCCTTCGATGCCATTAGCGCGATCCGTATCGACTGGATGGGCGAAAATATCGAGATGTGCCCGCTCGTGATGCTTGATGATGTGCATGCCCTTCACCACGAACAGCTTGAAGCCATGTTCGGCATGCTCTCGCATCGTGAGATGAGGTTCGGTCGGTGGATGATGATGCGGCTGGATGCGCTCAGCCCCGGAGCGGTTCTGCGCTCTCCCGGCAACCAGCCGACCCACAACCGCGCATCCGGCCGCGATTTCGTCGATATCCGCATGCAGGGCGACGAAAAGAAGGACGTCGCCCGCCGTCAGTTCAGGACGATGGCCCGTGACATGGCTAAACGTTACCTTCCAATGGTTGAGGCGCTGCGCAACCGAGCTAGCACCGACATCGACCGCCTGCTCCCGAGCGAACCGCCAACGCTGACCTCGGGCCAGTTCAAACAGCTTGAGGAGAAGGCGGCCAAGGAACAGAAAAAGCTCGGCATCAGCCCGTCGCGGCGGAAGGAAATCGACGACATCGTCCACGATGCTCTCAAACGCTCCAAATCCCACGACGACGGTCCCGATGTCGCACTGGCGATGAAGCGCATTCTGCTCCACCGCTACGCGATCCGCGTCGCCCGCGCCATGCCCTCCCTGTTTGAAGAGACGGACCCGGACCCTAAGACACCGCTTAAGGTAGATTCTGACATTGCCCATGGCGCACGCCTGCATCTATATCACGAGTACGGGCGCCCGTTACACTACGGCGTGGACGATATCTGTGATGCGAGTAACGAAAATGCTGAAATATTTCTACAATTTTCAGGGGCTCTCGTTGCGAACATCGAGACTAGAGCAATCCGCAACAATCCATTGCCGCTTTTGGCTCGCGACCAACAGGCGATTTTGTCGGAAAAGGCAAAAGAGATCATGGACAACTGGCCCTTTCGGTACGCACAGCAGGTGCGCGCAATGGTGGATGCAATCGGCAAGGAATGCCAAGCGGAATCACGCCTTCAAAACGCGCCGCTCGGCGCTGGCGCCAACGCGGTCGCCATCCTGGAGGAAGAGATGGAGACCCTCTCCTTCGCCGATGAACTCGGTACAGTACTCAAGCACGCTATTGCGAACGGCGCCATAACGATCGAACGGAACTATGGACAGGGTGGCAAGCTCTGGGCGCTGATTGAACTCACTGGAATCGTCTGCCTTGTCTACGGCCTGACCTTCAACAGAGGCGGCTTCCTCCCAAAGAAGATGGAGTATTTGCGCCAGGTAACGTGGATCACTCATGCGTAGTCATTGGGCGAACTGCATTACAAACTTTGGCGCTGATGTCGACCGCTTCATTGAATATTACTTCGTCGATTCGTCACGGCAGGTGTTGCTTGTTGCCGCAGCAGGCTTCGATCCTCGATCACGTAGAATCGCGCAGTTGCTGTCCACTACGCTCGGCGACCGGCTTTCGGCTCTCTTCATTCGCGAGGAGCGCCAAGGCCCCTCAGCCGAACTCCGCGCGCAGGCAGACGAGAACGAGCGTGCTCTCCGAGAAATCGTGCGTACCTGTACCATCGGTGACGTCGCTATCTTCGCGGACGATGGCGCGCCCGTCGGCGGGTCTCGCATCAGCAAACTCCTCGACACCAACCCCGTTGCCGACAACGTTACTGATGTAGTCCTTGATTTGAGCGCTCTTTCCATCGGTGTCGGCTTTCCGGCAGCTCAAATACTAATCGAAGACTGCGAGGCTGCGACCAATCGTGCCTTCCACGTCATGGTCGTCTCCAACCCCGAATTGGAGGATAGGATATCGGGCGTCCCGTGTAGTCGCTCAAGCCCCGTTAAGGGCTTCTCTCCACCCATCGACGCCGACGGCGAACATCATCTGGCACAGATATGGATTCCGCAATTGGCACGCGGGCGCCTATCGGCCCTGACCCAGATCGGAAACGCCATTGGCACATGCTATAAGATTTGCCCACTATTGCCTTTCCCGGCGCACAATCCTCGGCGTGCTGACGACCTACTTTCCGAGTATAGGACTACATTAGTTGATGATTGGTTTGTAGATCCACGCGATATAGTGTACGCGTCAGAGCATAACCCATTAGATTGCTATCGCACCCTTGCGACCCTTAAGAAACGCTTCGACCGGGCTATGACCGGCACCTACGAACCGCGAATCGTGTTGTCACCGGGCGGCGGGAAGGTGCTCTCGGTGGGTGCGCTCATGGCAGCAATCGAGCATCGCATGGCGGTGCAGTACGTCGAGACCGAAACCTATTCTTTCTGCGCCAGCCCGACGCCACCCAACGCGGCTCATGATAGGCTGGTTCATTTAATCCTCTCCGGACCTATCTACAATAGCTACTCGGAGAGATAGGGAAGCAGATGACCACCCCGGACTTCAGCGCCAAGCTGGACACGCTGCCAGCGACGCTCGACCTCTTCGGTACATACGACCCGTCGCCGCTCGCGCTCGCTCTGACACTGGGTATCGGACGGCACGCGTTGGCGGTCGGTTCCGGTGGTTCGGCAATCGCCGCCGAGTATTTCGCCCGCTGCCGGGACACGCTTGGCTTTGGTCGCACCTCGGTGCAGACACCGATGCAGGTCGTCCTCGAGCTGGACGCGCTCGTGGGGAGCGACGTTTGGCTCTTCAGCGCGGGCGGCGACAATCCCGACGTCATGGCCGCGGCGCAGGCCGCTCTCGACCGGCACTGTACAAAGCTTCACTTGGTGACGCGCAACCCGAATGCTGCCGCCGCTGAAATTGTGGGTCGGGGCGACGGCGTCGTCCATGTGGTCCCCGTCGCCAACCCAAAGGACGGATACCTCGCCACCCATTCGCTTCTAGCCGCGACCACAGCCCTCCTCGTTGCTAGCGACCAGGCGTCGGGTGATCCCAAGGGCGCAGAGGCGCTACTCGAAGGCATCTCCGCCCGGATCGCCACAAGCCGGGACCCGGTCACACGATCGGAGATGATTGAGCTGCTGGGCAGCATCCGGCGCAACGATACGATGATGGTTGTGGGAGATCCGCTGTTAAGGCCGCTCTCCGTGCTACTCGATACCTCGTTATGGGAGGCATCGCTGCTCCCGGTCCTGACGACCGATTTTCGTAACTGGGCCCACGGTCGGCACGCATGGCTCCACCACCGCGCCCAGGAGACGTTCGTCCTCGCACTCACTGGGATCGAGTCCCGGGCAACTTGGTCTGCGATCGACACAGTGCTGCCATCCTCCATCCGCCGCCTCTCTATTGATCACGGAGCATGCGGCAGGCTGGAGATCGTCCTCTCGTTGATATACGGGCTCAGCCTGATCGAAGCCCTCGGTACGGTCCTCGGGGTTGACCCCGGCAAACCCGGAACCGGTGAGTTCGGGCGGTCGATCTACGAAGACAGGTCGCTGGTCGAAACGGCGGTGCGGATGCCATCCAACGTGCGTCACAAGCGTGCCGCCATGGCTCGCTCGGACTCGATGAACTCGGATGGCGTTCCGCTTATTTCGATCGGGCTCAGTCGCCTGGAGACCTTGTCGAAGGCCGACATCGGCGGGGCGGTCTTCGATTACGACGGCACGATTGTGTCAACGAAAGGACGCTACGAACAGCCTGACGCCGCGATCGTCAGCGAACTGGTTCGCCTGCATCGCGCGGGCCTCGCGATTGGCATAGCGACAGGGCGCGGAGGCTCGGTTGGGGAGGAACTCCGCAAGCTTTTGCCGAGGGAAATAACGGAGCGCATCCTTGTCGGCTACTACAACGGGGGACACCTCAGGACTGCCGATGTAAACATTGAACAGGATCGCGCCCAACCCGATCCGGTGATCCAGGAGGCTGCCGCTTGGCTCCTGGGGCGCGGAGACCTGTTCGTTAGGCCAGAGTTCAAGACGGGAGACGTTCATATTGCTGTCAACAGGGACGCCCTCCGGCATCCCGACCGCTTCGCCCTCGACCTCACCGCCTGTCCCGCGTTGGCCGGGGGTCGTGTCCGCCTCGTGGGATCTGGTCACAGCTACGACATTGTGCCGGCAGCATCGAGCAAGCTCGTTGTCGTGCAGGCCATGAAGGCCAATATGAGGCCTGGGGCCGAGATACTCTGTTTCGGTGACAGCGGATCGAGGAACGGCAATGACCACGCATTCCTTGCCCATGCGTTCGGAATCAGCGTGGGTGAGGTATGCGGGCTGGCGACCGGCTGCTGGTCGCTATTCGGTGCCAGACCAGCCGGCCCAGAAGCCCTTCTCAAGCTGCTCCGAGTTCTAGTACCATCGGGTGACGGGCGGATTCGGCTTGATGTGGCATCGCTCGCGCTCGACAGCCGCTGACGATATGGTGTTAAATGAATATGCGCGATCCGAACCGCTTTCCCGACTGGCATATCGATGTGGCCGGCACCGGCTTCACCGTTCTGGATCGTTTGTATACAGACGGGGATTTGACTGGCGAGACGCTCGGCGGGTCGTGTGGAAACGTGCTCGTCTCGCTCGCCATGCTCCAGCGTAACGTCGCGCCCGGGGACGACCGCGAGGGCGAAAGACTCGTCAATGAGTTCAGCCAAGCCGGCGCAGTTGTGAGATACATTCACCGGCGACCGGGCCTGCGCTCGCCGGTGCTCGCGCAGGAGCTCGACACGGCAACGGGGCAGCACAGTTTCAGCTTCGCCTGTCCTGAGACCAAGGAGAAACTTCCCCGTTACCGCCCCATCGGGGAAGGGGAGCTGGCATCGGCGTTCTCGGTGCTGACCAACTGCAGCGTCTTTTACGTTGACCGCCTTTCCGAGATCACGTTGAGGGCTATGAAGATGGCAAGTTACGCCGGAGCCGTCATTTTCTTCGAGCCATCCGACATTAAGGAGGCCCACCTCTTCACCGAAGCGCTCTCCATGTGCTCGATCCTTAAATACTCGAATGACCGCCTCGGGGACCGCCTATCAAAGCTCCGCGCCAAATGCCTGAGGATCGTCACTTATGGCGCCGCCGGCCTTGAGATCAGCGATAGGAGCGACACCACTTGGTGCAAGGCGATCGACGCCCCTGCCGTCATTGACACCTGCGGATCAGGAGACATGGTCAGTGTAGGCATTATTGACTGGGTGCTGGCCAACCGGCTTAAGCGCACAGAATTAAAGGTAGCAGAACTGCTGGAGGGCGTGATTGCCGGCCAACGGATCGCGGCGGCGAATTGCGCCTACGCCGGTGCTCGCGGGCTTTTCAAGCACCGAGGAGCGGACTACGTCCGCAAGGTTCTGCGGCAAAAAAAGGGGCCCTCCGATTCGCCTGTGACGAGATAAAACCGGCATCCCCCCCGAGCAAATCAGCTCGCAGTTCCATCAATAGCACGCCAAGCATGTTTCGACCAACCCCGTTGACCTCGCCCCATAGGCGGTTGACTTCGTTGTCCACTGTCGCGCTCTCAATGAGCTTGGCATCGCCGGTCGAAAGGAGCAGTTCGCGCAGATCTTCGTGCTGAGTGAACTTGGCGCGGAGTGAGGTGGACCCCACTGTTAGGACAGCTAAGGGGCAGAGTTAAGAGAGAGTCCCGCCGGGCTGCTGAATGTGAACCGCATGCATAGGGTGTGGTGTGGATTGCAACGGTGGCGCCTTTTCTTTTCTTGTCAAATCAAAAT
>CAUYTZ010000398.1:0-7635 GCA_963575695.1 uncultured Gammaproteobacteria bacterium | reverse complement strand
GGGCTTGAGCTTGGGCTTGGGTCTCAGCTTTTCCGATTTGTACGAACACGATGGTTTGGTTCGCCTGGATCAGGGATTTTGCGCTTACGTCGCCGTGGCCAACGCCGCGCTGGCTGAACGGCTGGCCATCGCCCGCGCCGCCCCGGACGCGCTAGAGGCCAAGGCGGAAAGTGCCTTGCTGCTAGAGCTGGCACCGCATCTGGAAACCTTCATCGCCGAGCTATTTCCAATCAAAGATGCTCTTGGCCAACTGGTTGGCCGCCACACGGAACTGGCACCCTTGTATCGGTGCAAGCGGCTGTTCGTGCAGCGCCGCGCCACGCGGGAGCTGAAGCCGGACCAGGCTGCGGCGCTGGATGGCGAGGCCCTGACCATTGAGCTGGCCGCGTTGATTGGCCCCGGTTTTATCGGCCCCGGCTTTGATGAACTGGCCTTCGCCACCGCCGTTATCCGCTGGAGCGAGGACGACGCGACCCATGCCGCCGCCCTATCCACGGCGGCGCGCTACGCCGCCTGGGCCTTGCACAGCCCGGCCGGACGGACCCGCCACGGTGCCGGGATTCTGTTTCAAACCCCACACAAACTGGATCACGATCATCTGGTACCCGTCGAAACGGTGGTCCTCGCCGAGGGCGTAACCGGTCTGCGTATGCCTTTGTCCCATCAACGGCAGCGCCAGGGTTTCGACCTGACCGACCGGGGTTGCGATCTGACGAGCGCGCTGGACCAAGCCAATTACTGCATCTGGTGCCACAACCAGGGCAAAGATAGTTGTTCCAAGGGCTTGCGTGAACGTAAGACCAACGACTTCCAGAAAACCCCGTTCGGGGTCACGCTCATCGGCTGCCCGCTGGGCGAGAAAATTTCCGAAATGCACACGCTGAAGGCGGAAGGGTGGCCGCTGGCGGCGCTGGCCATGATCGTGGTCGATAATCCGCTCTGTGCCGCCACCGGCCATCGCATCTGCAACGAGTGCATGAAGGCCTGCATTTATCAAAAGCAGGAACCGGTGGATATTCCCCAGGTTGAGACCCGCACGCTTAAAGACGTGCTGGAGCTGCCATGGGGATTCGAGATCTATGGCCTACTCACCCGCTGGAACCCGCTCAACCTGCGCCGGCCGCTGCCATTGCCCGACAGCGGCTACAAGGTGTTGGTGGTCGGGCTAGGTCCGGCCGGATTCGGGCTGTCACATCACCTGCTCAATGAAGGCCACGCGGTGGTGGCGATCGATGGACTGAAGATCGAACCCCTGCCAGAAGATTTGTCTGGAGTCGCCCCCTCGGGCGCGCACGAGCCGTTCCGGCCGATTCGCGACGTGGAGGCCGAGTTGTATGAACGGCTTGACCAGCGGGTGATGGCCGGGTTCGGCGGTGTGGCCGAATACGGCATCACCGTGCGCTGGAACAAGAATTTCCTCAAGATTATCCGCCTGCTGCTGGAACGGCGGCGACGAATGGCGATCATCGGCGGGGTGCGTTTCGGCGGCGGACTGACGATTGAGGACGCCTTTGCCGCCGGCTTCGATCACATCGCGTTGTGCGCCGGGGCGGGCAAGCCGACCATCATTCCGATGAGCCATGGTCTGGCCCGTGGCGTGCGCCAGGCCTCCGATTTCCTGATGTCGCTGCAACTGACCGGCGCGGCCAAGGCCGAGTCGCTGGCCAATCTGCAAGTCCGGTTGCCGATCGTGGTCATTGGCGGCGGCCTGACCGCAATCGACACCGCCACCGAGTCGCTCGCCTACTATCCGGTCCAGGTGGAAAAACTCCGCCGCCGAGTCGAATTGTTGAGCGCGCATTTGGGGGATGCGGCGGTATGGGGCGTATGGAGTAAGGAAGAACGCGAGATCGCGCAAGAATTCCTGGCCCATGCGGCGGCATTGCGCGCGGAACGCGAGGCCGCCGCCCGGGAGGGGCGAGAGCCGCAGATTCAGTCGCTGCTGGACGGTTGGGGCGGCTCAACCGTGGTCTACCGGCGCAAACTGACCGAGTCGCCCAGCTATACCCTCAATCACGAGGAAGTGGCCCTGGCGATGGCGGAAGGGATTCGCTTCGTCGAACAGGCAACCCCGGTGGCGGTGGCGGTCGACCGCTTCGGCCATGCCGCCGCACTGAAGATCGTGATCAAGGACCAAGGCGAGCAGACTCTCCCGGCGCGCACGGTGCTGGTCGCGGCCGGCACTCAACCCAACACCGTGTTGGCGCGCGAGAACCCCGACACCATCACTCTGGATGGCAAGTATTTCCAGGCCCTGGACGAAAACGGCACCCCGGTGCGGCCGCAGGCGCTGGCCAAGCCGGAAGCGGTGCAAGTGCTGATGGCACTACGCGAGGACGGCCGCGCGATTTCGTTCTTCGGCGATCTGCACCCGTCTTTTTCCGGCAACGTGGTCAAGGCCATGACCGGAGCCAAGCGCGGCTACCCGGTGGTTAGCCGGGTGCTGCGCCGCCGCGCGCCCTCGGCCAATCCAGGTGAACTGCTACGGGCGATGAATCACACCCTGCGCGCCACCGTCCACCATGTCGAATGGCTGACTCCGGACATCATTGAGATCGTGGTTCATGCCCCGCGTGCGGCACGGCACTTCCAGCCCGGCCAGTTCTACCGTTTGCAAAACTTCGAATCGCGGGCCCCTCATGTCAACGACACTTCGCTGACCATGGAAGGGCTGGCGCTGACCGGGGCCTGGGTGGACAAGGGCCGCGGTCTGCTGTCGATGATCGTGCTCGAAATGGGCGGCTCGTCCAGCCTGTGCGCGCTGCTCAAGCCGGGCGAGCCGGTGGTGCTGATGGGACCGGCGGGAGCGCCGACTCACATTCCCCACAATGAAACCGTGTGCCTGGTCGGCGGCGGGCTGGGCAATGCGGTGCTGTTTTCGATCGGGCAGGCCTGTCGCGAACAAAGCAACCGCGTGATCTATTTCGCCGGCTACAAGAAGATCATCGACCGTTACAAGGTTGAACAGATCGAAGCCGCCGCCGATCATGTGGTCTGGTGCTGCGATCAGGCCCCCGGATTTACCCCCGATCGCCCAGGTGATTCCAGCTTCGTCGGCAACATCGTCGCCGCGATGGCCGCTTATGCCGCCGGCGACTTGGGCATCCCGCCGCTGCCGCTCGATCAAGTCGATCGGATCATCGCCATCGGCTCCGACCGGATGATGGATGCGGTCGGCAAGGCCCGCCACGGCGTGCTCAAACCGTATCTCAAAGTGAAGCATCTGGCGCTAGGGTCGATCAACTCGCCGATGCAGTGCATGATGAAGGAGATCTGCGCCCAGTGCCTGCAAACCCACCGTGACCCCGTTACCGGCGAAGAAACCGTGGTCTTCTCTTGTTTTAACCAAGACCAGGAATTGGATCGGGTGGATTTCAATTGCTTGCGCGAACGGCTGAATCAAAATCGGATGCAGGAAAAACTGACCGCCCTATGGATTCAGCATTGCCTGTCTACGCTTAACAAATGACACCCACGCCTTCGCCCTGGACCCACTTTATTGGGAACGGAACCTGGCATCACAGTGCCGCAAAGCGAGCCATGGCTTCGGCCCGGGCCAGCCAAGTGTAACGTTCGGCCACCATCGCTTGTCCCGCGCGGGCCCGCGCGCGGGCCGCAGACGGATCGCGTTCCAAAGCCCGCAACGCCGCAACCAGCGTTTCCGGGTCGTCGGGGTCGATCAGGGTAGCATGCTCCGGCCCAACCACTTCAGTTACCGGCCCCAGCGCGCTAACCACCGCTGGCGTCCCCGCAGCCAAAACCTCAAACAGCTTCAGCGGCGACATCCAGCGCCAAGTGGTCACCGCTCGGGTATAGGGCAGCAGGACGCTGGCATAAGAGCGCACCAGCGCTGGAATCCGCGCATGAGGCAAGGCCGGCTCGACGTGAACATTGGGCAGATCCAACCCGTCGGCCCGAGCGGCGGCGGCAACTTCGGCGGAACCACCAACCAGAACGAAGCCGTGTTCGGGCAAGGCACGAGCGGCATGGCGAATCATGCCCAGTCCACGTTCGGTGCGCAGGGTGCCGTAATAAAGATGAACCAGCGGACCACAGGTCTGCGGTCGCAGTCGCTGATCGGGTGGCAGGGGCTGCGCTTCGGCAAAGCGCTGATAATCAACCCCATCGTGGCAATCGATCACCCGCTCAGGCGCGATACCGTAGGCTTCGATCAGATGCTGGCGTAGGGCACCGGAAATCGTCACCAACCGCACGCGCGGCCCCAGCAACGGCAGGGACAAACGGGCGGTGCGGGACAGATCCTGATGCAATTCCAGCACGACTCGTGGCGCAACCGCTTGCGCGGCCAAGGCAACCCCCAGGCTGCGGGTGATCACCGGCTGGCCACGCAAGGCCCGACCGCTCAGGGCGGCGGTCAGACGCAGGGAGAACTCGCCATAACGGGCGGCACCATAACGGGCAAAACACGCCAGCGGCCGGGGGTCGATCGGAGCGTCGGCCAGCAGCGGCACGGTACAGCCGAAATGCGGCCAAACGTAACTGACCCGCCGACCCGTGGCGGCAAACGCGGCCAACATCTGGCAGGTCTGTAGAACGTGGGCGGTTTCCGCCTCCATAATCATATTGTTGGCCACAACCACGGCCAACGGCGGCACCGGTACCGGCGGATGGGCAAGCCGGAAGCAGCCGGGCATCTTATCATTCATGCCGGAGTCCGATCATCCCATTCCCTGGCCAAGCCGAAAAGCGGGCCGGACCATGCACCAAAGTGCAATCCCTACCGAGGCTCGCCCAATCTGGCCAACCCACCGCCGCACACCATGCCGACGACGGCTGGATAGTGGTCGGTTTCCGCCCCAGACTCAAGCACATGCCGCCGAACCATGTCCTCCAACCGGACCACACGCCGGTAAAGCCGATAGCTGCGTTCAAGCAAGCTGCGCAACCCACAGGGCAAATCCTCGTTGTCGGCCCCGGAGCACTCGTCACAGACCCCGCCACCGGACAAGGCATAGGCCTCACCGACGCCCTGCTCGGCGCTGATTTCTCCGGCATAGACCGCCTTTTGCGCCAGCAACCAAGCCATGATCTGGGTCAACCGGCTGGTCACACGCAACGACTCGAAGCAAGCTTGCAACCTAGCCATGGGTGCCAGATTTTTGCGATCAACCGCTTCACGGAAGGCCACGTAATTCCTGGCCTCGACCAGAAGCGCCATGGTCTCGTCGTATGTGCCATTAAATAACACAACTGGCGCACTCATCGCTCCTCACTTTCCGGCCAAGCCGGGCTTCGGTTGCCTCCTGCTCATGAACGTGGCGCAGGTTGGGGCCGATGGTAAGGGGGGTATGATCCAATTTTACTGGAATCAAAACTTATTCTACTAGAGCGCTCATACTTAACGGAAATTTAAGTTATCTTTGACCAGCATTCCGCCCGCTTCGACACCACCTCGTCCTAGCGCCGCTGCACGCCACGGGGCAGAGCGACGAAATAGCGATCGACTCCGCGGGCAATCGCCGCCGCCAACCGCTCCCGAAGTTCGGGCCTGGTCAACACATTCGAGTCCTGCGGACTGGTCAGATAGCCCATCTCGATCAGGACCGAAGGCACGTCGGGTGCGGTCAGCACCGCAAACCCGGCTGAACGGTTGGGCTTGTTGAGCAGGGTGAAATCGTGGCCGATCTCGCGCAGGAGCGTACTGGACAAGCGATGAGAGTGGTTCCGGGTTTCGCGTTGAACCAGATCAATCAGGATGCTGGCGACCTGATCGTTTTCTGAAGCCAGATTGATGCCGCCGATCGCGTCGGCGCGGTTTTCTTTGGCCGCCAACATCCCGGCTTCGCGGTCGGAAGCTTTGTCCGACAAGGTGTAGATCGAAACCCCATGAATAGCGGAACGAATAATGCTGTCGGCATGGAGCGAAATGAACAATTCGGCACCCTGTTCCCGTGCCTTAGCCACCCGGTCGCGCAACCGAATGAAGACATCGCTGTCACGGGTCAGTGCCACCCGGAATCGGCCGGTCGCTTCCAGTTGGCGACGCAATTCCCGGGCTATGGCCAGCGTGATGTCCTTCTCGTGAACTTCAGCACGGCCGGTTGCGCCCGGATCGTTGCCGCCATGCCCGGGATCAATCACCACCATTGGCTTGCCCGTTGGCCCCGGCGGCGGCCTCACCGGCTGCTGCGGCAGCGGTGGTCGTAGCGACGGCACCAAAGCCGCAACCAGTTGCTGTGCCGCAGATGGGGCCGAAGCAGATGGGGCCGAAGCAGACGGGGGCGGAACAGGCAGCATCACACCATGGCCAGCGGCCGAGGCCGCCGCCCCAGGCACCGCCGGTGCCGAGGGTGAAGCCGGGGTACTCGGAGCCGGGGCACTCGGCGCCGGGACGGTCAAAGTCGAGACAGACTGGCCATACCCGGGCGGATAGGCCGAATGATGGATCGGAACGCCGGCCATCGTCGGCCGGGCGGCAGGAACCAGCGGCGGGGCCGGAGGGGGGGCCGGCGGCTCCGCGACAACTGTGGGGGCTGGAGGGGGAACGGGCTGGACGGGGATCGGAACTGCCGGAGTCGCGGCCGCAGTCGCGGTCCGTCCGCTGGAACGGGTCCCATACGGCTTATCGATTTCACCCAAAAATGCGGCGGTCGAGGTTTCTCCAATATCCAGCACCAGCCGGGGACGATGGTTATCCCGCGCCGACATCACGTAAGCGCTGCGGATTTTGGCCGGGCCGCTCATCACCAGCACCACCCGCGCCGCGCCGGCTTCACCCGGTTCGTAACGTACCGCGCGCACCAGCCCCAACGCCGAAACCCTGGTTTTTTCCGGCCAGACCAATTCCGGTAGATCGATCACGATACGATAGGGATCGGCCTGGGCCATGGCGCGGAAATCGACCGTGCCCGACACCTCCAGCACGAACCGGGTTTTGTCCGGGTGCTGCCCCAGACGAGCATCGATCACCGTCGGCACGTCACCAGGAACGGTGTGCGCCGCCGCTGGGCTCACGGCCGGAGCCGCAACCGCAACCTCCGAAGCGGCCGAAGCGGCCGGAGCCGCAACCACCGAGCACGACACAATCAGCGACGTGAGCATCAGCAGCCCCAGCGACCACAGCCGCCGCAGCCCGGCGGAAGCCAGAACGCGCGATAGACTGATGGTGGGGTACGAGCAAAACACTTAGCTATATCCCAAGGATCGGGCAGGAGGAAAGACCAAAAGCACCTGTGCTAAGTGCCACGGAAAAACCCTACTTTCAAGGTGTTCGCCGGAGTCGGCGGCGACGGCGCAAACATTCGCCTCCCTGTGTTGCAAACCGGGGACAGACACCGATCAGGACAGCAGCGATCGCATACGCAAGGTCTACCGTTTGGTGGCAAGCACGGTTAAACTGCCCTACCCCGCTTGCACCACGCTTCAGGTCGATTCCGCCCATGCCCGATGCCGAAGCCCGCCCCCGTTTTCCGCACCGTCACCTGTTGGCAATTCAAGGCCTCAGCGCGTACGAAATCACGCCGCTGTTGAACCTGGCCGATGGCTTCGTCGAACAGAACCGCCGCCGCGACAAGAAATCGACTCAGCTCCAGGGTCGAACGGTGGTCAATCTGTTCTTTGAAAACTCCACCCGCACCCGGACCTCGTTCGAACTGGCCGGACTGCGGCTGGGCG
>CAUYTZ010000397.1:0-1681 GCA_963575695.1 uncultured Gammaproteobacteria bacterium | reverse complement strand
ACGAATAAGTGCCGGCACCGAGAAAAGGGGACCATGGAACGATGACGCCGCACATGAACGCCATCCCCAGCGCCGAACTGCGCAGCCTGTTTCCCGGCGTCGACCGCAACCTGCCGCTCGAACTCAGCAGCCTACTGTTCGGCACCTGCTACAAGACATCACGATACAGCCACAAGGTTTCGCAGATCTTCCGCACGGAATCGGACGACATGCCGGAAGCGCTGCTGCGCCACAAGGGTCGCTATGACTATATCCATATCGACGGCGACCACAGCTATAACGGCGTCCGAACCGACACCCTGACCGCGCTGGACCTGGCCACGCACGGTGCCATTTTGACCTGGCATGATTTCTACACCTTTCCCGATTACATCGCCCAGGGCCGGGAGCGGCGCGGCGTCTACTCCTATCTCAACGAACTCGCCCGCGACGCGAGTATCACCCTGCGGCACATCGTCGGAACCTACCTAGTGGTCGGTTCGCGCGCCTGGCCAAAGGATCTGCCGGGAGTTCTGTTGCAACCTGGGGATGCTGAGGCTCCGTTCGGCCGCCGCAACCTGAGGCTGGCCGACACCGGCTGGAAATGATCCCGCCGCAGTCACCGCGCGTGATCGAACAATGGTCCGGGAGGAACGGCATGACAGAGCAAGCGACGGACGGCCAGCCACATAACCTTGAACCGTCGCCGTTGCCGGTCCACATCGACATAGATCTGGCCAGCAAGTGCAATCTGCGCTGCACCTTCTGTCATCTCAGCTTCTTTGATGTCAAGGATCCAACCCAACTAAGCTATGAAGACTTTGAACAGAATATCTTTCCCCTGCTGCCCGGCCTGCGCTCCCTTACGCTGTTCAGCAAGTACGAGCCTTTGATTTGTCGTGATTTCATTAAGATTTTTAACAGGATTTGCGAATACGACATTGACACCTATTTTTCCACTAACGCTACCCTGTTTACCCCCGCCTTGATCAATGCCGTGGTTGGGCGGCTGAACTGGCTGACCGTCTCGGTCACCGGCTTCACGCGCGCCGATTACGCCCGCCACATGGGCAGCGACCAGTTCGAGACCGTCGTGGCCAACCTGCGGGCGATCAACGCCTTGAAGCACCAGCGCAACACGCCTCTGCCCAGGCTGCGGATTTCCACCGTCGGCATGCTCGACGCCCTGGCCGACATCCCGCGCGCGGTCGATTTCGCCAAAGAGCACGACGCTTCCGAAGGCGTGCAGGTCACATCCCTGATCGCCTATGACCAGACCATGGCCAAACGCATTCCGCTTCACGCCCCGGAGCGGTTTATCGAACTGACCCGCTCCGCCCTGAGTTACGCCCAGGCGCAGGGCGTTAGACTGGTCCTACAGAGCGGGTCACTGGAGCAGAACGAAGCCGACACCCGCGAGGTTGGCCACCGTCCCTGCTATCTGCCCTGGCGGCGGCTATCGATTCAGCCCAACGGCGATGTGTACCCGTGTCCGGTGGCCTATCGGCCGGTCGGCTCGTTCAAGACCGAAACCCTGGAGCAAATCTGGCACGGATCGACGCTGGCCGCCTTTCGCGATGGCGTCAACGACCCGGCACGCATGAACCAGGACTGCCGAACCTGCACCCATTGCCGGCACAAATCGGTCTCGCGGCCAGAGGCCAATGATTATTCACACGCGCAGAAGTTCATCGGCGGCATG
>CAUYTZ010000396.1:0-16056 GCA_963575695.1 uncultured Gammaproteobacteria bacterium | reverse complement strand
AAACGACTGGGTTCGCCACTGGCCATGGCGGTCGTGATAAGCGGCGGTAGAGAGTGCCAGCACCAGCGTCACCGGCACGATTGCGGCCATCACCGCTTTGGTCGGTGCGCGCCGCCAGCCGGTCGCTCGCCCGATGGCCAGCGCGAGCGCCAGCGGCAGCATGACCAGCAAGGCATAGCCGACCGGACGGACCGCAATCGCGAAGCCGACAGCAGCCGACAGCAATGCCAGCCAGCGCCAACCGCCATCAGCCCCAGTTTGATGAACCCCAGTTTCATTTCCGGTTCCGCTCAACAACCGACATGTCGCTCCCAGGGCCAACATAATCAAGGTGATGAACGGTGCTTCGGTCATGATCATGAAGCAGTATTTGACCACTTCGGTGTTTAGCGTCACCGTTGCCAACACCACCGCCGCCAGTAGGGGGGAGCCGGTCAGGCGTCGCAGCGACAAGGCCAGGAACCAAGCCGCAGCCAGATACAGCGCCAGTTGTACGGGAGGCACCGCAGCGGGGGTTCCGAAGAGACCAACGATCGTCTTGAGCAGCAGCGGATAACCAGCGGTGCGCTGGGAATTGAAGCCCAGGTAGCCATCGCTGTCGTACTGCATCAGTTTGATCGTCGGTGTCAGCAGCGCAAGGTAAGCGCCATAGGCAAGCACCAGCAGTGCCGCGCTGCCCCAGGCGAAGCGATGGCGGAAGCGGGCGGCGCTCATGACCAGGACCGTCCGGTAAAGCTGGCCAGCATAATCAAAAAGCCCTCTTCCATCATCGTACCAACACTCTATCCTGTCTGTCTGTCTGTCTGCCGGATATCATCCGGTCCTGCTTGCCGTACCCGTCCGGAGACCTTTGAACGATGAACGCCGAGTTGCTGGCCAAATACGATGGAATGCGGGTGCCGCGCTACACCAGCTATCCAACCGCACCCAATTTCTCTCCCAACGTCGGTGGCGACAGCTATTTGGGTTGGCTGAGTGGCATCGCCCCCGGGACCGTCGTTTCGCTCTATCTCCATGTTCCGTTTTGTAAAACCCTGTGCTGGTACTGTGGCTGCAACACCCGCATCGTCGGTGCCTATCCGCCGGTGATGGGTTATCTTGAGTCGCTGCACCAGGAAATCGCCATGGTCGCGGCCGCGCTGCCCGGCCGGGTTAAGGTTGGCCATATCCACTGGGGCGGCGGTACGCCCAATCTGGTTGAACCGGAAGACTTTTTGCGCCTGATGACGATGTTGCGCGAACGGTTCGAGCTTCTGGCGGATGCTGAACTGGCGGTCGAAATCGACCCGCGTCGGCTGACGGCGGCGCATGTGGCGGCCATGGCCCAGGCTGGGATCAACCGTGCCAGCCTGGGGGTGCAGGATTTCGACGCCGACGTGCAGCGGGCGGTCAACCGGGTCCAGCCGGAATCGGTGACGCGCGAGTCGGTGGCCATGCTGCGTGCGGCGGGAATCGGCGCGATCAATCTGGATTTGATGTATGGTCTACCCGGCCAGACCGAAGCCAGTTGTCGGCGCACGGCCGAAATTGCGCTGACCATGGCCCCGCAGCGGCTGTCGGTGTTCGGCTACGCCCATGTGCCATGGATGAAGAAGCACCAAAAGCGGTTGGACGAATCGGCCCTGCCCGACGGCACCCACCGCTGGCGCCAGTTCGCCGCCATCGCCCATGCCCTGATTCGCGGCGGCATGACTCCGATCGGCCTTGACCACTTCGCCCATCCCGATGATTCGCTGGCGGTGGCCCAGCGTCACGGCCAGTTGCATCGCAATTTCCAGGGTTACACCACCGACTCGGCCGGCGTGCTGATCGGCTTCGGTGCCTCGGCGATCGGTGCTTTGCCCCAAGGCTATGTTCAGAATGCGACCAAGGTCGAAGACTACATGGATGCCATCGCCCATGGTCGTCCGGCCATCGCGCGCGGCCGCGCCATCACGCCGGATGACGCATTGCGTCGTGATCTGATCGAGCGGCTGATGTGCGATCTGGAAGTCGATCTAAATGTGGTTACCGCGCGCCATGGTGTCGATCCGGCCAGTTTCGACCGAGAACTGGCATCGCTGGAGGGGCCAATCGCCGACGGCATCGTTGAGCGCCATGGCCGGACATTGAAAATACCGGAATGCGCACGACCGATGGTGCGGGTGGCCGCGGCCGCGTTCGATGCCTACCTGCCCGCAACGCAAGGGGGCGGTCCACGCCACGCCACGGCGATCTGAAATAAAGGCAGGCTCAAATAAAGTGGATCCAGGGGCCTCTAGGCTCCTGGTCGCTCGCAGTGTGGGCGTCGCCGAAGGTAGGGTGGGCATTATCCGTTGTCGCCGTCATCAAGACCGAAGAATTCAATCAGGTTATTAAGAGCCTGAAGTTCGGTGCCGACGGTCTGAGCGGAATGCCCGCCATGCTGGGCCAGAGCAGAGACATCGTGAGTTGATTGCTCCAACAGGCCGATACCTTCGTTAACTTCGGCCACCTTTTCGGTTTGTCGCCGGCTGGACTGGGCGATATCGGCGGTGTTTCCTTCGACCACCGTAATCGCGCGGTCGATTTCAGCCAGCGCCGCGCCGACCGCCGTTACCCGCTCGACGCCGCCAGCGACATGCTCTCCGCTTTCGGCCATCATCCGCTTGATGTCGCGGTTGGCCTGGGCGGTGCGTTGGGCCAGTTGTCGGACTTCAGCCGCGACCACGGCGAAGCCGCGTCCGGCATCGCCCAGACGTGCGGCTTCAACTGCGGCGTTGAGGGCCAGGATGTTGGTCTGGAACGAAATCTCGTCGATCTCCGACACCACCTCCGCCACTTGACGCGAAGAATCCTCGATTTTTCGAATCGCGATTACCGCCGTGGTGGCCAGTTCGGCCCCGCCGCGTGAGGCCTCGCGTGCGGTCAATGCCAGCCGCCGGCCTTCGTCGGCGTGCTCGGCATTGCCGGAAACCAGGGTGGTGATTTCGGTCATGGTCCCGGTCAACTGCGCCAGTAGGCTGGTCTGGCGGCTGGTGATTTCGGCCATGTCGGTGCTGCCAGCGGCGACTTCGCCGGTGGCGACCATGATGTTAGCGGTGGCGTTGGCAATGTCGGCGAAGGTGTTGGCCAGTCGTTCGGCCATGGCGTTGGTGTTGGTCTGGAGCCGGCCGAAGCTTCCGGCGAGGTCGGCATCGATTCGCTGAGTCAGGTCGCCAGCGGTAATTGCCGAGAGCACGTCCTCCACCGCCATCATCACCCTATTTGTCTTGGCGATGAGATCCGTGACTCCGGCACGCAGGCGTTCCAGGTTACGCTTGTCGTTGCCTTCGGTCTGGCCACTTTCGGTCTGATGGTTCAAGTCACCCTGGGCCGCAGACTCGACCCGTTCGGCGATAAGGTGGCCATACTCGGTCTGATCCTGATTACGGACCGCCATCTCCCGCAAAGACTGATTGGCGATTTCGACATCATGAGTGATCCCTGCGGCATGATCGAGGGCCTGGTTGATTGTCCGTAGCAAATCACCGACCACTCCGGACTGGTCGATGTCGGTGATGCGTGATTGGGGGTTGTCGGCGGCCAGCCGGCAGACGGCCAACGCTTTAGTTAGGGTGCGCTCCAGCGCCGCCAGATGGCGATAAAGAACGACGGCGACCGCAGCCACGACCAACCCGACCACGGCACCGCAGACCGCGACCGGTCCCGCTTCTCCGCTGATCAGGATCAACCCGGCCAGGACCACCGCCAAACCACCGACCGCGATGCACAGTCGTCGCGTCGTCGTCAGCGTGGCTGTGTTACCCATTGCCCATCCCCTAGTTGCCTGGAAGCAGCCACCGCTTGCTCCGCCTTGACCTTATACCAGTAAGCGTTGAGACTGACAGGTTTGTCAGGGGCTTTGCCCCGAACCCCCGACCAGGGCTTTGCCCTGGACCCACCAGGAGCCTGGAGGCCCCTGGACCCACTTTATTTGGGACGAAACTATCAGCTTTCCTAAACCATTGGGGCCAGAAAACCAGCGTTCAGGAAATATCCATCACCGTCACCGTCACTTTGATCTGCCGACCATCACGCATGATGGTTAACTCCACCTGATTGCCGATGCCGATCTGTTCCAACGCCAGCGCAAGATCAAAAAGCTGGCTACTGATTTCCGCCCGACATGGGTGATGACATCGCCTAGCCGACGGCTAGAGCGATCAATGCCGCGGAGGCCGGCGCGCTCCGCCGCCAAGCCGCGCTTCACTTCGGCGATCATGACCCCGGCTACGCCATATTGGCCCGACAGCTCTTCAGGCGCGATCACGATGCCAATGCCAGGGGTGGGCGCGCGGCCGTTGCGGACCAGGGCCGGCACGGCACGGTTGACGGTATCGACTGGAATGGCGAAGCCGATGCCGGAGGAGGAGCCGGACTCGGACAGGATCGCGGTGTTGACTCCGATCAGTCGTCCAGCCGAATCGAGCAGCGGTCCGCCGGAATTGCCGGGGTTGATCGCGGCATCGGTCTGGATCACGCCCACGATCTCGCGGCCGCTGGCGGTGGGGAGGTGGCGACCAAGCGCGCTGATCACGCCGACGGTCAGGGTTCGGCTGAGACCAAAGGGATTGCCGATGGCGTAAACCGCCTGGCCGACCTTCAATTCCAACGAACTGCCCACCGGTAACGGCTTCAACTGGGCCCGATTTTCGCTTAAGCGCAGCACGGCCAGATCGTAATGTGGCGCGGTGCCAACCACACGCGCGGCAATCGCCTCGCCGGTATCAAGCCGGACCGCCACCCGCTGCGCGCCTTCGACCACATGATAGTTGGTTACGATATGGCCGGCACCGTCCCAAATGAAGCCAGAGCCGGTGCCGCCGGTGCGCCGTTCGCCGACTCCGCTTTCGGTGAAGATGTAGACCACCGACGGTGCCGCTTGGGCGAACAACTCCACCGTATGCCGTTCGAAATCGGCCAGCGAGCCACGCGGCGTAATCGGTCGTGGCTGGTCAGCGGTCAGCAGAACGCCGCGCACGAAGCTGTCACCCAGCCAGATGGTGGCCAGAACCAGCAGCCACAGCACCACATATCGCCGGAAGCGCTGGTTCATGTACCCGAGTTCTCCGCCGCTTTTACCCCCGGCCCCCCGACCTGATGGAACGCATTACCATCCCAAATGAAGTGGGTCCAGGGGCCTGCGCCCCTGGTGGGGTTTCAAGGGGCAAAGCCCCTTGGTCGCCGAAGGCTAACTATACCTCAGCCCCCTGCTCGACATACAACTCCCCCCCGCCGGCGCGGAACGCCTCCGCCTGCGCGGCCATGCCCGCCGCCACGGTTTCGCGCAACTCGTGGCTCAGTTTCATTGAGCAGAACTTCGGCCCGCACATTGAACAGAAATGGGCCATCTTGGCGTTTTCCACCGGCAGAGTCTGATCATGGAACTCCTGCGCGGTTTCGGGATCGAGACCGAGCGTGAACTGATCCCGCCAGCGGAACGCGAACCGGGCCCGACTGAGCGCGTTATCCCGGGCCTGCGCCGCCGGGTGGCCCTTGGCCAAGTCGGCGGCATGGGCGGCGATCTTATAGGCGATCACCCCGGCCTTAACGTCGGCGCGGTCAGGCAGACCCAGATGCTCCTTGGGCGTGACGTAACACAGCATCGCGGTGCCAAACCAACCAATCATTGCGGCCCCAATGGCACTGACGATGTGATCATGGCCGGGGGCGATGTCGGTTACCAGTGGCCCCAGAGTATAAAACGGCGCTTCATGACACACGGCCAGTTGACGCTCGACGTTTTCCTTGATCTTGTGCATCGGCACATGGCCGGGGCCTTCGATCATCACCTGAACATCATGACACCAAGCGATCTTGGTCAACTCGCCCAGAGTTTCCAATTCGGCGAACTGGGCGGCATCATTGGCGTCGGCGATTGATCCCGGGCGCAAACCATCGCCAAGCGAAATCGCGATGTCATAGCGCGCCAGAATCTCGCAGATGTCGTCGAAATGATCGTAGAGGAAGTTTTCGCGGTGATGGGACAGGCACCACTTGGCCAGCATCGCCCCGCCGCGCGAAACGATGCCGGTAACGCGATTGGCGGTCAGCGGCACATGGGCCAGCCGGACCCCGGCATGAATGGTAACGTAATCCACCCCCTGTTCGGCCTGTTCGATCAGGGTCTCGCGATAGATTTCCCAGCTAAGATCCTCGGCCCGGCCGCCGGCTTTGTCCAAGGCCTGATAGATCGGCACCGTGCCCAGCGGCACCGGCGCGTTGCGCAGAATCCATTCGCGCACGCCGTGAATGTCGCGGCCGGTGGACAAATCCATCACCGTGTCGGCCCCCCAGCGAATCGCCCACACCATCTTGTCCACCTCCTCGGCGAACGAGGAGGACACCGCCGAGGTGCCGATGTTGGCGTTGATCTTGACCAGGAAATTGCGGCCGATGATCATCGGCTCGGCTTCCGGGTGGTTGATGTTGGCCGGAAGGATCGCCCGACCACGGGCGATTTCCTCGCGCACGAATTCGGGAGTGATCAGATCGGGAATCGTGGCCCCGAACGATTCGCCATCCCTTTGGACGGCCGCAGCGGTTCGGCCCAGGTTCTCGCGAATCGCGACGTATTCCATTTCCGGGGTGACGATGCCGGCCCGGGCGTAAGCCATCTGAGTCGGCCGCTGGCCGCGCCGCGCCACCAGCGGCCGGCGGCCTGACCACGGCGTCACCGCTGCCGGGGTGGTCGGCGTTTGCTCCAGTTCAACATCGTCCCGACCCAAAATCCATTCCCGGCGCAGCGGCGGCAGACCACGGCTGATCACGATCTCGGCACTGTCGTCGGTATAGGGGCCGGAGGGATCGTAAACCCGTAGCGGGGGCTCGTTGGCGTCGGTCAGGGCGATTTCACGCATCGCCACCCGCAGTTCGGGAAACCGTTCTCCCGGCAGGTGGATTTTGCGCGACGCGGGCAGCGCGCCGGTTGTTACCGGCAGCATTTCGGCCGGCAGCATTTCGGGCTGATCCTTGGGCATCGGTGGGTCTCTCCCCAATTCGAACGACGGCATGGGACTGGTCCGAACGACGCCGAATGACGGGGGGCGAAACTGGAATCGGGCCAAGATCATGCGCGGCCCATAGCCCGCGTTTGGCCCAACTGGTTCCTTATCCCTACGCCGGCATGACCCGGATCAGGTTCGCAGGGTACCCACGGGGCGATCAGGTGCCGTTTCGAAACGGCGACCGCCAGTGGTGTCTCAGCCCCTTTGCCCGGGGCTCCCCTTGGAACTTGGCCAGCGTGAGCGTTGTCGGCGGCAAAGTCAACCGGCACCGTCTCTGCCCACGAGAACCGTCATGAGAACCACCGCCAGCGGTCGCTTGGTGGTTGCCATTTGCCAACCACTTGACTAGGGTCGGTACCCATCCAGAGATTCATCCAAGAGCTTGAGAGACCGTAGTCGCCATGAAGGTCAACGCCAACACTATGCGCCCCGGCCACGTTATGGAACATAACGGTAAGCTGTGGGTGGTCACCAAAACTCAGATCGTGCAGCCCGGTAAGGGCGGTTCCTTCATGCAGCTTGAGATGAAGGATGCGCGGACCGGCAATAAGGCCATCGAACGCTTCCGTACCCAGGAATCGGTCGAGCGGGCTCGGCTGGACGAGCATGAGATGCAGTTCCTGTTTTCCGACGGCGACAATTACACCTTCATGGACAACACCAGCTTCGAGCAAACCGTGATCCACCGCGATGTGGTCGGTGAGCCTGCCGTGTTCCTGCAAGACGGGATGCAGGTGACGGTGCAGAGCTTTGAAGGTTCGCCGTTGAGCGTGGAATTGCCTGCGACCGTGATCCTTGAGGTCACGGAAGCGGACCCGGTGGTCAAAGGTCAGACCGCAACCTCGTCCTACAAGCCGGCCAAGATGTCCAACGGGGTGCGGGTGATGGTGCCGCCGCATATCGGCACCGGCGAGCGGATCGTGGTCAGCACCGCCGACGGCACCTATTCCGAGCGCGCCAAAAACTGACGTGGACCAAAAACTGACGTGGAATGGTGACTCAGTCGCCGAAGGTTGACATCCTGTCTTTGTTTCGCTCCAACGGAATCGACTCATCCTTATGGTCCCTCGTTCACCCGTTATTAACGTTATGGTTCGCGCCGCCGAACGTGCCGGCAAAGCCTTGATCCGTGACTTCGGTGAAGTCGAACAGTTGCAGGTCTCACGCAAGGGTCCGGCCGATTTCGTTTCCACCGCCGATTTGAAGGCGGAAAAGACGTTGCGTACCGAGCTGTCCAAGGCCCGGCCCGATTTCGGTTTTCTGCTGGAAGAGGGCGGAACGGTCGAGGGCCGGGATAAGAGCCACCGCTGGATCATCGATCCGCTCGATGGCACCACCAATTTTTTGCACGGGCTGCCGCACTGGGCGATCTCGATCGGTCTAGAGCGGGATGGTGAGATTATCGCCGGCGTGATCTATGAGCCGATCGGCGACCAGATGTTCTGGGCGGAAAGAGGCGTCGGTGCCTATCTCAACGCCCAGAGGTTGCGGGTATCGGAACGGCGCAAGCTGGACGATTCGCTGATCGCCGCTGGTGCGCCGTTCAAAGGCAAGCCTAACCACGGCCTGTTTCTGGCTCAACTTCAGGCGGTGATGGCCGAAACGGCGGGCGTTCGCCGCTTCGGTTCGGCCGCGCTCGATCTGGCCTATGTTGCCGCCGGCCGCTATGACGGCTTCTGGGAGACCGGCTTGAAACCGTGGGATATCGCCGCTGGGTTGTTGATGGTGACCGAGGCTGGCGGTTTCGTCACTGAAATCGGTGGCGGGCGCAATTCGCTTGGCACCGGATCGGTGTTGGCCACCAACCCCCATTTGCACACGCCGCTGGGGACGCTGTTGCGCGCGGCGGGCGAACGGGTGGTAAAAAATTAGCCCCATCCCGCCCACCGTTCATGCCCTGTGTTGCCGGGCGATCGGTCGTTTGTGCGAAGCCGGCGTCGAGTCGCCGGAACTTGATGCCCGCCTGCTGATCGGCCATGCCCTGGGACTGGACCGGGTCGGGTTGCTGATTCGCTCCCAACACCTGGTTCCGGACGATGCGGTCAAAACGGCCTGGGTTTTAATCGAGCGGCGGGCGGGACGCGAGCCGGTGTCGCGCATTCTGGGCCGGCGAGAGTTCTGGAGCCTGAACTTCGTCCTCACCCCCGACACACTCGACCCGCGTCCGGACAGCGAAACCATTGTCGAAGCGGCGCTAGCTGAACTCGAGTCGCGACGGCATCGCCCGTTGCGGGTGCTGGATCTCGGCACCGGCAGCGGCTGCCTGCTGCTGGCACTGCTGCACGAACTTCCCAATGCCATCGGGGTTGGTCTGGATATCGCGCCGGGGGCCCTGACGACGGCGGCGACCAACGCCGAGCGATTGGGTCTGGCCGGGCGCGTCACCTGGATAGGCGCCGATTGGTGCAACCTTGTGCCAGCACGGGTCTGCGGCGACGGCTTCGATCTGGTGGTATCCAATCCGCCCTATATTGCGGATGGCGACATCGCCGGACTGGCACCGGAGGTTGTCGCGCACGATCCCTGGCGATCCCTGGCCGGGGGCAGCGATGGCCTGGGCGCGTATCGAATCCTGGCACCGCTGCTGATGAATCTGGTGCTAACCACGGATGGCGTCGCCGTGTTGGAACACGGTGTCGATCAAGGCGATTCGGTTGCGGCGATTCTGTCAGCAGCCGGTATGACGGTCAGCGGCCGTCGCCGGGACTTGGCCGGAGTCGAACGCTGTCTGATCGTGTCGCGCAGACGAAATCACGGCTGTGGACCATAGCCCGGCCGAGTGGTCACTACCGCCGGCTGAATGTCGTCGTCATCGTCGTCATCATCGTCGTCTGAACCGTTTGAACCGTTCTGATTATTCTGATTATTCTGGGTATTCTGATTATTCTGGGTATTCTGGGCGTTCACCGGGAAGCCCTGGCCATTGCCGCCACCCTCAGCCCGAGGATTACGGCCGCGCTGCTGTTGCTGCTGGGGTTGTTGGGGCTGGGGCTGGGGCTGCGAGGCCTCGCCCTGCTGGGTCTCCTCGAATGCACTAATAAGTCGGAAATAGTGCTCGGCATGCTGAAGGCAGGTTTCTGCCGCCACCCGGTCGCCGGCTGAAGCGGCATCACGGGCCAATGCCAAGTATTTTTCATGAATCTGATAGGCATTGCCCCGAATGCGAACATCGGGACCATTACTGTCAAAGGTCTGGTGCCGCAAGGGCACGCTCTGACGGCGATTGTTACCACGGCCGCGCGAGCGCCTGGCATTCGGTCCCTGTCTCATCCGACTTCATCCAGCCCCAAGTTTTGTGGCGTCTTCCCTTCCGCTCCGTAAACAACCCGGGATCGATCGATAGCGGGAAGCGGGTGCGAAGGGGTGTCGGCGGCGGCGCTTCCCCATTTCAAGCGGTGGGAAACTGGCCATGCACGCCTGACCCAAGGCGGCACAGTACCTGTCGGGCCACCCGGTTCCAATGATTTTTTCACCGAAGATTGTTTTGTTTTCGCCGTAGAGATCAAGAGGGCCGGTATCAAGATGGCATCATCGCCCCAACCAGTCTGGCTCCGGTTAGATCCGCGCCGTCCAGATCGGCAAAATTCAGATTGGCATTACCCAAGTTGGCACCAGCCAGAGTTGCATTCTCTAGGTGGGCATAGCGCAAATCGGCCCCGACCAGATTGGAAGCCCAGGTTCGACCGGTCGGACGGCCGGATGGATCGAGGATCTCCGCCGGTCCCATCCGGGCATGAGTCAAATCGGCACCACGCAGGCAAGTATAGCCCAGATTGGCACCGGACAAATCCGCACCAGACAAATTGGCGTTTTCCAGATTGGCACCGGACAGATCAGCCATGATCAGCCGTGCCCCGGCCAAAGTTGCCTGCGATAGGCAAGCCCCGCGTAGGCTGGTGGCGCTGAGGTTGATGTTACGCAGATCGACCCGGCGCAGATCGGCCCCATCTAAATCGGCTCGTGCGCCCTTTTGGCCGAAACTTAGAATCCAGCGCTCATGATCATAGATCTTGTGCACCAGTTCCAGGCCAAGAGTGTCCAGCGGCGTCGTGAAGACCGCTCCGGTGATATCTGCTTGGGTGAAGTCACAATTGGCGATCTTGGCCCCAACCAGATCGGCATTGCGGAAGACGGCACCCATGACCTTGGCCCCGGACAGATTGGCACCGTTAAGCCGCGAGTTGGCCAGGTTCGCGGTGATCAGAATCGCTTCCGACAGATCGGCATTGCACAGCCAGCAATCGGCCATATTGGCCTCGGTCAACACCGTCCGCCGCAACACCGCTCCAGCCAAATCGACCGGCGAGCCGGTGAGAGTGGCGGCATCGGCGGAACCAGCCCCCCCCCCTTCACCCGGCGGCAGACGGGGTGTCCGCGAGCCGGTGAGCAAGGAACCAACCCGCAAATCGGCCCCGCGCAAATTGGCCCCCGTAAAGTCGGCCGCACGCAGCCGCGCACCGCGCAGATTGGCCTTGGACAGATTGGCGCTGGAAATGTCGGCGCGGCGCAGATCGACGCAGAACAGATCAGCGCCGGAAAGGTTGCTGGCGTGTAGGCGGCACTTGGCCAGCTTGGCCCCGATCATGCGCGCGGAGCGCAAATCGATATTCGCAAGATCATGGCCCTCCAGGTTGGCAAGCGCCAGATTGGCGCGCGCTCCACCAGGGCGACCTTCGATCCAGCGGCAGTGCCGCTCCAGTATCTCAGCGAGTTGGTCGGGAGTCATACCACCTCTTCGCCGCCGGTTCGGCTGATGTAACACTCCGGGACGCTCCATGATGATGCTGAATTCGTTACTGAAGACTGAAGATCGCGCACCAGGAAAACAGTGTCTGGGGGAAAATTGTCGTTGCTGATATGTCACGATGGCAAAACTCTGGGCTGAGTTCGGTTCGGTTGGAGGCGAATCGCTGTATGATCGGATTGCAGCCAAAGGTGTTGGCATCGAACTCGGTTCTTGGGCCAGGGCGGTAAAAGTGTTGAAATCTGTGCAAGTTTTGATTGTTAATCTCGCCCTGGTTGTCCTTGCCTTTGGTGCCGTACGATCGGCTGGTGCCGAGTCGGCATTTGGATCGGCGGCGGTGCGCGCCGTGTCGGTGACAGCGACTCCGGCCACATTCACTCAGGCGCTGACCGCGCGTCTGGCGGGGGAGGGGGGGGCGCGCGATCTCGACCGGATACCGCTCAATCTGGCCCGGCTGCGCTCGTTCTATGACCACCGGCGTCAGGCTTCGCCATGGTTCGCGACCGACGGTGGGTTAAAGCCGGTGGCGCGGAACGTTCTGGCGCTGCTGGTTGATGCGGGACGCGATGGCCTGGTTCCGGCCGATTATCATGCCGGTGTGATCGCGGCGCGGCTGGACTCCCTGTCGTCGGCCACTGATGTGGTGGCGAGGGCGGAGTTGGAATTGCTGCTCAGCGACGGCCTGATCGGCTATTTCGCCGATCTTCGCTCCGGTCGGGTGGCTCCATCTGCGATCAACGGCGAGTTTTCCATTAAGCCGCCGATGGTGAATGCGGTCGCGGTCGCTCTGTCGGCGTTGACCGCACCCGATCTGCGAGCCTTCGCCGTTCGCCATGCGCCGCAAAACCCGGTCTACACGAATCTGGTCAAGCTGCTGGCCGAGACCCGGGCCTTGGCCGCCGCCGGTGGTTGGCCACGAGTTCGCGCGCCGCAAATCCCTAAGCTAGAGACCGGAATGAGCGATCCGGCTCTGCCTTCGCTTCGTAAACGGTTGGCGGCAACCGATGGCCTGAACCCTGAAGCGGTAGCCACGGCCGAGGAAGCCGAGGTCTATGACCCAGCGACACTGGCTGCGGTCAAACGCTTTCAGACCCGGCACGGGTTGGAGCCTGATGGCGTAATCGGCGCACGCACGGTGGCGGCGATGAACGTTACCCCTGCCGCGCGAATCGATGGGATCAGCGCCAATCTGGAACGCCAGCGTTGGCTACCGGATTCACTGGGGCAGCGTCACATTCAGGTCAACATTGCTGGCTTTGATCTGGTTGTGGTCGATCATGGCGTGGTGGTCGAGCAAATGCCGGTGATCGTCGGCACCAAGGTCCGGCGGACGCCGATTTTCGTCAGCCGCATCACCTCGCTGATCCTCAACCCGACCTGGACCGTGCCGCCCAAGCTGGCGCGGGAAGATTTCCTGCCCAAATTGTTGAAAGATCCCGGAGTTCTCCAGTCGCTGGGAATTCAGGTTTATTCCGGCTGGGGTGCCGATGCGACCGTGGTCAACCCGCTTCAGGTTGACTGGCCAGCGGTGGGCGAGGGCATCAGCCGTTTCCGCCTGCGCCAAGACCCCGGGCCGCACAATTCGTTGGGACTGGTTAAGTTCAATCTCGACAACCAGTATGATGTCTATCTTCACGACACCCCCCACCGGGAGAAGTTTGAAAATACCCGCCGCACTTTTTCCTCTGGTTGTGTGCGCCTGGGCAAGCCTTTGGTTCTAGCCGACTATTTGCTCTCGGATATGCCGGATTGGACCCCAGCCAAACGCCAACGTGCGCTTGACAAGGGGGTAACTCAGACCGTGAGTCTGCGCTCGCCGATACCGGTTTATCTGCTCTATCGCACCGCATGGCTGGACGAGGCCGGAGTCGCCAATTTTCGTGAAGACATTTATAACCGCGACCAGGAACTGCTGCGTGCGGTGCGGCGTCCACCGGAAGTGCCGCCGCCGGCCCGAATCACCGAGGCTCGTAAACCCACGGTGCCGGTAAGGCCGTAATTGGCCCTCTTCAGGGGGGGTGGGTGAGTCCCCTCGTTCGCATACACAGGTATATGTGATCAGTAATATAGGGATCTGTCTTCGAGGTTTCATAAAACCTGAGCTTTTGATCTATGGTGCGGAAGGATGATTCGCAGCGAAGCAATGGATTTATCTTGTCCGTCTAGGCGTTGCCTAATATCATTCTTGGAAGTTTATATTCATTGAGGAGCGTGCAAACCGTTGGCTTATCCGCTCTCACCTGAAACAATCGATAACCACGAAGGCAACCGCCATGACCTCGTCCTTAACCTCGTCCCAACGCCAGTTAATTCCCGCTCCAGGGCCGACCGAACTTGAGATTTCTAATCTTCACGGAAATAAGAATATCGCCTTTTCTCTGGGTGGGCTGGGGGGATTTAACAATTACCTAGCCGGAAGTTTGGTTGCTGCGATCGAGCAGGGTGTAGAACCAGAATTTATGTCGTGTTCATCCGGCGGCATTATGTGGACGGCGGAGTATATCCGCACCCTGGACAAAAATGAATTCGTGAACACAGCCGCGCGCATCGATCATCTTCGCGGCTTGGCACAGAAAGCTGCCGATAGCACCGATCTGTTGCCACCAGAGTTGAAGCCGCTTAATCAGGCGATACTGGGGCTGACTGGCCTGCCTGGCATCTTTGAACCGGCCCAAGCCGCCAAAATCCGCGCTTTGTTCCAGTGCCCGTCGCCAGAATTGCTTGCCAATCCGTACTCGATGACCGCCTGGGCCAATGACATGGCCGATCGGCTGATGCCGGCAAAGACCTCGCGGCCAACCCGCCCGCCGCAAGAATACAAGGAAATTGCCGCGCTACTGAATACGAGCAAGATCGGAGTCGCATTCAATGCCTTCGATCCCGGCACCGGTGAAGAACTGCTGTTTATCAACGCGGTTGCCGCCCGCTGGCTGGATGTTAAAAAAATCCGCAGTGGTCACAGTGCCGGCAACGCGCGAGTCAAATTCTATGGCATCAACGATGTCGCGGTTGAGGCCGCGTTGCGGCTGTTTGCCTATGGCTTTAACTGGAAGGTTTACGACCCCAACATTAAACGGCAACGGGTGCTGGTTGATGGGGCTTATCACCGCCAGATGATCTTGAGCGAACTGCACGAGTTTGAAACCATCTATTCGGTGCGGCCACTTAACCAGCGTTTTACCGACCGTATGCCGAGTAACCAGTTGGAGACCTTGGATCTTCAGACGGAGCTGTGGTTCAATGGTTCCTATGCCGCCCAGGTTAATGCGATCGACAGCATGAACAAGGTCATCGGTGCCAACCCCGGCATTTCCATGAACGGTCGTCCGATGCACAAGGTTAAAGTGAAGCCGATCGAAATTAAGACTAGCCTTGGCTACTTTGATTACTTTATCGAAACCATGGAAGTCTACGAAGAAGGCCGCAGAGAGGCCTCCCACGCCTTTCGCTAATCGATCGCGACCGGGGGCTAGGTGCCCCTGGTCGCCGAAGGTAAATATGTCAATGACAGTGACTCTGCCCAAAGTCGAAAACAACGCGCCGCCGGTTTTGGACCGGGATGTTGTCGAGTCGCTGCGGGCTGATCTGGGGGCGGAAAGGCTGGGCGACATCATCGCCACCGCTTGTGTTTCGCTGACCGAGCTTGGCCAGCGACTGGAACAGGCCTGGCAGGTTGGCGACATGAACGGGATCGGTCGGTCGGCGCACATGCTCAAGAGTTCAGCCAGTGCGCTCGGCTGTGCGGCGCTCCGGCTGCACGCTTTGGGTCTGGAGCGGGCGACCAAGGCCGGAAATATCACCAAAATGGAAGGACTGATGAAGGGGGCACCGCAGGTGTTTCAGCGCACCCTGGCGGCTTTGTCCTGCGTCCCCTTGAATCGTATGCCACAGTTGGGCTGCCGCCCAAACTCGCCTGGGGAATGAATTCCCCAGCCCCCTTCTTTTCTTGTGAACTTATTAGCCATCATGGGCACAACCACACCCGCATCATCGAGAACAGCCGATCAAGGTCTACCGGTTTGGTCAGGTAATCATTGGCCCCGGCTTCCAGGCATTTTTCGCGGTCTTCCGGCATCGCCTTGGCGGTCAAGGCCACAATCGGCAGCTTATGCAAGCGCGGTTGGGCCCTGATTTGGCGGGTGGCCTCATAGCCATCCATGCCCGGCATCATGATATCCATCAGCACCAGATCAATGTCTGGATGTTGGTCGAGCTGAGTCAGCGCCTTGTGGCCGTCTTGGGCCATTAGCACCTTGAGGCCGCGACTTCTCAGCACCTTGGACAGGGCAAAGGCATTGCGCATAT
>CAUYTZ010000395.1:0-1663 GCA_963575695.1 uncultured Gammaproteobacteria bacterium | reverse complement strand
TTGTCGACGAGGGGGAGTCCGTGGAGGCCGCGTTATTGCGCGAAGTCCGCGAAGAGATTGGTCTCCGTTTGCAACGCTGGGAACAGGTGGCTGTGGTGCCTCTGTTGGATCAGCCGCAGCCGAACGTCAGCTTTGTCTTCCATCCGCCGTTTCTGTATCTGGGCTATGTCGGCTTCTCGGTCGCCTATTCGTTTGCGGTGGCGGCGCTGATCTCCGGCATGCCCGGGTTGATTCAGTGGTTGCATGATCACATCGCGTTCAATCCCTGACCGTTCCATCCCGTTCATTATTTTCCCAGGCCGCCCTTTGGCGGTCTTTTTCATGAGGTGAATCCTATGGATACCGTACTCGGACTGTTCAACTTTGTCACCGCCAATCTCGCCGCCATCGCCACCGTCGCCTTCGCGTGCATCGGCCTGCTGTCGCAGGCGGCGGCCATGTTCAATCTCCGCGGCCTGGCGCAAGTCAGCACCACGTTGCACGACGGGGTGCAATTCGTCGCCGGCAATTGGGGCCAGACGGTCAACGCGGTCGAGATCCTGCGTATCTATCGCGAGCAGGGACCGAACGCGGCCCTGGCCAAGCTGCGGGCGCTGGCTCCAAGCTGTGATCCCCGTTCCGGCTGGCCGCCGTCTGGTTCCGCTCCGGCGACGGGCGGGCAATGAACTTCGCGAAGCTGGCGGTAGACGCGGCGTTCAGCCAGTTCGGTGCGCCGGCGTTGTACACCCCGGCCGGCGGCCCGGCCCGCAGCGTGCGGGTGATCGCCAAACGCCCCGACATCGAGGTTCGCTTCGATGACACGCGGTTGATCTCGGAAACCGCACTGTTCGAAGTGCGAACCTCTGAACTGGCCACGTTCCGCCCCAACGAATTGATCACCCTGGACGGCATCGATTACGTGATTCAGGCCGGACGCCGGCTCGACCCCGGCCGCCTGGTCTGGACCCTGGAAACCTATCCGCTGGCTCCAGAACAGGCACCGCCGCCGGTCGAACCGGCTCCGGAACGCTTTACCCAGGGGATTTGGGACGGCAGTTACACCGCCGTCCCCGAAGTGTTGGTCGAAGTCGGGCACATGATCCACCTCACCGCCGGCGGCTATCTGGCGTTGTCAAAAGCCAGCCAAGACGAGATTGCCCTGGTCGCGGGCGTGATCGTGGCTGGAGCCGCCGCTGGCCACCCGTCTCCGCGCCGAGGCCGCGGAAATCCTCGAGCTGTGTCATCTCGCCGGCCAACCGGCCAGTCGGCAACCTGAAGATCGGTCATGACGCTTGGTCCCTTTATTCCCGCGCGGCGGCGGTTTCGGCATAGGGTCCGCCGCTCTCCAGCCCTCCCGTTCGGGGATCGCCGTCTTCGCCGGTGGCCGGGGGCTCGGGTGCGGCCGGTACCGGCACGGCTTGGGGGGCCCCTGCTGCCGCCGTGTCGGGGGCTTCGGCGGCCGAATGGTTCAACGACACCGAAAATACCCGCGGCCTGAGCTGCCGGTCGAAGCGATCAGCCGGCCCGGCGACTTGTGGTTGCTTGGTAATCACCGCTTGCTGTGTGGCGACGCGACTCTGGCCACCGATGTCGGGCGGTTGCTCGGGCCAGGGCGTGCCAGTCGGCACCACCGTCAACACACTCAAAGCCATGTTCGCCGCTCATGCCCGTTTCCCCACCGCCT
>CAUYTZ010000394.1:0-2629 GCA_963575695.1 uncultured Gammaproteobacteria bacterium | reverse complement strand
CGCGTAGAACACAATCTGACGTTGTTCAAGAGTTAAATCCGTTACCCGACTTAGCCACTCTGAAAATTCATCCATCTTCACCACCCCCGCTAAAACGCCTCATCTTACCTCAGACCAATAAAAATCGCAATAAGAGCGAATTGGTTTGACTGGCGATGGTGTTGATCAGTTGTACGACCTCGCCGATCTTCTGCGCCGCTTCGACCAACCCGGCGATGGTGGCGTTGGTTCGGTTGGCCTCTTCCACCGCGACCCCGGCGATGCGCGACGATTCGCTGACCTGGCGACTGATTTCGTTGACCGAACAGGTCAATTCCTCGGTGGCTGAGGCGACGGTCTGAACATTGGCCGAAGCGTGCTCCGCCGCAGAAGCCACCGCCATGCTCTGGCGTTTGGTCTGATCGGCGTTGGCTGACATGTGCTGGGCGGTGGTTTGCAACTGGCGCGCGGCGGCCGAAACCCCGGTGACCACGCTTTTAACGCTGGCTTCAAACTGGTCGGCCATGCCGTTCATGGTCCGCCGCTTATCTTGTTCCGCTTGTTGGCGCTGGCGCTCCTGATCGGCACGCATCTGTTCCATCGCGATGGCACCATCCTTGAACACCTGCACGGTATCGGCCATGGTTCCGATTTCGTCGCCGGTACCGACACTGGGCACGGTCACGCCATTGTCACCGTGGGCCAACCGCTGCATGATCCCGGTCATCTCGGAGACCCGGCCGGCGATGGAGCGGAACACCAACAATGACAGCAGTCCGGCTGCGGCCAGGGCGATCAGGATCAGCGCGATGCCGCCAGTACGCAGATTGCCATAAAGATCACTGGCCTTTTCGTATTCCTCTTTAGCCACACGCTCTTGCAGGCCAATCAGGTCTTTAAGGCCGTCGCGAGCCTTGTCGAACGCAGCGCCCGCGTCAGCAATGGCCTGAAACAATCCCCGATCCCGCACCCCTTTTTTGAGCAGAACCGCGGTGCTCTGGCGCTTGCGATCATAGCTTTCCCAGTCGCCCTGGAATTTCCTGGCCAGCCCCTCTTCCTCTGGCGTCAGATAGGTGGCCATATACTCCTTCCAAAATTTGGTGCGGATTTGATCCACGGCATCAAATCTGGCCAGAAGTTCATCGCGGACCTGATCGTTCTCGGCCCCGCTGGCGGACAGGATATGGCCGCGAATGCGGTGAATGCTGTCCAGCACCTGCCCCAACTGAACCAGGGCGACAGCGCGATCCTCATAAACCGTTTGCAACCCAGCTTTGATCTGGGCCATACCCAAAATACCGGAGACACCGATCACGATCAACAGAACCAACACGACAGCCTGCATACCAATCAATTTCGTACCGATTTTCAGATTATCGAGCATGGTCGTTTCCCCCTTCTGTTATGTCGGCTTATTGCAAGAAAAACAGACCGCTGCTCGCTATTTTGACACAAAACTTCCCCTAAGGCGCGCGCGAATTAAGGCGCGCGCGAATTTTCGCTTCCGCTTTACTTGCCATCATGATTTTGCATGGCAGATACCCGTCTGTCAAGCGCCAGTTCACAGACTGTTCACACTTTTATCAGAAATGAGTCGAATCGAACTCAGCAGCCCCCGGCGATTGCCAGCAAGGCATCGACCTGGATGTGGCACTCGACGTAATCGGCCAGCCTGTCCAGCGTCCGTTCCACTTCCGCCTGATAATTCAACCCAGAAGCGGCACCCCCCAGTTCGGCCAAGAACGCCGCGCGGGCTGAATCGCCCCCGAACAGCCCGTGCAGATAGCAGCCACGAACCCGGCCATCGGCGGAAACCGCACCGTCGAAGCGGCCTGATTCCAGACGCAGCATCGGCCGCGCGCAGTCGGGACCGGTGGTGCGGCCGATGTGCATTTCATAACCGGCCACCCTGGCTCCGGTAAGGCAATCCCAGCCGCGCTCTTCGGTCAGCACTTTATGACCGGCCAGCACGGTTACGACATCAAGCAGCCCCAGCCCCCTGGCACCGCCGGCCGGACCCTCGACGCCATCAGGATCTTCGACGCGATGGCCGAGCATCTGATAACCGCCGCAAATGCCCCACACCCGACCGCCGGCCCAAGCATAGGTCAGCAGATCGGTGTCCCAACCCTGGGCGCGGAAAAAGGCCAAATCGGCCAGCGTGGCCTTGGTTCCGGGCAAGATGATCGCATCGAGACCGTGGGGAATCGACTGTCCGGGCGCGACCATGATCAGTTCCACTCCCGGTTCCTGGGCGAGCGGATCAAAATCATCGAAATTGGCGATCCGCGACAGCCTCGGCACCGCGATCCTTATCCTCCCGCTGGCACGCAGGGTCGCAGGGTCAGCGGAGGAAGAGGTATCCAGCGCGACTGCATCCTCAGCCGGCAAGCGGAAGGCATCCGGCCACCACGGCACCATTCGGAACGGGTGGATCGCCGGTTTCTCTGCTCTCTTCCTCACTGGGTCGACTGGGGGTGGTCACCTGTGGACGGGTGGCATCCTCTTTTTGCCGGACGACCTCACGAATGCTGCGGGCCTTGCCATCCAGAACCGCCTGCACGGCTGCCTTCTGCTCCGACTCCTCCAGACTGGCGAGCGCATCCAACTCCAGGCTGTTGTCGGCGATGCTCGCCACGTCACGGATAGA
>CAUYTZ010000393.1:0-1161 GCA_963575695.1 uncultured Gammaproteobacteria bacterium | reverse complement strand
GGCTGACCCGTCTCGGGCCAACTCGATAAGGTCTTTCCGATCCTCTGCTGTCAAAAAGCCGCCGCGAATCATGTAACGAGGGGAATCCAATTCCAGGCCAAACGCAAGCGTTTTTCGCCTTCTGAGCGAGTCAGGGTATATTTTGTTTGTCCTTAGCAAGTCAATTGCCGCCAGATTTGTCGTTTTTTGGGGGGAGCGACAACATGTCGCAGGCATGAAACAGATGGATTTGGTTGATTGGCTCAAGTTAGGTCCACGTTAGGTGCTTGACGGCCCGCTCGTTCACTGTTTCAATCGTTGCGAGCGGACCGGATCGTATCCCGGCCGATGCTGCGTTCTTTCAGCTTTACCAACAAACACCATGAAAGCCAACCAGGCCGTGAGGATAAATCATCAACGAATGCTAGGTATCGGGGGAACCCTGTTCTGTGCCTTCGCCTTGATCGGGGTGGTGTATGTGCTGACGGCAGGACTGGCGATCAATCAGACATGGGAAACATACCGGGACATACAGCATCACATGATCTCGGCCGACCAATCGGGGCCGGGGCCGGGGCCGGAGCTGTTGCAACACGTTTTGGATGAGGCTCAGGCCAGTCTTGGTCTTCAGATGGCGCTGATGGTCACCGCGACGTTGCCGTTTATGCTGGCGATCTCGATTCTGTACAGTCGGGTGCTGCGTCCGATCCGCAACCTAACGACAGTGCTGCACGAACTGGCGCGAGGGGAAACCGGCAGTCCGATTGAGGACACAACCCGCGATGACGAGATCGGGGCCATGGCCAGAGCGGCCGAGGTCTTTCGTCATGCCACCTTGCAGGTGAAAGTTGATGCGCTCGAACGCCAGCGCTTGCAAGAGCAGTTGCGCATGTTATGGCTGGCGGTGGAACACAGCCCGGCCTCGACCCTGATCTCAGATCCGGAAGGAAAGATTATTTACGTCAACCCCAAATTCACAGAAATCACTGGTTACAGTAGAGACAATGTGGTTGGACGAAACCCTAGCCTGGTTAGCAGCGGGCGTAACATCCCGAAAAGCGTTGCTGGCAGCGAGATGGCGTGCCGGGGCGCGACAATTCGGCTCATGTTGGGCATGATGCGGGGGCGTCGTTGGCCTTCCGATCAGTTGATCGGGCGCGGTAATTGCGGTTTTGTCCCGTC
>CAUYTZ010000392.1:0-5434 GCA_963575695.1 uncultured Gammaproteobacteria bacterium | reverse complement strand
GGACTGTTAAGTGGCATCGGAACCGACCAAGGTGTCGGGACGGCCGGAGCCAAAAAGCCGGGAAACGCGAAACCAGAAAGCGCGATTGATGGAACTGCTGCAAGTTGCTGATGCGGTCGCCCGCGAAAAGAGCATCGACCGGGAGGAAGTCCTGGATGCGATGGAGCAGGCGATTCAAAAAGCCGGCCGCACTAAATATGGGCACGAACACGACATTCGGGCCCGAATCGATCGCAAGTCCGGCGACATTCATCTGGCGCGCTACATTGAGGTGGTCGAGACCGTCGAAAACGAGACGACACAGCTAACCGTGGCCCAAGCCAAGCGCGTGCGCGCCGGGGCCAAGGTCGGCGATGTCATCGTCGATCCGCTGCCGCCAATTGATTTTGGCCGGATTGCGGCCCAGACGGCCAAACAGGTGATCGTACAGAAGGTGCGCGATGCCGAGCGCAAGCGCCAGTTTACCGAATACAAGGACCGGATCGGTGAAGTGATCAACGGCTTGGTCAAGCGGGTCGAATACGGCAACATCACGGTTGATTTGGGACGGGCTGAGGGAATTCTACGGCGCGACGAGTTGCTGCCGCGTGAGCACTTCAAGAATGGTGACCGGGTGCGGGCGCTGATTCACGATGTGCGAGAAGAGGCGCGCGGGCCACAAATTTTCCTGTCGCGCAACCACCCACTGTTCATGGCCAAGTTGTTCGCCCAGGAAGTCCCGGAAATCTACGACGGCATCATCGAAATCAAGGCCGTGGCTCGCGATCCGGGCAGCCGGGCCAAACTTGCGGTGATATCGCACGATTCGTCGATTGATCCGGTCGGTGCTTGCGTCGGCATGCGTGGCAGCAGGGTTCAAGCGGTGGTCAGCGAGTTGCAGGGCGAAAAGATCGACATTATTCCCTGGTCTCAGAATGCCGCCACCTTTGTCGTCAACGCCCTGGCTCCCGCCGAAGTGGCCAAAGTCGTGCTCGACGAGGAAAACGGACGCATCGAAGTGGTGGTGCCGGATGATCAGCTCAGCTTGGCCATTGGCCGGCGCGGGCAGAATGTCCGCTTGGCCTCGATGCTCACCGGCTGGGACATTGATATTTTGACTGAGGCCGAGGAATCGGAACGGCGAAACGAAGAGTTCAATTCGCGTTCACAGTTGTTCATCGAAGCCCTCGATGTGGACGACGTGATTGCCAATCTGCTGGTGACCGAAGGCTTCTCTACCGTCGAAGAAATCGCGTTCAGCGAAACTGAGGATCTGTCCAGGATCGAAGGTTTTGACGAAGATGTCGCCGACGAGCTGAAGCAGCGCGGGCTGACTTGGCTGGAAACGCGGGATCAACAGTTGAGTGATCGCTGTCACGAACTGGGGATAAGCGCAGAGGTGACGGCGATTGAAGCCTTCACCCCAGAGATGCTGGTCACGCTGGGTGAGAATGGGGTTAAGACTCTGGACGATCTGGGCGACTTGGCTGGTGACGAGCTGTGCGAACTGCTGGGTAAAGATGGGCCATCGTTGGACGAAGCCAACGAAATCATCATGGCCGCGCGTGCACACTGGTTCGAAGGAGAAGCCGGCGGCAAGGGCGCGACCAGCGGTGCTTCGGTATAGGGTTCAAGGCAAAGTTAACACATCAAACGGAACGGGAACGGACGGAGCGGTGACAACAGCGACGGCAACCACAATCGAGACGGATGATTTCTGTTTCGAGGCGACCTCAGCGATCGAGAGCGAGGATGAAAAAGATCCTTGCGCGCGGCGCTGTCTCGTCACCGGGGTGGTGCGTCCGGTTGACGACCTGATTCGGTTCGTGGTTGATCCCGACGACCGGGTGGTACCAGATATCGATCGCTGCCTGCCCGGACGTGGATTGTGGGTTTCAGCCGAACACGAGGTTCTGGAGCGGGCGGTGGCCAAGAGAATGTTTGTCCGTGCGGCGAAGCGGGCCGTGCGCGTCGAGCCGGATCTGGTGCAGCGCACCGTGGCCCTGCTTGAACAGCGTTGCTTGAAATTGATCGGGCTGGCACGTCGGGCCGGGCAATTGGTGGCTGGATTTGATAAGGTGCGCGGTGTGCTGCGTGCTGGTTCGTTCGGCAAGGCTGGGCCGGTTGCGGCACTCCTCGCTGCCGCCGACGGCGCGGACGATGGTCGGAGTAAGCTGCGCTCTCTGGCCAGAGGCCTGCCGTTGATTGAACTTTTTACCGCTTCCGCCCTGGGCGCGGCGCTCGGCCGGGAACGGACCGTGCATGCCGCCATCGCCTGCGGCGGGTTGGCGAATCGCCTAATTATCGAGTCCCGGTGCCTGACTGGCCTGGGGTTTTCTTCCTCCCGGCCGGAATCCGGCCGGGTCAGTGGACTAACGTAAAACACCCCGGGTACCGATGACCGAAACCAAAGACCAGGACCGCAATAAAAAAGTGCTGCACCTCTCCGACAAGGGCAAGCTTGATATCAAGAAGCCTGCGGAGGCGGCGACGGTACGGCAAAGCTTTTCCCATGGCCGGTCGAAGCAGGTGGCGGTCGAGGTCAAGCGCAAACGCGCAGTGGAGAAAGGCGCTCCGCCCGGCGTAGCCGACGGCGGTGCAGCCGCTCGGCGAGCGGCCGAAGGCCTGCCAACCAAGGGTGCCGGAGCGGCACGCGGTCAGCGCAGCACCGGCGGCACCATTCGCCAATTGACCAAGGAAGAGCGCGAGGCGCGGGTGCGGGCACTGCAAGGTGCCATCCGCGAAGAGGAGCGGCGCGCAATCGAACTGCCCGACGAGATCGAGGCGTTCGAGGCGTTCGAGGACGAGGGTTCTGCTGATGCCGCGCTGGTAACGACGGAAGTCGAACAACCGGCGGCCCCACCGCAGACTCTTGATGCCGACACCCTGCGTCGCATGGAAATGGACGAAATGCGCCGCATCCATGAGGCGGAGCAAGCTGTGGCCGAAGTGGCCGAGCGCCGTCGCCTGGAAGAAGAAACCAAGCGCAAGGAAGCGGAAGACAGCAGACGCAAGCCGGCGGAAGATGCCCGGCGGCGGCCGGATGACACTCGACGTAAGCCGGCTGGCCTGACCCTGGGCAGCATAGCTGGTGGCGGACGCGGTGCCCCGGGCGGTTTGGCCGGCGGTGGACGCGGTGCCCCAGGCGGTTTGACCAACGGCGGACGCGGCGCACCAGCCATCCCAGCGGTTGTGATACCAGCAGCCGTCGATCCGGTGGCGGTTGCTGCCGCTGCGGCGACCAAGGTCGCTGGTGCGCGCACCAAGACCGAGGAAGAGGAAGAAGAGGCCAAGCGTGGCCGCAAGGGCGGTGCCAGCAAAACTGCGGTCGCCAAGGTGGTTCCGGGCCAACGCGGCAAGGGCGGCGAACGGCGACGTGGCGGCAAGATGACCGTCACTCAGGCACTGAGCGGCGATGATACAGAAAAAACGCGCAGTCAGGCCGCGTTGCGTCGAGCCCGGGAACGTGAGCGCCTGCGCTTGGCCCAGCGCCAGGAAACGCTGAAGGTAACGCGTGAGGTGGTGGTACCGGAAACGATCACGGTACAGGAGCTGGCCAACCGCATGGCCGAACGCGGTGCGGATGTGATCAAGGCCTTGATGCGGATGGGCGTGATGGCGACCATCACCCAGACCATCGACGCCGACACCGCCGAGCTGGTTATCGCCGAATTCGGCCACCGGATTCGCCGTGTGTCTGATTCAGACGTTGAACTGGGCATCCGTGGTGCCGTCGATAATCCGGACGAGTTGTTCGAGCGGCCGCCAGTGGTCACGATCATGGGCCACGTCGATCACGGCAAGACCTCGCTGCTCGATGCCCTGCGTCACACCGATGTCGCCAGCCGCGAAGCCGGCGGCATCACCCAGCACATCGGTGCCTATCAGGTGCAACTGGCCAGTGGTCGGCGGATCACCTTCATCGACACGCCGGGCCATGCCGCATTTACTCAAATGCGCGCACGGGGTGCCAATGTCACCGACGTGGTTGTGCTGGTGGTCGCTGCCAACGACGGCATCATGCCGCAGACCATCGAAGCGATCCACCACGCCAAGGCGGCCAAGGTGCCGATCGTGGTTGCGATCAATAAGATCGATCTGCCCGATGCCAATCCAGAGCGTGTGCGGCAAGAATTGTTGCAGCACGATTTGGTGGTCGAGGAACTGGGCGGTGATCTGCTGGCCGTAAATGTGTCGGCCAAGGGCCGGCTCAACTTGGACAAGCTGGAAGAGGCGATTCTGCTCCAGGCCGAAATCCTGGATCTGCGCGCCAACGCCAATCGCATGGCCGAAGGCGTGGTGATCGAAGCCAAGTTGGAGCGCGGCCGTGGCTCCGTCGCCTCGGTCCTGGTCCAGCGCGGCACGCTTAAGGTCGGTGACATCTTCGTGGCCGGCAGTGAATGGGGCCGGGTGCGGGCGCTGCTCAACGACCGTGGCCAGCCGGTGGACAAAGCCGAGCCGGCATCGCCGGTTGAGGTGCTGGGTCTGAACGGCACACCGATGGCCGGTGATGAATTTGTGGTGCTGGACAGTGAAACCCGGGCCCGCGAAATCGCTGAATTCCGCCAGCGCAAGAAGCGTGAAGCACAGGCAACCGCCAGTGCCCGCGGCTCGCTGGAACAAATGTTCAACCGCATTCAGGAAGGTGTGACCAAGGAACTGCCGATCGTGATCAAAGGCGATGTGCAGGGATCGATCGAAGCCATCAGTGGGGCGCTGGAAAAACTGATCATCGATGGTGGCGACGTGAAGGCGCGGGTGCTCTATTCGGCGGTCGGTGCGATCAACGAGTCGGATGTGACCCTGGCCAACGCTTCCAAGGCGCTGATCATCGGCTTTAACGTCCGCGCCAATCCTCAGGCCCGGGAGATGGCTCGGCGCGACGGGATCGACATCCGCTACTACTCGGTGATCTACAACGTCATCGACGACGTTAAGGCGGCTTTGGCCGGAATGCTCGCCCCGATGATGCGCGAACGCTTCCTGGGCTACGCCCAGATTCGCGAGGTGTTCAACATCACCAAGATCGGCAAGGTCGGCGGCTGCCGGGTTACCGAAGGTATCGTCAAGCGTGGTGCCGGGGTCCGCCTGCTGCGCGACAACGTGGTCATTCACCAGGGCACGCTCAAGACGCTTAAACACTTCAAAGACGAAGTTAAAGAAGTGCGTGAGGGTTACGAATGCGGTATGGCCTTTGAGAATTATGAAAACATCCAAGTTGGCGACATGATCGAAGCCTATGAGGTCGAAGAAGTCGCTCGGGTGATTTGATAACGGACTAAACGAAAGCGGCCCCAGGAACATCGATGTTCCTGGGGCCGCTTTTTTTGTGGGCACGCAACTTGGCCTCAACGCAACCACAACTCCACCCGTCTGGTTTGTTCGGCGCTGCGCTCCCGGTCATGACACGGGCCGGTGATGTCAGCGCCAAAACCCCGAACCACGGTTGGAACGA
>CAUYTZ010000391.1:0-12958 GCA_963575695.1 uncultured Gammaproteobacteria bacterium | reverse complement strand
GCGCGGGCGTCTCGCCCGCTTTTGTTTCCCGGAGGTTGTTGCGGGCGGGACGCCCGCGCTCCCAGGGATATCTGTTCATGCCTGTCAAATTAGATCGGTTGACCCAGTAGATCTCCCTGGATGCCCGCCTGCGCGGGCATGACGAGGGTAGGGATAACGCAGAACAACCGTCCGTCATTCCCGTGAAAGCGGGAATCCAGAGAGTTGGACAGGTGTGCTGCACGTACCGACACCTCTCAAGCCCGGATCCCCGCTTGCGCGGGGATGACGGAAAACAGCACGGGGATGACGGAAAACAGCGCGTCCCGGCTTCAGCAGAAGCCATCATTAAAAAATAACTATTTCTTTTTCTTTGCCTTTGCCTTTTTCTTGACCTGCTTCTTCTGCTTCACCTTGCCGGCTTTCTTGACCGAACTCTTTTTTTGCTTGTTCTTGCTGGCCTTGACGGCTTGCGCCTTCCCCCCGGTGCCTTTCTTTGGTGGCTGGACGGTAGCTTGCGCCTTCTCTCCGGCAGCTTTCTTGTTCTGTGGCTGGACGGTACCGCTTTTTTGCGCTGGCGGTGCCTCCTTTTTGTGGGAGACCGTATCTTCCTGGTCAATGGGAGCCAATTGGTCACTGCCCGGGGGCAACGGAATCTCTTCAAGGGCAGCCAGGGCCGATGCGGGATGCACTATCCAACAAAACAACAGCAGACACGTGACAGCCAACAATTTTTTCATTCTCTCAAATCTCCTATAAGGTTATGTCACAGTTTCCGGCCTTGATCATCGTCCCGTCCAAAACGGGGGCTTTGCCCCCGACCCCACCAGGGGCTTTGCCCCTGGACCCCACCAGGGGGATAATCCCCCTGGACCCCTGGTCAAAAATTATTGAAAAAAATGGCCCGGCCAGGAGGAGGGGACGGTTCAGCAATGGCCGAAATGATGTGCGGCCCGCCACTCAAACCCGATTGAGCCACTGGGTCAGCATGGCCTGAAGATCTTTGCCACGCACCGGCTTGGTCATATAGTCGTCCATGCCAGCTTTCAGGCACTTTTCCCGATCGCCCTGCATGGCAAAGGCCGTCAAGGCAATGACCGGCGTGTGGCGTTGGCCGGGCAGACCGGCTTCCTGCAAACGCAGGGCTCGACAAGCGGTATAACCATCCATTTGCGGCATCTGGCAGTCCATCAAAACCAGATCGTAGAAACTCTCTTGCAATTTTTCCAGTGCCCTCACGCCATTTTCGGCAATATCGACCTGCAGCCCCAGGCGTCGCAACATGCTCACCACCACCACCCGGTTGATGGGATCATCCTCGACCACCAGAATCCGATAACCGGCTGGCGAAGGTGCCAGGATGACATTGACCGGGGCAGAAGTGGGCAACGAAACCGTTTGCGGGCGACCCAGCGGCAAGGTGACGCGGAAGAGACTCCCAACGCCGACGGTGCTTTCCACCTCGATCTCACCCCCCATCAACTCGACCAGCATGTCGGTAATGGCCAGCCCCAGGCCCGTACCCCCATAACGCCGGGCGGTGGCCTTGTCGCCCTGTTCAAACGATTTGAATAACCGGGCAAAAAATTCAGGCGCAATACCAACACCAGTGTCCCGCACACAAAAACAGATGGGGGTCTTCTCGTCTGGCTCCACCTGGTCGGTACCCACCCGCTCCGCCGACAAGATCACCTCACCCCGGTTGGTAAATTTGATGGCATTGGAGAGCAAATTGACAATGATTTGCCAAACGCGCACCGAATCACCCCGCACCATCTGGGGCAGGTCAGGTGCCACCTGGAGCTGAAAGGTCAACCCTTTTTCCCGCACCATCCCCTCGAACAATTTGACCATACCGTGCAATAATTGAGATAAATCAAACTCTTTCTCATCCAGAACCAGCTTGCCGGCGGCTATTTTTGAGTAGTCGAGAATGTCGTTGATCAGGGTCAGCAGTGCCTCACCCGCCTGCATCATGGTGGTGGCATAATAGCGGGCCCTGCTGGGAATCTCTTCGGCGCAGAGCAACTCGGCCATGCCGACAATGGCATTCATGGGGGTGCGAATTTCATGGCTCATGGTGGCCAAAAATTCGCTCTTGGCATGATTTTCCGCGTCTGCCCGGCGTTTGGCCTCTTTCAACTGATCAACCTGCGCATGTTCGATCAAAACGGTCAGGGCATTGGTGACCGTCAGCAAAAATTCCCTCTCAAAGGGAGTGATCGGATGTTGGTCGTCCAGATAGAGATTGAGCACCCCCAAAACCCGGTCGCCCGACGGAATGGGCAAACAATAGTGCCGGTGGGGAACCTCCCCCGCCACGTGAATGACGTGGCAATCGTCCGCATGATCGGCACAGAGGGCCTCGCCGCTGACCGCGACACAACCACAGAGACATTGACCAAAAGGGACCATGGCACAGGTGGTGCGCAACTGCACGGGCAAAGACTCCGCGGCCACCATGTGCAAGGTCCGGGAGGCGCGCTCCGATAAAAAAATGGCCCCTTTCTTTTGCATGGTCAGCCAGGGAACCGCCAGAATGGCCTGCAAGCTGCGCTGCAACTGGTCCGCCAGGGGCGCATCTTCCAGGGCGATCCGCAACAGGGTACTGACCACACCCTGGGCCTGATTGGCACGTCGCTCCAAATATTCGGCCTGGCGGCGTTCCTGCACCTCGTGCTGCAATTCGGTGGTTCGTAATTGCACCTGCTGTTCGAGGGAATAGTTGACCTGATTCATGCGCCCCTCAAGCAGTTTGCGCTCGGTAATGTCTACGCAACTGCCTGAAAATCCCATAAAAAAGCCATTCCCGGCAAAACGCGGCAAGGCGGTTTCATAGATCCAACGATACTCACCCTGACCGTTTTGCAACCGAAACTCCAGGGAGTAGGGGTTTTTATGCTGGAAGGCCTCGTTGGAAAAATGTTGGTACCGATTGATATCTTCCGGGTGCAGACCCCGCAGCCAGGCATTGTCCAACTCCTGCTCCAGAATGACGCCGCGAAAAGTCAACCAGGATTTATTGAAAAAAATGCGCTCATGATCGGGATTCGACAACCACAACAGGCCGGGCACGGAATTGGCGATAAAGCGAAATTCATTCTTCAGAATTTCAAAATAATCCTGGTGGAGCCGATTAAGGTTCAGAAAGGTAAAGGCGGAGACGGTCTCCCGTCCCAGGGTGTTGTGGGTGGTGGTGACACAAAAACGGGTGTAAAGGGTCTCCCGGGTCAAGGTGGAGAGATAAATTTCGTGCACCCGCTTGTCCATCTTGGGAATCCAGTCGAGTGCTTTTTGCATGAGCATGCGATTGTCTGCATCGACAAAATCCAGGGGGGTTTTGCCGATAAAACTTTCCCGGGAAAACCCCAGCATGGCGCACAGGGCATCGTTGACCTCAATGATTTGCTGGGTTTTGGCATCAATGATCCAAAAACCTTTCAAATCCGAGTGGACAATATCGGAACAAATTTCCGCATTGGAGGTTCGACGCGAACCGCGAAAAAAACCGTGCGCATGGCGGCGCAAACGAGCCACCATTTCCACCTTGTTCGGCAATTTGACCAGATAGTCGTTGGCCCCGGCGGCAAAGGCCTGGGCCTTGACGTAAGGATCCTCTTCGGAGGAGAGCATGACGATGGGCAACTGGCTGAAGGCACGCCGGTTGCGGAGTTGGCGAATCAGGTGCAGGATGGTGAGTGCTGACAAACCGTGGCCTGTAAGTATATCTTATAAATAAAGTGGGTCCAGGGCAAAGCCCTGGTCGCCGAAGGCTAACTTAGTCCAAAACAAACCTAGCCATATGACTCTGAGTTCGATGAACCAGCCGCGCCAGTTCCTCCATGGTCGCACTGATTTCTTCCGCTGCACCTGCATTGCCTTGTCCGGCGGCGCGCAATTCTTGCACCCGCTGGGCCAGCAACTGGACGACCGAGGATTGTTGAGTGATCGCCGAAGCGATGCTTTGCGCGGTGTGATCGCTGCGACCGGCGGCGTCGGCGATGTGTTCCATGGTCGAGCGAGCGGCGGCGACTCCCCCCACGCCGCGCTTCACGCCGTCGGTGGCCTCAGTGATCAGGGTGCCGATGTCGCGCGCCGCCTCCGCCGCTTCTTCGGCCAGTCGCCCGATCTGATGCGCGACCACGCCGAAGCCGCGACCGCTATCACCGGCCCGCGCCGCTTCGATCCCGGCGTTGATCGACAATACCTGAGTCTTGTCGGCGATGCGGGTGATGGTGGTGGTGATGCGGTCGATGCGGCCATGGCGGGCGGCAACCTGTTCGACCTCCTCCGCCAGGGTCGCCAACTCCGCGCGTCCGGACAGAGCCAGATTGGCGGCACTGCGCGCCAGGGCCCCGCCGCTGGCGGCACCGTCGGCGACATGGTTGACCGCCGCTGCGGTTTGGGCGATGGCACCGGAAACCTCGGTCAGGGTGGTCATTTGTTCGGCGCTGGACTGGGCCACCTGGCGTGCCGCAGCGGTGGTCTGCGTGGCGGCGACCGAAACCTGACCGGTTTCTTCCACCACCACGCTCAACAACTCGCGCAATTGATTGAAACCACGGTTGATATCGGCCTTGAGTGCGGCAAAGGCCCCTTGATAGTTGCCGGCGATGCCGCCGCGCAGATCGCCAGCGGCCAGCCCCCCGCCAAGCGCGCCCAATTCGCCCAACAGACCGGCTAGCGAGTCCAGGCTGCGGTTGACGTTGGCCTTGAGCGCGCGCAGATCGCCGTCATAAGCGCCGGTGACTCGACCTTCCAGATCGCCACCGGCCAGCTTCTGCATCACCTGAGCCACTTCGACCAATGGTTTGGTCAGGGTTTCGACCAGATCATTACAGCCAATCAGGAGTCCGGCGAAGTCGCCCTTGTGTCGGGTTGGATCGGCGCGCACCGAAAGGTTGCCGGCCCGAGCCTCGCCAATCACGCCATTAAGATCTTCGACCATACTGCGCAGGGCAGCGGTGGTGCCAGCGACGGCGCGGGCGATGCGGCCAACCTCGTCGCCGCGCTCCTCACCGGCCACGGTGCCATCCAGCTTGCCTTCGGCCAGCCGGGCTACCGCTGCCGCCACCCGTTCAATCGGGGTCGATACCGCGCGCTCCAGTATCCAGGCCAGGACCAGCGCCGCCAGCACCACCACCGCGATCGCAATGATGATCAGCTTGCGGCTGAGTGCGAACACCCGGTTGCTTTCGGCCCCGGCTTCGCTGGCTTCCTTACGATTGATTTCAACCAGGTTCCTGAGGTCTTCGTTTACGGCTTCAAACAACGGTCGGCTATCTCTAAGCATACGATTGGCGTCAACATTGTCATTGCGCCGCGAGATCGCGACCGCTTTCTTGCTTGAGGCAAGATAATCAGCATACTTTACTTGGAATGATCGGTAGGCGATCATTTCGTAGTCGGTGTCGATCAACGGTTCATACTGACCGCGCCATTTTTCGATACGTTCTTCCAGGCGTGTCAACCGCACTTCCCATGCCGCCATTTCTTTGTCATCGGTGGTCAGGATGTGGGCGGATTCGGCCAGACGGTATTCGCCGATCGCGACCGACATCGATCCGGTTAGCAGGATCGAGGGAATCCAGTTCGCCTCCATCTTGGTTGAAAAGTGATTGAGCGTGGCCATGCGGTCGATGGCCAGCAGGCCGAAGGCCAGGAAACAGGCGGCCAAGCACAGAAAAGTGGCGCGCAGTTTAAGCCTGATCGACATCCGGGTCATGGCGTCCTCACAAGCGGGAATGGGGCAAGCGGTGATGGGGAGGGGGTGCCGAGTAGGGAGCCATCGGCCCAGCCCAGCCGGGCGCGGGCGATGGCGCGTTTAACCGGCCATGGCAGGGTGGTGAAGGTCAAATCGGAGCGCAATTCTGGTATCCAGCCGTTGCCCCCACCCCCTCCCTCCCCCGCAAGCGGAGGAGGGAGGTCCCCGTGTAACGGGTGGGTGGGGGAAAACGTGGCGCGAAGCCCACGAAACAGAGCCGATGCTGGCCATGGCAGCGCTGGTGTGAATAAGGGTGCGGAGTGAGTTTCGTCGGTGGCGATCACGCGGGTTCGTCCGGTGACGAGCACCAGCGCCGGGCAATTGGGAGTCCCCAGTACGACCGCCGCGCAGTTTCCCCCACCCCGACCCTCCCCCGCTTGCGGGGGAGGGAGGGCCCCGCGTAAAGCTTCCGCATTGATCACGGGCAGCAGGGTTCGGGTTCGGCTGCGGGGCTGACGCAAGAATGCCGCCGCCGGCAACTCACCCAGCGCCAGTACCCGCCGGACCAGTTCGAGAGGAACCCGACACAAGACACCTCCAGCCTCCAGACCAAGCATGGTTTCGTTAAGGGCGTCGGCGGCGAGAACCGTCAGCGGTGAGGTGTCGGTGGTTGAGTTCGGTTGCAGGCTGGCCGTGTCGATCAGGGCGGCAAAACTATGGACGGCGCTAATCTGGCCGGTGGCCGCGACATGGCATAGCTGTGTGTTGCCGTCGGGGCGGGGCAGGGCGGTCAGCCGTGCCGGATTGAGCCGCTCCAGGCGAGACACGTTTTCAACCAGCAACGCCACCGGCCCGTTAGGGCCATCGCCAATTACCGCCCAGCTTTTTGTGCCTTCAGCCAGGTTAAGCCGCTGGGCGAGCGATATGGCCGGCAGCAATCGGCCTTCGGTTTCGGCCACAGACAGAACGTCGCCGCCGGGCAGGGCAAGCGTTTCCAGGCTTCCGACCTCGGCCACTCGGCTTAGGCCTTCAAGCCGAACCAAGAGCCGCTGTCCACCACAGGTTAGCGGCAGCACTGTGATCGCCGCCACCTCGGGCGGGGCGGAGTCGGCGAAGGCGGATCCGTTTTCTCTGTCGGGAAACCAGCGTTCGAGTTCGGTCAGGGGGAACAGCGGCGGCAGGCCGGAGCCGGAATCCGAGCCGGGGGCCAGGGCATCGACTCTGAGCGCGATCTCGTCGTTGTTCCCGAGCGATAGAACCACCAGGCGGCCGGTTGTCGTCGCGGATGGGGGGGTATTATTTAGGCCTAGAACCGCCGCACCGTTGAGTTGAACCACCGGTCGGGCGTTGATCGTGGCCAAGCCTTCAACCGGCAGGGGGGAGAACGGTAACGGTGCCAACGCTCCGGGCAGGGCGACCGCACGCAACCGCTCGCCCGGGATGGTCCAGGCGTTGCCGGCGAGGGTCGCAATCAGGGCGGGAGCGGTGGGTTCGATCAAGGGTTCCTTCGGGTTAAGTAAGTAGGTCCAGACAACATTTGGGAGGTTCCCCCCCCCAAGCCCCCGACCAGGGCTTTGCCCTGGACCCACTTTACTTTGTTTTTGTTCTACAACAACGCCTTGGCAGCCAGAACCACCGCTTCGACCGTGATTCCGAAGTGGGCGTACAGCACTTCCGGCGGGGCCGAAGCCCCAAACCCGGTCATGCCGACGAAGCCACCGTCGATCCCAATATAGCGCTCCCAGCCCAATTTGCAGGCCGCTTCCACCGCTACCCGTGGTCCCTGGCCCAATACCTGCTTGCGGTATTCGACCGGCTGACGGTCAAACAATTCCCAGCACGGCATCGAGACCAGCGCCGTGCCGATGCCCTCGGCCTGAAGCCGCTCCCGTGCCTTCAGCGCCAGTTCCACCTCTGAACCCGTCGCGAGCAAAGTCATCCGCCGTTCACCGACCGCTTCGGCCAAAACATAGGCCCCGCGTGCGCAGAGGTTTTCCTCGGTGTGCTCCGTGCGCAGAGTGGCCAAGTTCTGACGCGACAACGCCAGCACCGAAGGACACCCGGCGTTTTCCAGCGCTGCCGCCCAGCACTCGGCGGTTTCTATGGCGTCGCCCGGACGCATGACCAAAACATTGGGCATCGCGCGCAGGCTGGCCAGATGCTCGACCGGCTGGTGGGTCGGACCATCTTCGCCGACTCCGATCGAGTCGTGAGTCAGAACATGGATCGTGCGCACGCCCATCAACGCGCTCAGGCGCAACGCCGGTCGCAGATAATCGGAGAAGACCAGGAAGGTACCGCCGTAAGGAATGAAACCGCCGTGCAGCGCCAAACCGTTCATCATCGCGGCCATGGCGAATTCACGGATGCCGTAATGGATGTGGCGTCCGGAATAGTCCCCTGGCTTGATCGAGCCCATGGCCTTGGTGATGGTCAGGTTGGAGTGGGTCAGATCGGCCGAGCCGCCGATCAGTTCGGCGATCGCCGGAACCAGAACCTCCAGAACATCCTGCGAAGCCTTGCGTGCCGCCACTTTGGGCCGGTCGGCGCTGACCTTGCGCTTATAGGCGTTGATCGCATCCAGCCAACCCTGAGGCAGGGTGCCGGCCAGGGTGCGTTCAAATTCGCTCCGCAGTGGCGTATCCAGCGTCGCCATCCGGCTCTCCCAGGCGCGACGCATTGGCGCGTTGCGGGTGCCGGCCGCACGCCAGGAGTTCAGAATCGGTGCCGGAATCTCAAACGGCTCATGCGGCCAGTCCAACTTCTCGCGCATACTGGCGATTTCCGCGCTACCCAGCGCCCCGCCGTGAGCCTTCTCGCTGCCGGCCTTGGTCGGGCAGCCATAACCGATGGTGGTGCGGCAGGCGATCAGGGTCGGACGGTCAGAGACTCGCGCCGCTTCAATCGCCTGGCCGATCGCTTCGGGATCGTGGCCGTCGATCGCCAGCGTGTCCCAGCCACAGGCGCGGAAGCGGGTCTGCTGGTCGTCGGCGCTGGTCAGCGACACCGGACCATCGATGGTGATCTGGTTGTCGTCCCACAGTACGATCAACTTGTTCAGGCGCAGGTGACCGGCGACCGTGATCGCCTCCTGGCTGATGCCTTCCATCAGGCAGCCATCGCCGACGACGACATAGGTGTAATGATCGACCACCGCCGAGCCATAGCGGGCGTTGGCCATGCGCTCGGCCAGCGCCATGCCGACCGCCGTTGCCAGCCCCTGGCCGAGCGGGCCGGTGGTGGTTTCCACCGCGAGCGTGTGGCCGTATTCCGGGTGGCCGGGGGTACGGCTGCCGAGTTGACGGAAATCACGAATCTGGTCGATATCCAGATCCGGATAGCCGCACAGGTAGCCGACGGCGTAGAGCAGCATCGAGCCATGACCGGCCGACAGCACGAAGCGGTCGCGATCCGGCCAGCGTGGTGCGGAGACATCGAATTTCAGGTAGCGGGAAAACAGCACCGTCGCCACGTCGGCGATGCCCAAAGGCATGCCGGGATGCCCGGATTTGGCCCGCTCCACCGCATCGGCGGCGAGCATACGAACGGCAGTGGCCATCTGGGTATGGCTGGTCATGTCAAGAATCCACGCGCAATTGACGATAGGTAAACGGTCCCCAACCGTGCGTCATGAGCGAAGCGCGGTTGGGAAGGCGGCAGTTTATGAAGGGTTCCTTACCACGGGGCAAGTCTTGAACGGTACGGGAGGGCACTTATCTGGTGCTATGTGCTTTGTGATCACCCATCGTTCAGGCGCAGGCGCACGTCAACGACCTCTTCCTCCAGGTGCAGTTTGGTGGTGAAGCCAACCCGGCGCACCAGGCGCAGCATGTCGGGATTGTCGGGCATGACCTGGCCGGTGATTTCGCTGGTGCCGTGCTCGCGGCAATAGCGGACCATCTTGCGCAGCAGGATTCCGCCCAGGCCACGCCCCTTAAGATCCGAGCGAACCAGCATGGCGAACTCGGCATGAGTGTTGTCGGGATCGGTGATGCTGCGGACCACGCCGAGGGTGCGCGGTGTGCCCTCGCTGTCCAGAACCACGGCGATGAAGGCCATTTCACGGTCGTAGTCGATCTGGGTCAGGCGCGCCATTTGGACATGATCCAGCTTGCGGACCACGCCGAAAAAGCGATAGCGGATGTCTTCGGGCGTCAGGTGGGAGAAGAATTCCTGATGTGCCGGTTCGTCTTCCGGCCGGATCGGACGCAGCAGCGCCAGGGTTCCGTCGCGCAGAGTCACCCTTTCTTCCAGCGCCTTGGGATAGGGGTGAAGCGCCAGCCGGCGGCGGTCCTCGCCATTGGTCGCGGCCACCCACAGCCGGGCCCCGCACAGCCTTACCTGCCCAGCTCCGGCCAGTACCGGGTTGAGATCCAAATCGGTGATTTCGCCCAGATCAACAACCAGTTGCGACACCGTGACCAGAAGCCGGCCGAGCGCCTCCAGAGTGGCTTCCGGCTGATCACCCATCGTCGCCAGCGAGCGGTGAACCCGGGTGCGCGAGATCAGATCGCGCGCCAGCGGCGGATTGAGCGGCGGCAGGGCGATCGCGGTATCCCGGCTGGCCTTGGCCGCCTCGCCTCCTTCGCCGAACAGAATCACTGGCCCGAACACGCGGTCGGGGGTGACGCCGAGGATCAGAGGCCGCTCGCCGGCGCGGCCCAATTCCGAAGGCTCCAGCCGCAGATCATAGGCTGCCAGCACCGACGCGGTTTCGGTGGCGGTTAGTTCGGTCCGGCCTTCCGCCAGGGCTGCGGTGATCACGGCTCGTGCCCGCTCGATGTCGGGGGAGAAGCCGGCCAGGCTCGAGGGCGGGGTTTCGATCAGCAGCGCCTGATTGCGGCGGTGGCGGACCATGTGCAGAAAGGCGCGGGCGGCGCGAGCGGTGGTGTCGTAGCTGGGAATTCCGGCCTGGGCAAACAGCTTGCGGGCGTTGGCCGAGGTTGAACCGCCGGCCCAACTGGTGATGATGTTCCCGCGAGTCTTGGCCGCAGCTTCGACCACTGCGGCTGCCGCCTCGTCGGGGTCGGCGATGCCGCTGGGCGCGTGCAGCACCAGCACTTGATCCACCGCTTTGTCGGCCAGCAGAATTTCCAGCACCGAGGCGTAACGCGCCTTATCGGCGTCGATCAAAATACTGAGCGGATTGCTGCGCGACCACGCGAACGGCAACGCCTGATCCAGCCGGGCCATGGTTTCGGGTGAGAACATCGCCAACTGGCCATCGGAGGACAGCACTTCATCGGCCGCGATCTGGCCATGGGTGGCGTTGTTGGTCAGGATGGTCAGGGCTTCGCTGCGCAGTGGCCGGCCCCCGGATAGGGTGTCGGCTGCTTCGAACAGCTCGTGCAGGTAGTGGACCCGCAGCGCGCCGGCTCGACGGAGCGCGGCATCGGCCACCGCGCCGGGTGTGGTCAGGGCCCCCGTGACCGAAACCGCGTCGGCCGGGGGGGCCGTGACGTGGGGCCGTTTGATGCACAGAATCGGTTTGGTCCGCGCCGCCGTGCGCAAGGCCGGCAGGAGGCTGCCGCGCTCGGTCAGGTTTTCGATGTAAAGCAGAATCGCGCGTGTGGCCGGATCTTGGCTGAGGTAATCGATTACCACGCCGAAATCGAGGTCGGCGCAGTCGCCCAGCGATACGCAGCAGGAAAAGCCGATGCCGCGCGGCCGGGCCCAATCGAGCATGGTCGCGGTCAGGCCGGCGGTCTGGCAGACCAGGGCCAGTTTGCCCGGCAGAACCTCGACATGGGAAAAACTGGCGTTGAGTCGCCGTCCGGGCACGATCAAGCCCAACCCGTCCGGCCCCAGCACCCGCACTTGCGCCGCCCGCGCCGCCGCTCGAATTCGGTTAAGCAGTTCCGGGCCGTGCTGTTGGGATTCGTGGCGCAAACCGCCGGTAATCACCACCGCCGCATGGACGCCGCGTTGACCCAGCGCCTCGATTTGACAGGGGACGGTATCGGGTGGGCTGCATATCACCGCCAGATCCGGAACCAGCGGCAGACTGGCGACATCAGGATAGCACAGCACGCCGGCAACGTGGGTCCGTTTGGGATTGACCGGCATGATCGGGCCATCGAAGCCGCCGGCGAGCAGATTGCGCATGACCACTTGGCCGACGTGGCGCGGCTGGGCCGAGGCTCCGATCACGGCGATCGAGCGGGGCTGAAACAGGCGGTCGAGGTGGCGCAGGCTCATGATTGCTTATAGCAGGTTACGGCACAAACATCATCACCATCCCAAGTTTGGCGGGCCTTCAGGCTCCTGGCGGGTCCAGAGTAGCGCCCTGGTCGCCGAAGGCAGGTGTTTTAATGTCGCCGAAGGCAGGTGTTTTAATTATGAGCAACCGCTCTAAGTCTTTGGCCCACAGAGTCCAGGTGCGTCGATACTCGGCCAACTCCGGTCGGTCGGCCACCCGCTCGGCATAGGTGGTCAGAACCGCGATCTGTTGGGCGGCGATTTCGGCGCGGTCGATGCCGTCAAGCCGCATCAGTAACGGCGAAATCTTCAACGGTACGTGACCCCCACCAGGCTTGCTGGCCGAGATCGCCACCGCTTGGGCGATGCCGGGGGCCGCCTTAACCACCGCTTCGGCGTAACTGCGCAACAGGGGTGCTTCGGCCAGCAGCGTCGCCCGTTCGCGCTCGAAGTCTTGCCGCTCGATGATGGCGCGATCGCGATAAACCACCGGAGCCTCGCCCTTGGTCTCGCACAACCAACCGGGACGCGGAATCAGGTTTTCGCCCTGGTCGCGTTCCTCTTGCCAGGGAAAGAAGGGCATGGTCCGGCAGCGTTGCGGCTTCGAGTCGTGAATTGCGCACAAGCCGTCGGCGGTCAGGGCTGGACAGGGTAGGGCAGGGGGAAGATAAGCGGTGGGCGTGATCCGTACCGCCAGCGGCTTGTGTCCCTTCACGGTCAGAGTCAGGCCGAGTTTCGCGGTGATCCCGAACGCCTTACTGCCCTGGCGGATCGGCGACCAGATTATCGCCAGCGGAAAGCGGCCGGCGTGGGCCAAAGCATCGGCCAGGGTCAGCGGCAGCCAGCCATGGCAACACTTGCCGCAGGCGATACAGGCGAAGCGTCGCTCCATGGCCGGTGGCCTCTTTATGTTTCGATTGGGCTGCCGCCCAAAGATTTAGATTGGGCTGCCGCCCAAACCTGCCTGGGGAATGAATTCCCCAGACCCCATCTTTTTTTGTAAAGAGATTCAGGTGCCGCAACACTTTTTATGCTTCTTGCCTGACCCGCATGGGCAGGGATCGTTGCGTCCAACCT
>CAUYTZ010000390.1:0-1372 GCA_963575695.1 uncultured Gammaproteobacteria bacterium | reverse complement strand
ATGTCGAAGCCAGTGACCAAGACATCGCCGGGATAGTAGCGCTTCAACTCCGGCACATCATCCGGCCAACCCAGAGTCGAGAACGGCCACAGCGCCGACGAGAACCAAGTGTCGAGCACGTCCGAGTCGCGGGTCAGCGGTTGATCGTCGCCATAGTGGGCGCGGGCGGCGGCCTTGGCTTCTTCTTCACTTTCCTCCACGAACACCGTGCCGTCCGGACCGAACCACGCCGGAATCTGGTGCCCCCACCAAATTTGACGGCTGATGCACCACGGCTGGATATTACGCATCCACTCGTAATAGGTGTTAGCCCACTGCGCTGGCACGAACTGGGTGCGGCCGTCTTCCACCGCCTTGATCGCTTCCTTGGCCAGTTCGGGCGCGTTGCAATACCACTGGTCGGTCAGCCACGGCTCGATCGCCACCCCGGAGCGGTCGCCGTGCGGCACCTTGTGGACATGCGGCTCGATCTTTTCGACCAACTCCAACGCTTCCAGATCGGCGACCACGCGCTTGCGCGCCTCGTAGCGGTCAAGACCGCGATAGGCTTCCGGCACCGAGTCGTTCAGCTTGGCGTCGCGATCCAGAATATTGATCATCGGCAAGTTGTTGCGCCGGGCAACTTCGAAGTCGTTAAAATCATGAGCCGGGGTGATCTTGACCGCGCCCGAGCCGGTGGCCGGATCGGCATAGCTGTCGCCCACGATCGGAATTTGGCGCCCGACCAGCGGCAAATCGACCATCTGGCCGATCAAATCCTGATAGCGTTCGTCCTCGGGATGAACCGCAACTGCAGTGTCGCCAAGCATGGTTTCCGGGCGGGTGGTGGCGACCACGATGAACCGGCCGGAGCCGTCGGCCAGCGGATACTTGAAGTGCCACAGATGGCTTTTAACTTCGCGCTGCTCCACTTCCAGATCGGAAATCGCGGTGTGCAGGCGCGGATCCCAGTTGACCAGCCGCTGGTCGCGATAAATCAGCCCCTGCTTGTGCAGGGTGACGAACACCTTCCGCACCGCACGGTTGAGACCTTCGTCCATGGTAAAGCGCTCGCGTGCCCAATCCGGCGAAGCGCCCAGGCGGCGAACCTGACCGGTGATGGTGCCGCCGGATTGCGCCTTCCATTCCCAGACCTTGGCGATAAACGCCTCGCGGCCCAAATCATGACGAGTGATTTTCTCGGCGGCCAGATTGCGCTCAACCACCATCTGGGTGGCGATGCCAGCATGATCGGTACCGGGCATCCACAGCGCGTCGCGGCCCTTCATGCGATTGAAGCGGACCAGGATATCTTGCAAGGTTTGATTGAGCGCGTGGCCCATGTGCAGGCTGCCGGTAACGTTCGGCGGCGGCATCATGACCGTGAACGGGG
>CAUYTZ010000389.1:0-5628 GCA_963575695.1 uncultured Gammaproteobacteria bacterium | reverse complement strand
GCATTCACCGGGAACGGGTGCTGCTGGCGCGGCTGCGCGAGCGTGCCGATGCGACCATCGACACCTCTGATTTGTCGATTCACGATTTGCGTCGGCTGACCGCCGGGCATTTCCGACTCGATGCGGGATCGGGGCTGCGGGTGTTCGTGACCTCGTTTTCGTTCCGCCTCGGTGTGCCGCGTGATGCCGATCTGGTGTTTGATGTCCGCTTTCTGGTCAATCCGCATTATGATCCGCGCCTGCGCCCTCTGTCGGGACGCGATTCGGCGGTGGCGGCGGTGGTGGCAGGCGACCCTGACTTCCCTATGTTTTTTCAGCGATTGACTGACTTGTTGCAACCCCTGTTGCCGCGCTACAACCAGGAAGGTAAGAGCTATCTGACCATTGCCGTCGGCTGTACCGGTGGCCGGCACCGGTCGGTGTTCGTGGCCGAACGTTTGGCGGCGTGGCTGGAAAGTTTGGGGGTTAAAATCGGTCTGGCCCACCGTGATCTTGAAGAACCGGCACCCCGGCCAGGATGAGCTTCGGGACAGGAAAGCTTTTGAGAAAACGGCGACTGGCAACCCAAGGTGCCGGGTTCGCCGTTAACAAGGGAATCGGGAGCGCGCCGGCATGCAAGGGAAGCTGCGATGATCGGAATGGTGCTGGTAACGCACGGGCGTCTGGCGGCGGAGTTTGTCAACGCCCTAGAGCACGTGGTCGGCCCCCAGGACCGTGTTCGGGCGGTGTGCATCGGCCCCGATGACGATATGGAACTGCGTCGCCACGACATTCTGGTCAATGTCTCGGAGGTCGATGACGGCAACGGGGTGGTGGTACTGACCGATATGTTCGGCGGCACCCCCAGTAACTTGGCGATTTCAATCATGGATCAGGCTAAGGTTGAGGTCATCGCCGGGGTTAATCTGCCGATGCTGATCAAATTGGCCAGCGTGCGCTGCAAGGAGCCGCTGGGCACCGCCGTCGCTGCGGCACGGGAAGCCGGACAAAAATATATCAGTGTTGCCTCCTCGTTGCTGCCCGAGGATTGATTTCCATGATGCATGACCTATTTACCCCCCTTGTTGGCGCAGCGGATTCCGACGACTTGGTGATGGAGATCGTCGAAACCGTGGTGGTGCGGAACCGTCGCGGCCTCCATGCCCGCGCCGCGGCCAAATTCGTCAAGCTGGCCGCGCAATATGATGCCGAGATTGAGGTTCAGCGTAACGAGACCATCGTCTGCGGCCTGTCGATCATGGGGCTGATGATGCTGGCCGCCGGTCCGGGCTGCGCCATCACCATCCGCGCTTATGGCAACCAAGCCGAAACCGCAATCGGGGTTTTGGTTGCGCTGGTTAGGCGTAAGTTCGACGAGGAAGACTAGGCACCGGTGGACGGTAAGCCGAAAATCCCCAATTAATTCCCGGTTGCAGCGCAACATATTGAAAAAGCGTGTGTTCTGACCGCTACAGATAGGGTAGAATTTTTCCTGCGGTAAGTGTTCGGACACGAACCGGCGATAGACCGGGCCAGGGTACGAAATCCCCTTGGAAAAGCCGGCCGGACAGGGGAGAACTGGGGATGACCACCATCTTGCGGTCGGGCATTGTGCGGTCGGGAACCGTCGGAAGATGACGGCCGCTACCGAGTCGGATGTTGGGTACAGTCTGGGGACAGGCGGCACCGACTCCGGTGGTGGGGCGGGTGGCGTCGCTCTGGCCACCGCCGCATCCAGCCCTGTGCGCTCGCTGGTCGGGCTGGGGGTTTCGTCGGGCATCGCCATTGGCCCGGCCCATGTGGTCGAGGTCGGCGCGGTTCAGGTGCCAGAATATACCCTGTCACCGGATCTGGTCGAGACCGAGCGGACCCGGTTTCAAGAAGCGGCGGCTAAGGCCCGGCGGCAGATTCGCAAGCTGAAAACCAAATCGTCGCAGTTGCCGGATTCTGCGGCGGAAGAGGTTGGCTTTCTGCTTGATGCCCATCTGGCGATGCTGACCAACTCCCGTCTGATCCGGGGGGTGGAACGGCGAATCAGTCAAGAGCGGCAGAATGCCGAGGCTGCGGTTCAGGCCGAAATCACCGAAGTTGCGCACTCGTTTCAAGCGATGAACGATGCCTATCTGGCGGCCAGAATCGATGATGTGCGCGAGGTCGGCGGACGGCTGATTCGCAACCTGCTCCAACACGACTACCAGGCTTTTTCGATGCTGCCACCGGGCAGCGTCATCGTTGCCGAAGAATTGTCGCCGGCGGAAACCGCGCTGCTCGACCCAAAACTGGTGGCCGGATTCGCGGCGGTGGTCGGCGGTGCCGAAGGTCACACCGCGATCATGGCCCGTTCGCTGGATCTGCCGGCGGTGTTGGGCGTGGCCGGGCTGCTGCGAGGCGTGCGCAACGGCGATATGGTGATCATCGACGGCAATGCCGGGCGGGTGCTGATTAACCCGCCCCCTGAACTGCTGGAAGAATACCGACGCAAGCGTGACGAGATCGCCCGCGACCGCGAGAGCCTGAAAAGTCTAAGAAAACTGCCGGCGATGACCACTGACGGCACCACAGTTAGACTTTATGCCAACATGGAACTGCCGCGAGAGATCGACGCGGTTCTGGGCGCGGGGGCAATGGGCATCGGCCTGCTGCGCACCGAGTTCATGTTCTTGAACCGCGCGGATCTGCCCGACGAGGACGAGCAGTATGAAGTTCTGCGCATCGTGGTCGAAGGCATGGAAGGCCGGGCCGTGACCATGCGCACGTTCGATATCGGTGGCGACAAACTGATGGCGGCGTTGGGCAATCGCTTCGGTCAACCCGATAATCCGGCCCTGGGGCTGCGCGCGGTGCGGCTAGGCTTGCTGGAACCCAAGCTGCTGGAAACCCAACTGGCGGCAATGCTGCGCGCCGGAGCCCATGGCCCGATTCGGATTCTGTTGCCGATGATCTGTTCGGTCTCGGAAGTGGTGCGCGTCCGCGAAATGCTGAACACGGTGGTGCGGCGACTGAAGCGGCGCGGGGCCAAGATCGCCGATCCATTGCCGCCGCTGGGGGTGATGATCGAGGTTCCGGGTGCGGCGTTAGCAGCCGACGCGCTGGCCCGAGTCTCTGATTTCTTTTCCATCGGCACCAATGATTTGACCCAGTATACCCTGGCCATCGACCGTGGTGATGAACATGTCGCCCATCTTTATGACCCGCTGCATCCGGCGGTGCTGCGACTAACTCAGTTCGCGGTCGAAGCGGCGGTACGGGCCCGGCTGCCGGTCAGCGTCTGCGGCGAGATTGCCGGCGACCCACGCTATACCGCGCTGCTGCTGGGACTGGGTGTCCGTGAATTGTCGATGGCACCGCCCAAGCTGCCGCTGGTCAAGCGCCGCATCCGCTCGATCAATCTCAACGCCGCAGTGCGACTGGCCGATGTCATCATGGATCAGTTCGATTCGGCGCGCATCGGCGAGATGCTCGACCAGTTCAATGAGTCGTTGACCGTCGATGGGGGCTTGGCGGATTGATTTGCTTAACTCCATAAAGAGAACATCTGCATCGCCATCGCGGTTGTTGACAACCCACTATGATTTCTGAGCAAATCCCGCTATCCGGCGGTACAGCCTCGGGCTGCCGCTTGACCTTGCACAAGGGTAACGGCGCGCGTCATGTTCTCAAAGATTCTGATTGCCAACCGCGGTGAAATCGCCTGCCGGATCATCAAGACCGCGCGGCGTATGGATATCAAAACCGTCGCCGTCTATTCGGAGGCTGACGCCAGCGCGCTGCACGTCGAAATCGCTGATGAGGCGATTGCGATCGGGCCAGCGGCTTCGGCGCAAAGCTATCTCAGGATTGATGCCATCATCGATGCCTGCCGGCGCACGGGTGCCCAAGCGGTGCATCCGGGCTTTGGCTTTTTGTCGGAAAAGGCCGAGTTCTGCGAAGAACTCAAGGCCGCCGGCATCATCTTCATCGGTCCTGATGTCCACGCCATGGGGGCAATGGGCGACAAGATCGAATCGAAGAAGCTGGCCAAGGCTGCGAACGTCAGTTCGGTACCCGGCTATCTGGGCGCGATTCTGGATGACGAGGAAGCGGTGCGCATCGCCCGTGACATTGGTTATCCGGTCATGATCAAGGCCTCGGCGGGCGGCGGCGGCAAGGGCATGCGCATTGCCAACGACGACACCCAGGTGCGCGAAGGCTACCTCTCGGCGCGCAACGAAGCCCGGACCAGCTTCGCTGATGACCGCGTGTTTATGGAAAAATACATCACCGAGCCGCACCACATCGAAATTCAGGTGCTGGGCGACAGCTTCGGTAATTGCGTCTACCTGGGCGAACGCGAGTGTTCGATTCAGCGTCGCCACCAGAAGGTGATTGAGGAAGCGCCGTCGCCGTTCCTGACTCCCGAAGTGCGCAAGGCCATGGGCGAACAGGCCGTGGCCCTGGCCAAGGCCGTCAATTACAAATCGGCCGGCACGGTTGAATTCATCGTTGACGCGAACCGCAACTTCTACTTCCTGGAGATGAACACCCGGCTTCAGGTCGAGCATCCCGTAACCGAGTTGATCACCGGCCTGGATATCGTCGAATGGATGATTCGCATCGCCAACGGTGAAAAGCTGCCGTTTACTCAAGACGATATCGTGCTTAACGGCTGGGCGATGGAAGCGCGGATCTATGCCGAAGATCCGCTGCGCAACTTCTTGCCCTCCACCGGCCGGATCAGCCGTTATCGCCCGCCGGCCGAAGACCGCTTCACCCGTGTAGACACCGGGGTTTATGAAGGCGGTGAAATTAGCATGTACTACGATCCGATGATCGCCAAACTCTGCACGCGCGGTCAGGATCGCATGAGCGCCATTCAGCACATGCGCGACGCACTGGATGGGTTCCAGATTCGCGGCGTTGGCCACAACATCGGCTTCCTGGCCTCGGTCATGCGCAGCCAACGTTTCGCCGAAGGCCGACTGACCACCGCCTTCATCGCCGAGGAATACCCGGATGGTTTCAAGGGCGTGACGCTGGATGAAGAAGTCGCGGAGCGGGTCTATGCCGTGATCGCTTCGATTCACCACCGCTACGCCGAACGGGACCGGACGCTTTCCGGCCAGATGCCGGGCTATGAGCCGAAGGCTAACCCTTATTGGGTGGTCCGCGTTAATCGCCAGAACGTGCCGACCCATGTGGTCGAGACCCCCCATGGGGTTGAGGTTCGTGTCGGCGGGCAGGTCTATACTCTGATCAGCCCGTGGGCCTTGCGTGATTTGCTGTGGGTGGGCACGGTCGATAGCCACAAAATGATCGTTCAGATCGATGTTCACGGCGAAGGCTATGTCGTCTACCACAACGGTGCCGAACTGAAGGTCCAGGTGCTGACCCCGCGTTCGGCCGAACTGGCCGATCTGATGCCGGTCAAGACCGCTCCCGACATGTCCCGATTCCTGCTCTCGCCGATGCCAGGGCTCTTGGTCAGCATGGCGGTCAAGGTTGGTCAGACGGTCAAGGCCGGTGAAGTGTTGTGTGCGATCGAAGCGATGAAGATGGAAAACACCCTGCGCGCCGAACATGACGTGGTGATCAAGAAAGTCAATGTCGAGCGTGGCTCCAGTCTGGCGGTTGATCAGGTGATTCTGGAGTTCGAATGAGTCTTCGGTATCC
>CAUYTZ010000388.1:0-9357 GCA_963575695.1 uncultured Gammaproteobacteria bacterium | reverse complement strand
ACATCGCCCCTCAGGCTGCGGGCGAGATCATTCAGGTTACGCGACCCATCGCCCAGACCATGATCACCTTCGGCCTGCCCGGCGTAAAGCGCGATGATCCGGATTGGTTTCCGGCCTTTCTGCTTAATCACATTTTCGGTGGAGGCGGGTTCAGCTCGCGTCTCACGGCAGAAATCCGCGAAAAGCGCGGCCTGACCTATGGCATTTACACCTCTTTGTGGCCATTGGATCATGCCGCGTTGCTGGTTGGCGGCGGCTCGACCGTCAACGACAAGGCCGGCGAGACTCTGGGCCTGATCAAATCCGAACTGGTCCGGATGGCCGAGGGCGGCGTGAGCGAAGAGGAACTGGCCGACGCCAAGACCTATTTGACCGGCTCGCTGCCGTTGCAATTCACCTCAACCTCGGCCACCGCTCGGATCATTTTGCAGGTTCAGCGCGACCGTCTGGGGATTGATTACCTGCAACGGCGTACGGCGCTGATCGAGGCCGTGACCGTGGCCGATGTCAACCGCATGGCCAAGCGACTGCTGGACCCGGCCAAGCTGACCACGGTGGTGGTTGGCCAGCCCAAGGGGATCACGCCGAGCCGAATGGTGGAGTAGCTGCCATTTACGCCCCCAGTAGAAAATCCCGGGCTTGATTGATCTTGGTCGCCAGATAGTTGGAGCCGCCATGATCCGGGTGCAACTTCATCATCAGTCGTCGGTGCGCGTCCTTGATCTGCTCCGGGCTGGCACCCGGAACCAGATCAAGAACCCGCAGCGCCTCTTCCCGGGTCATCAGGGTTTCGCCAGCCCGGCCGGCACTCTTCCCGCCGCGCGCGGCGTCGGCCTGACGCCAGTCCGGCCAGGAACGATCGAGCCAGGATTCCAGCACCAGCGCCGAGCGCGGATCGTTTGTGCGACAGTAATCCAACAAATCAAGCAAGACCGTGAGCGGCAGTTGATGCAGCCCGCGTCCGGCACCAGGACCGACGCGGACTTCACCGGTCATGTCGCCGCTGTCGTGATCCAGCGTCATGCGCAGACTGGCGGTTTCGAGCGTTGAACGCCGTCCACTCGCCGGCTGTGCCGCGCGCAACCGTTCCTGTCGGGCCCAGGCACCACGAAAGAACGAAAACGCCAGCATCGCCAGCGGCAGCGCCGCCCCAATCCGGCCGGTCACGACCAGCACGACCAGCACCAACGCCACCGCAGCCATACCGAAGCGGCGCAAATAGCCCATCAGTTTATGCACGTCGGCCGAGACGAAACCGCGGCCGAGCAGCCACAAAACCAACAGAGCCGCCGCTGCGGCCAGCGCCACCGGCATCATTTTATCACCTTTCCCGCCCGTCGCCGCCGCCACCACCACCGGCCAACTGTCCAAGCAACAGCCGGACATGGTCGCCGCGATTCCGGCCGAAGTCCTCTAGCGCCGCTCGTCCGCCGGCGGCATAGACCGCGACGGCACCCAGCAGATCCTTCAGTTGCTTCGCACTGCCGGCGCTGAACTTGCAGCAAGCACCGCCGCTCAGTCGCGCCACTTGTTCGAAAGCGGTGCGGGTGGGGCCATCGCCGCCTTCGTGGAACATGAATACTGGCACGCCGCGCAGCCCCAGATCCCCGGCCAGCTTGCAGATCTGGTCGATGTTCTCTTCCATCGCGTCGCCGACATAGACCACCGCGCCGACTCTGGCTTTTTCCGCCTCGGTCAACGCCAACCCCAGCACCTTGCCAATCTGGGTCTGACCGGCCAGACAAAACACCTTAGCCATCAACCGCAGCAACTCGGCCGAACTTTCAAGCCATGGCGAGGTTTTACATTCACCAAAACCACGAAAGAACACCAACTTGACCGCCAGCCCACCCAGGCCGGCGGTTGCTTCGAACATCTCGCCCTGCAAATGGCAGGCACGGTCCCAGGTTGGCTCCCGGCTTGCGGTGGCATCCAGGGCGAAGATCAGCCGACCGCGCGTACCGGCTTCCGGCCGTGTCGCTGGTGCGGCGGCAACTTTGGCCAAGAAGTCATCGATCTCGGTATTGGATGCGGCGTCGGCCGGCAGGGTCTCGCGTTTGGTCATGTGCACTCGCAAACGGAAGGCGGAGGAAGGGAAGACGGACGGTAAAAAAATGCCCCGCCAGGACGGGCGGGGCAATAGTTAAAAACAACCATCAGAGTCTTGCGGCTCAGGATGAATGGGCAACGCCGCCGCACTCATGCCTTGACGACCCGCTCGCGACCGGTGGTGACGCGAGCGGTGGCGTTGCGGGTGTCGATCACCAATCGGCTGCCCGCGACCACCGCTTCGTAATCAACCGCGTCATGATCGGTGGCAATCAGCACGGCATCAAACGCGCCCAGCGCCGCAGGCGACCACGCGATTGATTTCATTCCGGTCAGGGTGGGATGTTCGCGGGTCGGCATCACTTCCGGCACGAACGGATCGTAGTATTCGACCAAGGAACCCCGTTCCCGCAGCATTTCAAGGATACGCAACGACGGGCTTTCACGCATATCATCGACGTTCTTCTTATAGGCGATGCCGAGAACCAGAATCTTCGCTCCGTTCAGACCACGGCCAAAGAAGCGGTCCAGGCTTTCAGCCAGACGGCGGATGACGTGCAGCGGCATCGCGGTGTTGATTTCGCCGGCCAGTTCGATGAACCGGGTAACGATGTCGTACTCTCGCGCCTTCCAGGTCAGATAGAACGGATCGATTGGAATGCAGTGCCCGCCCAGGCCGGGGCCGGGGTAAAACGGCATGAAGCCGAACGGCTTGGTCTTCGCCGCGTCGATCACTTCCCACACGTCGATGCCCATCGCGCCGTAGACAATCTTCAATTCGTTAACCAGGGCGATGTTGACCGAACGGAAAATGTTCTCGGTCAGCTTGACCGCTTCGGCAGTGGCCGCCGAGGATACCGGCACCACCGCGTTGACCACTTCACGATAGAGTGCCGATGCCAAATCAAGCGCAACCGGATCGTCGGCCCCAACCACCTTGGGAATGGTGGTGGTTTCATACTTGGGGTTGCCCGGATCTTCACGTTCCGGCGAAAAGGCGACGAAGAAATCGACCCCAGACTTGAGCCCGCTACGCTCCAGAATCGGTTGCAACACTTCGCGGGTGGTGCCGGGATAGGTGGTCGACTCGAGCGAGATCACATGGCCGGGCCGCAGATACGGGGTAATCGCCTCGCCGGTGGCGACGATATAGCTTAGATCCGGCTCACGATGGCGGGTCAGCGGCGTCGGCACGCAAATCAAAACCGCATCGACCTCGCGCAGGCGAGCATAGTCGGCGGTGGGTGCGAACAACCCGCGTCCGATCAAGTCCTTAAACTCAGCCCCGGGCAGGTGGCGAATATAGGTTTCGCCCCGCTCCAGCTTGTCCACCTTTGTCATATCAACGTCAAAACCAATCACGCGATAGCCGCGGGCGCAAAACGCCTTGACCAGCGGCAAACCGACATAGCCAAGACCGATCACCCCGACCACGGCCTCGTGGGCCAGAATACGCGATTTAAGCGCCGCCACATCCACCGACGGCACGACAGTCTTTGAACAGGCGCAATCAGTCACTTTCCACATTCCTTCCGGTGAAATTCGATGAGGCCGCATGTTGGCCGGAACCCTCCCGCCATGTTATACGGTTTTTTGTGGGTGCCGAGAAAGCCTTATCGGATTGTCTTCTCCCGCGCACCGGTGGCGCTGGTGCCGATGGCAAGCCTGTCGCGGGCACTAAGCGAATTTCGGAAGGGCAGAACCATGGTTGTGCATATGAGCGCGGCAGATGAAGAAGAAATTTTTGCCGAAATGTTGCCCTTGTTCGTGGACGACGCAAAAGATAAGATAACTAGACTTGAAGAGCTTATTGATATATTTTCGGTTAAATTTGACAGAAGCGATTTGCTCATGGAGTTTATGCGCACCATTCACAGCCTGAAAGGCTCTTCAGGCAGTATGGGCTTCCCAACCATTTCAGTTATTTGTCATAAGCTTGAAGGGTATATGGCGAAGACTACTATATTTGATCGAAGAGTCGCGGACGATGTTCAAGTCTATCTCGCCAGAATTTCAGATATTCTTGATGTGCGCAAAAATCCACGCGATACTGAATCGCAAGGTATTCTGCGTAGCCTACCGAGTCCGATCGACGTTATCGTCGTCGGCACAAAAAAACTGATTCAGGCCCTGTTCATCGGACCCAAGAACATTCAGTTTACCATCATCGAAGCTGAACTGCGCGCCTGCGGCTGCAACGTTACCCTGGCCACGACCTCATTTCTGGGGATCGAACTGGCGGTGAGGATGCGGCCGGACCTGATCATGGTTAGCAATGTCATCGACGCGGTTAGCGGCATTGAAATGGCCGCCATTCTTAAGACCATTCAGCGCACGCGGGCGATCGCGGTGATGCTGGTCAAGAGCGATTTCGACGATCCCGGGAAAGCCGAAGAAATCCGCCGCGCACTGCCGCCGAGGGTAGAAATTGTGCGTAAGGGAAAACGCTTTCAAGAAGATTTCGCCGCCGCCCTCGTTAAGCTAAAAGTACTGTAATGCTGTCGATCCCAATAGTTAACGCACACCTTTTTTCTGGCCTTCGCCCATGGACCCGTTTTCTTGGGGGATCTCTTATCGTTGCCCCAAATAAAGCGGGTCCAGGGCAAACCCCTGGTCGCCGAATGTGGAACCCCACTTACTGCAAAGCGCCGAACTTGCCGTCCTTCATCAGCAGAACGACCACGCCGTCATTCGAGCCTGGATCACGGTGATCGGTGAACCTGAACGGCCCCATCACCCCGGTATGCTTGGTTTCCAGCAGAGCATCGCGCAGCTTATCGCTGTCGGTGCCACCGGCCCGGGTCAAAGCTTCGGCCAGAATATGCAGTGTATCATAGGCTTGGGCGGCGAACTGGTCGGGTAGGCCGCCGCTCTTCTTCTGAAAGGCTTCGACGAACTTCTGGTTCATCGGGTCTTGCTTGCCGATGAACCACGGACTTCCGACCAGGGTGCCGTCGGCCGACTTGCCAGCGATTTCCCCCAGCTTGGCCGAATTGAGGCCATTGCCGCCAATGAAGAAGATTTGATCCGGAATACCGAGTTGGCGCGCTTGCAGCAAAATCCCAGAAGCAGCCTCAACCAAGGCCGAAACCACCACCGCCTCCACATTCAGGCCTTTAATTTTGGTCAACTGGGCGGAGAAATCACTATCCTTGCCACCAAAGGTTTCGATGGTAGCGATTTCAATCCCCATCTTATCCAGAGTTTCCTTGAACACGTCATAGCCGGACTTGGTGAAGGCGTCATCATTACCATACATCACGGCGACCCGTTTGATGCCGAACTTGGCCTGGGCGGTCTTGAGCGTGACGGGAATCACATCCGATTCCGGCAGCGAGGTTCGAAACACATACGGACCGATGTCGGTGATGCCCTTGGCTGTGGTCGAGGTGCCGATGATCGGAATCTTGCGCTCGTTGGCGACCGGCCCGACGGCGAACATTTCATTGGATAGGGTAGGGCCGATGATCGCGGCGACCTTGTCACGTGCGATGAGTTTGCGCGCGGCGTTGATCGCCTGTTCCTTATTGCCGGCCGAATCCTCGACGATCAGCGTCAGCGGGTGGCCAAGCACGCCGCCAGCGGCATTAATTTCGTCTAGCGCCAGTTCCAGCCCGGTCTTAATCGAAACGCCATAGCGGGCATTGGGACCGGTCAGGATTTCGATCGCACCCACTGTAACCGGCGCGGTTTCAGCTCGTACCGGCCCCACAGCCAGGGCGGCCAACGCCACCCCGAGAAGACCCATGATCGCTTTCATCGCCTGTCCTCGTCGTTATTATCCACTTTGCTTCAAGAACTAGCACGACCCGTTTGCGGTGTGAAGGGATGGTTTCCGGCGTCATCCGGCCCTATACCGCAGGTTTCAGCGAGATAGAGGAGGAAAGGGTGTTCAGATCGAAACTTGGCCAAGGTTTGGCTCTCATTATTTCACGACCAGCTTGCACCCACTCGATCTCAAGAGCCAATAATTAATTTGCAGCTATCCGGTTTGGCGGGTAGTGTCCTGAATAGGTTGACTGATTTTTTTGTAAGCGGGATGGGGCGAATGATGGGCGCGATTGAGGCAGGCTTCCTGGCTAAGTTTCGTAGTCTCTTCCGCTCGGCGGCCTTTACATCCCCCAAACCAGGGTCACGTCGCCCCTGTCGTCCGGCGATGGCGATCGCCCTGGAACCCCGCTATCTATTTGATGCCGCTGGAGCGGTGGTGGTCGCTGAGACCGTCCACGACGCCAGCCATCCAGCCGATGCCCCGCCCGCAGGCCCCGATCCGCTGGCCGAGGCGCTGGCCAATCACGTCCTGCCCGTCGATCCCCTGCCCGTCGATTCAACGGCGGGCGTCTCCGCCCCCACCCAGGTTCGCGCCGCCGATCCGGCCCAGGATGGCGGCAAGAAGGAAGTCGCGTTCATCGATTCGTCGGTCGCCGACTATCAAGCCCTGGCTGATGGTGTGAAGGCCGGAGTCGAGGTCGAGATCGTCGATGGCGGCCAGAGCGGGCTGGCCCAAATGGCGAAGTGGGCCGAAACCCACTCCGGCTACGATGCCATCCATGTCCTGACCCATGGCAGCGCGGCGACGCTGCGTATCGGTGCCGACAGTGTCACTAGCGACAGTCTGGGCACGACGCTCCAGCAGGTGGAAATGGCCGAGATCGGCCACGCGCTCAACCCGGGCGGCGATCTGCTGCTTTATGGCTGCGACGTGGCCAAGGGTGCGGACGGTCAGCGCTTGGTTGAGGGTATTGCCGCCGCCACCGGGGTTGATGTTGCGGCCTCCACCAATGCGACGGGAACGGCGCGTTTGGGCGGCGATTGGAGTCTTGAGGCGACCGTCGGGACGATCGAAACGCCGATTGCGCTGACCGATACCGCCAGAACCGCCTATGACCGCGTGCTTGACGCGCCCACCATCGACCTCAACGGTGCCGGCAACGGTACCGGCAACACGGTCACTTTGGCCGACGCCGCCAATGGGCTGGCGGCGTTGACCGCGACTGCGGACGACACCGAGTTTAGCAATGCCGGTAATTGGAATGGTGCGACACTGACCATCCAGCGCGTCACCTCCGGCGGGGACGGGGACGGGACCACCAAGGACCAGTTTTCATTTCTGGGCAGCACCCTGTTCGATGTCCAGGAAGGAAACCCAACTACGGATTATCCCTATCAGACGATCGCCGACGCCATGGCTGCCCACGAGAATGCGATGGGCGCACTGAACGATAAGATCCAAACAGGGTGGTTCGCCCGTTGGCGCTATACCAACGCCACCGGAACGCTGACCATCCAGTTCGGTCAGGCCGCCTCCGGGGATGGCGACATCAACAGCCCCTCGACGACCGCCCTGGTTCAGGATGTCATCCGGCACATCGGTTACACCAACGCCTCTCCCTATGGCGATGCGATCATTCGCTTCAGCCTGAGCGACGGAACTCTCACGACCACCGCCGACGCGACCGTGACCAGCTCCACCATCACCGTCGATCGCACCGACGACGATGGGACGAACACCGCCGCCAACGGCTTCTCGCTTCGTGAGGCTTTGGCTCGGGGCGCGGCCCAAGGGTCGGCCGATACCATCAAGTTGGACAGCCTGACGACCAACACCATCATCACCCTGGGGAGCACCGCGACCCTGGGAGACGGCGACATCATCAGTTACTTGAAAACCGGCACCAACACCGTAACCATCGCCGCCAGCAGCGGCACGTTGAATTTGGCTGGGACAGGCAAGGTGTTCGCAGACGCCAGCGAAACGGTGGTGATCTCCGCCGTTGTCTCCGACAGCGGCAATCTGGAAAAGATCGGCACCGGCACCCTGACCCTGTCCGGTACCAACACCTACACCGGCACCACCACCGTAACGGCCGGCACCCTGGCCACCAGCGGTGCTAACAGGATCGCCGACGCCAGCGCGCTGACGGTGGCCCACGGCGCCACCTTCAGCCTGGGCGGAAGCGATACCGTCTTTTCGTTGGCCGGCGCGGGCAACGTTTCGTTGGGGAGCAACCGCCTGACGATGAATGGCGACGCGACCACCGAATTCTCGGGGGTAATCAGCGGTACCGACGGCAGTCTGACCCTGAACAGCAGCGGCAGCGGCACCCTGACCCTGTCCGGCAACAACACCTACACCGGCACCACCACCGTAACGGCCGGCACGCTGGCGACCAGCGCCGGCGACAAGATATCCAACGACAGCGCGGTGGTGGTGGCCAGCGGGGGCACCTTCAGCCTGGGCGGAGACGAGACCATCAAGTCGCTGGCCGGAGCGGGCACCGTGACGCTGGGTACCCACACCCTGAAAATCTTCGGCAGCGAGGTCACCGAATTCTCGGGGAACATTGGCGGCGCCGGCGGCCGACTGACGATTGAAGATGACAGCGACGGCAACGCCACCGCCGTCGGCCATGGCGCCGGCTCGCTGACGCTGTCCGGCACCAACAGCTATACCGGCGACACTAGTTTAGAGTACCACGCCACGTTGATCGTCAGCGGTGGTCACGCGATCGCCGACACCAGCGCGGTTAAAATGATCTATGGCGGTGCCGGTTTTTCAAGCACTTTGACACTGTTGGCGGACGAGACGATCGGCAGCATCAGCGGGTCCAACCCCTTTCTAAGAATCCAGTTGGGCGCCAACACCCTGACGACGGGCGGTAACAATGACGACGGCGAATTTTGGGGCGTCATCTCCGACACCGGCAACCTGATCAAGGCCGGCTCCGGCACATTAAACTTGTACGGTACCAACAGCTACACCGGCACCACCGAAGTTGCCGCCGGAACCCTGACGGTCAGAGACGCCCTCAACGGCTACGGTGCCGGCACGACGACGGTCGACACCGGTGCCACCCTGAGCAGCAACGGCACGGTCAACGGCGCGGTCTTGGTGAGTTCGGGTGGCACCTTGGCACCTGGTTTTTTCACCGGCGGCCCCGGCAAGCTGACCGTGAACGGCGACCTGACCATTGCCTCGGGCGGCATCCTGGCCATGGACATCAACGGCAGCACCGTGGGCACGGGCTATGACCAAGTGGCGGTGACGGGCGTGGTCGATGTGACGGGGGCGACGCTCGCCCTGACCGTCCAAAGCGCCTATCAGTCCACTGGAATGGTGCCGGAGACCAGCTTCACGCTCATCGACAACGGCACTGAGGATGCTTTTCCCGTGAATGCTCAATAACCGGTGGCGTTGGGCTGGTTCCGCGATGGGTGCGACAAATCGACTCAGGGGGATTCCAAAACATTTGGCGATGTGCATTTATTGACGCATGACGTCAACCGCCCCACCATCGATTGATCTTG
>CAUYTZ010000387.1:0-1089 GCA_963575695.1 uncultured Gammaproteobacteria bacterium | reverse complement strand
GGCCAGTTGGGCACGCTCAGCTTCACCCCGAAAAGAGGCAATCCGCGCGCCCCGGCGGTCGATTTCACCCCCGCCACGAGTACAACGATAACCGGCACCTCCAACTCGACCGGGCTTAGCCCGGCCACCAACACCCCGCCGGCCGCCACTTCGGCCCAATCTGTTTCCTACGACCTCCAAGGCACCAACGGTGCCTCGATCGACATTGGCGACGTGTTCGATCTCATGATCAACGGCGTCAATCTGTCCAGCTTGACCGGCACCGCCATGCCGCTGGCCGCCACCTCCACGAATCTAACCTCTTTGACCAACCTATACGGTGTGGCCGCCGCGATGGCACCGATGGTGCAAGCCACGCTGAACACCCCGGCCGGACTGGCGTTGCTCGGCGTTCCGGCCGGCGGCGGGGTTCTTGTTGATGTTTCCGGCACCAAACTGGTGATCCATGGCAAGGCCAATGGGCAAGTCTATGTAGGATCCAATCTACCGGCCGGCGGTGACGCCAGCAACACTGTGACTGGTGGCGGTAACATGACGGCGGTTCAGGCTGCCAGCAGCACCACCACCCAGGTCGTCAGTATGCCCCTGGGCACGCTCATAAGCGGTGGAAATTTCCTCTTCACCCTCAACGGTGCTCAGCACACCGTAGCGATGACCGCCGCTGCGTCATCAATCGCCACCCAGGTGCAGAGTGTGGTCGACACGATCTTTACCCCGCTTTCCACCGGCACACATCAAGTCACAGTCTCAGTGAGTGGGAATAATTTGCTGCTGACCGGCTCAACCGTCGGCCAGATCTATATCAAGTCGCCCAGCGCCCTGACCTTGAATGATAACCGGGCCTATATTACCGACGCCCAGACCTTCGCCCAAACCGTTAGCTACACCACCACCGGCAAGGAATTGTCGATGGACGAAATCGCCAAGGCTCTGGTCGATAAGGTGAACGGCTTGTCCCTGCCCGTCACCGCCGCTTCAGTCGCTGGCGGTGCGCTCACCCTGACCGACCAGAACGCCGGCGAAGCTTTCGCCATCACGATTAACAACCCGACAAACCCGGGAACCAAGCCGGCCTATATCGGTGTCAAT
>CAUYTZ010000386.1:0-1229 GCA_963575695.1 uncultured Gammaproteobacteria bacterium | reverse complement strand
CGCAAACGGCGCGAGACGAAGGTGCCCGGCACCAATTCCGGCGGCTCATCCTCCAACAGGCGAACCACGTCCACCGGCAAACGCTCGCGCAGCAACGTGCCGGCCGCGCCCGGTTTGTCGAGCAGACGCTGGAAGAACTGGTCGTGGCGTTGGATCTGGCGGGCGGTCATGTCCGGACTTTATCATGTCCCACGCCATCGGGCACGCCAGAATTGCCCACCACTTTCGCAGCCCAGGAATCCGCTGCAATGGGCGCGACCCAGTGAGCACAGGCAGCGGGCAGCCTTGAGCTGCCCCGACACTGTGAATCAGTTAAAGCGTCCAGAGTATCTTCAATCAAACCTTAGCTTAACCTCCTTAAGCAATTCAATCCCGGTCTGGATCAGGAAATTAAAAATTAAACAATACCCTGTCTTAAAATCTCTAACATGTTCCGTTAGCGACACATACTCGCGATATCCGCGACCGGTCAACTGACGGGCAGGGCAACATTTTCTAGGACGTTACGCTGTTACGCTGTGTGGATGGAAAGTGGACTGTGACCCGGGTACCGATACCGGGGGTACTGTCGATGGCAACACTGCCTCCATGCAGATCGGTCAGGGCCTTTACCAACGACAGACCAAGCCCGGTCCCACCGGCCGATCTGCCAAAGCTGTTGTCCAGTTGTTCGAAAGGTCGCATCAGACCGCTGACACGGTCGGACGGAATGCCAATCCCGGTGTCGGCAATTGTGATATCGAGGCCGCCGATCGGGGAGGTCATGGCTGAGAGGGTGATCTGGCCACCCTCAGGGGTGAATTTGATCGCATTTGACAGCAGGTTGAAAACAATCTGCTTGAATGCCCTGCGGTCGGCCCGCAGGACACCGATATCAGATCCAATATGCGAATACAGCTTCAGGCGGCGACGCATGATCGCGTCATTAAGCAGGCGCACGGTACCCTGGACGACGGTATTAACATCAAGAGGTTCTGGATCGATCTCCATTTTTCCGGATTCGATCTTGGCAATATCCAGGATGTCGTTGATCAAGGCCAGCAAGTGTGCGCCACTGGTATTAATATCGCCAGCATATTCGGCATAAAGCGGATTACCTGTCGAGCCAAGAAGTTGATCACGAATAATCTCGGAAAAGCCGATGATCGAAGTCAATGGTGTGCGCAACTCGTGGCTCATGGTGGCCAGAAAAGCCGACTTGGCCCGGTTGGCTTGCTCGGCCATGTTTT
>CAUYTZ010000385.1:0-1216 GCA_963575695.1 uncultured Gammaproteobacteria bacterium | reverse complement strand
CGTTGTAGGTGACGGCTTGGGGTACAGGGGGCATCACGTCGGCCAAAAACATTGCCGCCTCTTTCGCCCGCCGCTTGGTCAAGCCGGGCAGCACCTTCCCGCCGCCATGGTTCCAGCGGGCAAATTCAGCGGCCGCGCCGGCGTAATCTTCGGCGTTGAGCTTGCGCAGCAAGGTTGACGTGCCCAGCGCCCCGACCCCGACGTTGAAGGCGAACGAGATCAGCGCCGCGCGCTGGTTGTCCGTCAGCGACACCGTGACTAGCCGGTCCACGGCTTGCGCCGCGCCGGTTAGATCCTCGGCCAGGTAATCGTCGGCTTGCTGTTCGTTGATCGTGCGCACCCCGACATCAGCCACCGTCACGCCGGCGGTATGGCCGTAGCCGATCGTCGGCACCCCCGCCGGGCAGAGGTAGGCGGTCAAAAACAATCCTTCGGATTCGCGGCACAGGGCCACGGCTTGTCTCGGTACGGGTTTCATCATGGCACCCTCGAAGTGAAGACGTTCAGATGCTCGGCGAACCACGCCGCACCACCGATTAGGGTTGTGCCCACCAGGCACACGGTTGCAAACACCGACCAACCGCCCCGGAGCATGGACAAGGTTTGCTCGATGCTGTCCAGGCGATCATCAAGTTTACGGATCATCTCAAACGTGTATTCCCGCATTTCTTTAAGGTCTTGGCCTTCCTCCCGGATATGATCGGAAAGCATTTTCAGCATTTGCGCCGAGAAGGCGTTAAAACTTTCGTCACTCATAGGGTTTGCCCTTTACAGCGTGGCCGCATCGAGGAAAAACTGGTCAATCTCGGTATCGTCTTTTCCGAACGCTTGAGCCATGATTGGCACGAAGGGGTTGCTCCGATCGACCTGGACCATGGCTGCCCAGGTAATCCGGAAGGCGATTTGCTGGTCAGCAGTCAGGGAGGTAAGCGCCGCGCTGATCGCCGCCGGCAGCGCACCAGTAGACGCGGCGGCGATGGCCTCGGCTTCCGTGATCAGGCCCTCCTGCCAGGAGGCGAGCAGTAACTGGCGCTTGGAGATAGCCGGCGGCACCCAGTCAACCATATCCGGAGCGGGCGGTTGCGGAGCGGCGGCCACCGTATCCCACACCCGCGTGGGCACACCGTTGATCATCGTGACGTGACTGCCAGTGACAATCAGGGATGGATCGGACGGCGCCGCCGTTTCGACCACCGGTTCCATGCCGAGGATTTCG
>CAUYTZ010000384.1:0-12097 GCA_963575695.1 uncultured Gammaproteobacteria bacterium | reverse complement strand
AGGGCTTTGCCCTGGACCCACTTTATGAAGAATTTTGGCTAACTTCGGACCAAAAGCCACGCTTGCGCGGATGCGCCGTCCGCAACCGGGCCAAGAAAGTCTCATGCCGCTCCTGACCGCGCCAATCGGCAACCGCGCGCGCCAGCCGTTGCGCCTGGCGAAAATAGCGCGCCGCGTGGTGATAGGCTTTGCTCTGCGCCGCGATCAACACCGCTTCGGCCATGACCCGATAGAGCAACAGCGCCGCCAGCGGTCGCGCGGCGGCCAACTGTTCGGCCAGCGGCTCCAGGGCAAAATAACGCCGTCCATCCAGTTCGCCGCGACGTTTCAGGATCAGGCCCTCGGCCGCTTCAAACTCGCGAAGGACGACCAGGAACGACAGTGCGGTGGAAACATCGTCATGGCGTTCGGCGGCGGCCACACCGCGACGGCGGGCCGGTTCCCGTCCCGATTCGGGCAGGGCTTCGATAAAAGCGTGAAAATGGGCCAAACTGAGCGTGCGCGCGAACCAAAGCCAGCGAGTCGCCTGAGCCTCATCGGTGCGATTCAGCCGTTGCAGGGCCGTGATGCGCAAATCGACCGTTTCCGACCGATTAGACGGCTCGCCCCCGCTAAGATCGGTGGCCTTGTCCAGCCAAGCCAAGGCTTCAACGGCACGGCCAGCGGCCAGCAAGCGTTCGGCCACCGCCGGGGCCCTGATTTCCTGTTCGCCGCACAGGATGACCGCCTGAATGAAGCCATCGACATCGCCCAACGCATCGGCGATCTGTTGCAACAAGGCGTAGGCGTCCATGCGCTGATCCGCAGCCTCTTCCGCCGACAGCGTTTCCAAATCGTTAAGCATCAGCCGCCGCAGCAATGCCAGCCCGTTCGGCCCCAGCGCTTCGCGAAACGCCGGCACCAGTTCGGAGCGTAGCCCGGCATCGACCAAACGCAACGCCTCGGCGACCAGGGCCGCGACCGTGGCTGGATCGCGGTCGGCGATCGCCGCCCAGGCCCGGCCCCAGGCGGCGATGACCTCAACATAGGCATCGGCGACCATACCCGAACCATCGTCAACCCGCTCCAGCACCGGACCAGCGGTCCGGACCAGCCCGCGCAACAGATCGGCAGCGGTTCGCGGGGCCCGTGCGACCAGATCAACGGCCAAGGCTCGGCGCAAATCATCGATACCGGCGGCCAGTTGCGCCGAGTCCACCGCGTTGATCTGGTCGCGGTCGCCGGCCAGATCGCGAATCCGGGCATCGGCGACCGCGATCAGACAATCGGGGCCGGTGTTCATCGCCACCAACAGCCGCAGCCGCTGCGCCAACGCTTCGTCTCTGTCGGCATGGTCGAGCAGCAGCCGGGCCAGCCGCTTGCCGCCCAAACCAATCAGCCGCTGCAAAGTTACCTCCGGCAGGCTATCACGCGGACCAAGAGGGTTCGCCATGCCGTTCCGTTTCCTTCCGTTCCCGGGCCAACCAGTTCCAAACCCAACCAGTTTTAACCCTTTGAAGCCCGCCCCTAGCCCCGCCCCCTAGCCCCCAGTGTGCAGCAGCGCGGTGCACTCGGCCGGCAACGTCGGGCGCGGCGGTGGCCGTGACGGGCGCGGCTTGGCCAACAACTCCAGCGCCGCACTTCGGGCCGACTGCAACCACGACGACAAATCACTATCGCAGCCTTCACCTTCGGGTAGCGACGTTTGCGGCTCGCACTGAGGGCTGTCGGCCGGACATCTCAGCCGAACATGCATGTGGTCATCATGGCCATACCACGGCCGAACAAAGTGCAGCCACGACCGATCCGGCCATGACCGCCGACACAATTCGATCTTGATTGCCGGATTGACGAAGACTCGCGCCACCCGGGAATCGGTCGTGGCCAGATGGATCAGTTCGGCGTGGGCATCGGTCCACTGGCCACGGGCGACGGTACCAGCGTGAACATCGACCAGGGTTTTTTCCTTCAGCTCGCGCTCGCTATGCGGCAGTGACTTCAAGTCCAACCGCAACCAGATATCCACGTCCAGCCCGTTCTGGTGGCTGGCGTGGCCGAAGGCCATCGGCCCGCCACGCGGTTGCGACAAATCGCCGATGTTGGCCAGCCCCAGGCCAGCAGCGGCAACGCGCTGGCCGAATTTACGCAAGAAATCGACCAGTTCAGGATGACCATAATAGCGGTTGCGGCTGAGTCGCATCACCTGATAGCCGGCTCCCTCCGAAGCCAGCGGCACCGCCCCGGCGACACAGCCACGGAAATAGGCACCAATAACCTTAGCCGTACCGAGGCTGGGTTTTTTCAGTCCCGACCACGATACCTTTTCATAGCCGGCCTGTTCGGCCCACGCCATGGGTCCGGCCAGGACCATCGCCATCACCAAGGCCAGGGCCATAACCAGAGAAAGCCGATTCCAAACGCGCCACGATCCTGCCATCACCATCCCCCCTGAATAGGGGCCTTCGCCCCCCGGGATCACCCTTAATTGACCCACTTTACTCAAGCCCAAACTATGGCCAGCGCCCCTCTCGGCTGCGCGACGTTCGCGGACGCGGACGCGGACGCTCACGCGCCGGCTTCTCGGCCGCTGCCCCCGCCACAACCCGTGGCACCCGTCGGGCGTCCAGACCGCGATCACGACGCAAGCGCAAAGCCATCTGGCCCTTCATCACCGGAAATGCCGCGTCGGTCAGGCGATAAACCTGTGTCTCCCGATCCAACTCCAGCAGCCCCAGGCCCAGCAACTGAGTATAGATCTGGCTCCATTCCCCGGCGGTCATCTCGTTGCCGACGCCAAAAGTCTTGATCCGGTCATGACCAAGGCGAACAATCTTTTCGCTACTCTGGCCGTGCAAGACTTCGATCAAATGGGTAAGGCCGTGACCTTGACCTGTACGATAGATCGCGGCCAGCGCCTTTTGCGCCGCCACCGAGCCATCCCAGGATTCGACCCCATGCAGGCAAATGTCACAGTTGCCGCACGGCTCGGGCAGATCCTCGCCAAAATAGCGCAGCAGCACCTGACGCCGACAGCCATGCGTGTCGCAAAAGCCCAGCAGCGCCTTCAGCTTGGCGTGCTCGATCCGCCTTATCTCCGGCGGCGCGTCCGAGCCTTCGATAAACTGCCGCCGCACCACCGCATCGCCGCCGCTAAAACTCAACCAAGCATCGGCCGGCAGGCCGTCACGACCGGCGCGGCCAGTTTCCTGGTAATAGGCCTCCAGGCTGGCCGGCAAGTCAAGATGAGCGACGAAGCGCACATTCGGCTTGTCGATCCCCATGCCAAAAGCGACGGTCGCAACCATGATCAGCCCAGGTTCATGCAGAAAACGATCCTGGTGGGCGTCGCGAACCGCCGCCGACATGCCGGCGTGATAGGGCAGCGCCAGACGACCGTGCGTGTTCAGCCATTGCGCGGTTTCCTCGACCTTGACCCGGGCCCGACAATAGACGATGCCGCTGGGCTTCTCGCCCCAACCGTCGATAAAGCGCAACAATTGGTCACGCGCCTTCGATTTAGGCACAATATGATAGGCGATGTTCGGTCGATTGAAGCTGGTCAGGAATACCCGCGCCTTGTGCAAGCCGAACAAGTCGATGATGTCGGCGCGGGTCCGGCTGTCGGCGGTGGCGGTCAACGCCATCCGTGGCACGCCCGGGAACCGCTCCTTGAGCAAGGCCAGTTCGCGGTATTCGGGCCGGAAATCATGCCCCCATTGCGACACGCAATGGGCTTCGTCGGCGGCGAACAGCGCCAGTGGCGAGCGCGCCAACAGGTCCAAAAAGCGCGGCGTCACCAGCCGTTCCGGCGCGACATAGACCAAATCGATCTCGCCATCGACCATGGCCTGCTCGATCATCTGCGCTTCGCGCCAATCGACCGAAGAGTTGAGCGCTGCGGCGCGAACCCCAGCCCGGCGCAAGGCCGCAACCTGGTCACGCATCAAGGCGATCAGTGGCGACACGACCACCCCCACCCCGGGGCGAAGCAAGGCAGGAATTTGAAAACACAGCGATTTGCCGCCGCCGGTCGGCATGATCACCAGCGCGTCGCCGCCGGCCTGGATGTGGTCGATCACGGCTTCCTGCGGCCCGCGAAAATCGTGATAGCCGAACACTGAACGCAGAACGTCCACCGGCGAAGCGCGTGGCGACAGGATAGACAAGGATGGGTGCATACCGCTCAGGGACAAGCCAGGCTCAATCGTTCACTTCCAGCGATTGTAGCGAGATCGCACCCGGTACGCCAGAACTTGGCGCTTAACCGAAAGCAGGCGGAAAGCGGGGGGTTCACCCCCCGCCCCCCACCAGGACCGTAAACGGTCCTGAACCTGCGTTACGGGACTGAAATTCCCGATCGAACCGGGTCTACAGCGCGTCGGCGTTGGTTTCACCGGTCCGGATACGAACCGCCTGGATGATTTCGGTGACGAAGATCTTGCCGTCGCCGATACGGCCGGTGCTGGCCGCCTTTTGAATCGCTTCCACCGCCTGCTCGGCAAGGTCATCGACCACTGCCACTTCGATCTTCACCTTGGGCAGGAAGCTGATCGAGTATTCGGCACCACGGTAAATTTCGGTCTGGCCCTTTTGGCGACCGAACCCCTTGACCTCGCTGACCGTCAGCCCTTGCAGGCCAAGAGTCGTCAGCGCCTCGCGCACATCGTCGAGTTTAAAGGGCTTGATGATGGCCATAATCAGTTTCATGCACGACCTCTCACGCTACGGGGGTGTCTAGGCTGGGGTGTCTGGCGTCCGGCCACCGCCGGCCCACGCCAACCGTGGCGCAGCCGGAAACCGCCCGGGGATGTCCCAGACAATAATCAAGAATCGTGCCGATGGATACCGGATCGAACAAGGCTATGAAACCGTGGGGGAATAGAATGCCAAACCCACACGCGGACGGTGGTAAAGCGGAACGTCGTCGCCCAAATCTTGGGCAATGGCACCGTGCGACCGCCCTGGACATTTGCCGGCCCCTGGGCAAATGTTAAGCACTGGGGACGAGGATCGGGCGTTGGGGAGCCGGCATAAGGCCGCAACAGGACGACTCGGACGACCCAGCCGAACGCAAACCACCCACGCGAATTGAACTTGGCCGACGCACCCACGATTGATCTGGATCAAGGCCAAAGACACCGCTCTTTCCGCACGCTGGCAAACCGATTCAGCCCCCGCGCCAAAGGGCAAGCGAACCAAGCGCGCCGCCTTCACCCTTGGCCAAGTTTAACAAATAGAACCCTAACCAATGAAAGTAACCGGTATGATTTTGACCTGGAACGAAAGTCTAGCCGTAGGCCACCCGGTGATCGACCATGACCACCATGAATTCGTTGATCTTCTGGCACAGGTGACGCAGGCTGGTGACGAGGATTTTCCGGCTCTGTTCGCCGCACTGACCACCCACGTTACTGAACATTTTGCGCGTGAAGACGAGCTGATGCGCGAACATAACTTTTTCGCTTACCCGGTGCACAGGATGGAGCACGAGCGGGTTCTGGCCTGGATCCAATCGCTGAAGGCAACGGTTGATGCCGGCAATCTGGGTCCGGCACGAACTGCGGTGGCGGAAGAACTTCCGGAATGGTTTCTCCAGCACCGCAACACCATGGATCTCGTTACCGCCGGCCACATCCGGCAGGCGACCGGCGGCGGCGGCGGCGGCGGCGGCGATCACAGCCATGGTCGCTGCTGCGGCGGGTGTGGCGGGTGATGCCTTAACCACGGGATGGTGGTGAATTTGGTCCCAAATGAAGTGGGGTCGGGGGCTTAGGTGCCCCTGCCCCCCCGACGTTACTTTGCGTGAGGAATCTACACATCCAAATCGCGCACGAAACGCGCGTTTTCCTGGATGAAGTGGAAGCGCGGTTCCGGCTTACGGCCCATCAACTTTTCAACCAGCAAGCGGGTGTCTTCCACCTCCGCCCGCTGCTCGGGATCGTGCGGGTCGGGCAGCACCACCCGCAACAGCGAACGCTTGCTCGGGTCCATGGTGGTTTCGCGCAACTGCACCGCCAGCATTTCGCCCAGACCTTTGAAGCGGCTGATTTCAACCTGTTTCTTGCCGGCAAATTGCTTGCGCAGCAGCACGTCCTTATGCGCGTCGTCACGAGCATAGACCGATTTGCCGCCATGACTGAGCCGGTACAAGGGCGGCTGGGCCAAGAACAGCCGGCCGTGACGAACCATCTCCGCCATTTCACGATAGAAAAAGGTCATCAGCAACGAGGCGATGTGGGCCCCGTCCACGTCGGCGTCGGTCATGATGATGATCCGCTCGTAGCGCAACTTGTCGAGCGAGAAGTCGCGGCCAGAGCCGGCCCCCAGCGCCAGAGTCAGATCGGCCAGTTCCTGATTGCCGCGCAGTTTGTCGGCGCTGGCCGAGGCGACGTTGAGGATTTTGCCGCGCAAAGGCAGAATCGCCTGGGTTTCGCGGTTGCGCGCCTGCTTGGCCGAACCACCGGCCGAATCGCCCTCGACCAGAAACAATTCGGTACCGTCGGCACCGGAGCGGCTGCAATCGGACAGCTTTCCGGGTAGGCGCAGCTTGCGGGTGGCGGTCTTGCGCTGGGTGTCCTTCGCGGCCCGGGCCCGGGCCCGCTCCTCGGCCTTTTCGATCAGCTTGTCCAGCAGCGCCCCGGCCCCGACCGGATCGCCCGACAGCCAATGGTCAAAACGGTCCTTGACCGCCTGCTCGACCAGCTTGGCCGCTTCGGCGGAAGCCAACTTTTCCTTGGTCTGGCCCTGGAATTGCGGTTCGCGAACGAAGGCCGACAGCAAAATGCAGGCGTCGCCGGCCACGTCGTCGGCGGTGATCATGCTCGCGCGGCGGTTGCCGGCCAAATCACCAAAGCCCTTCAGCGCACGCACCAGCGCCCCACGCAGGCCGGCTTCATGCGTACCGCCCTGCGGCGTGGGAATGGTGTTGCAATAGGAGTGGGTGAAGCCCTCGCCGTCCTCCGGCCACGCGATCGCCCATTCCACCCGCCCGGCCTCGCCGGGAAAATGGGCCTCGCCGGCAAACGGGGCCGGAGTCAGCACCGCGCGGTCCTTGATCGCTGCGGTCAGGTAATCAAGCAATCCGCCGGGAAAACGCAGCACGTCTTCGGCCGGAATCGCGCTTTCGGGATCAAGCAGGGTCGGATCGCAACGCCAGTGAATTTCAACCCCTCGGTAGAGATAGGCCTTGGACCGGGCCATGCGGTAAAGCCGGGCCGGCGAGAAGCGGATGTTCTCGCCGAAGATTTGCGGGTCGGGATGGAAACTGAGCGTGCTGCCGCGCCGATTTTGAACCGCGCCCTTGTTGATCAGCTCGGTCTGGGGCAGGCCACGGCTATAGGTTTGAACATAAAGCCGGCGTTCGCGCGCCACCTCCACCACCAGCCGGTCGGATAGGGCGTTGACCACCGACACGCCGACGCCATGCAATCCCCCGGAGGTGGCATAGGCCTTGCCGCCAAATTTGCCGCCGGAATGCAGCATGGTCATAATCACTTCCAGCGCCGACTTGCCCGGGTATTTGGGGTGTTCATCAACCGGAATGCCGCGACCATTGTCGCGCACCGTCACCACGTCGCCGGGAGCCAGCTCGAAATCAATCCGGCTGGCATGACCGGCTACGGCCTCGTCCATGGCGTTGTCCAGCACTTCAGCGGCCAGATGGTGCAGGGCCCGTTCATCGGTGCCGCCGATATACATGCCGGGACGACGGCGCACCGGCTCCAGCCCTTCCAGAACCTCGATATCCTGGGCGGAATAGCCGACGGCGGCGGGCGGTGGGGCAGCTTTGAACAGGTCAGTCATGGTCTTTTCGTACCCTGGTTTTGCCTTCGGCGACCAGGGGCTTTGCCCCTGAACCCATTTCCTTAAGGTCTAACGCACTCGCCCCGGTTCCTCGCGCTTGGCCGCTTGCCACAACGCTTCCATCTCGTCCAAGCTTGCCTCGGCAGGGGTTCGACCCTGCGCCGCCAGCCCCTGTTCTATGTGTCGGAACCGTCTTACGAACTTGTCGTTGGTCGAGCGCAAGGCCGCTTCCGGATCGATCTCCAGGTGCCGCGCCAGATTGACCAACACGAACAGCACGTCGCCCAACTCGTCCGCCACCCGGGCCTTGGTCGCTTGCCGGGCCGGACCAGACAAATCCGGAGCCAATTCGGCGCGCAACTCACGCACCTCCTCCTCGATCTTGTCCAGGATGTCGCGCGAATCGGTCCAGTCGAAGCCAACCGTGGCCGCGCGCTTTTGCAGCTTCAGCGCCCGGGTCAACGCCGGCAACCCCAGGGTGACATTATCCAAGACCCCAGGCAGCCGACCTTCGGCCGCAGCCTGGGCTTGGCGCTCGACCGCCTTATGCTCCTCCCAGCGCCGGAGCTGGGTTTCGGCGTCGTGAACCACGGAATCGGCAAAGACATGAGGATGGCGACGGATCATCTTGGCCACAATCGCCGCCGCCACCGCTTCAAAATCGAACGCCCCGGCCTCCTCGGCCATGCGGGCATGAAACACCACCTGAAACAGCAGATCGCCCAGTTCATCCTTCAGCGCCGGCAAGTCGTTGTGCGCAATCGCGTCGGCCACCTCATAGGCCTCTTCAATCGTATGCGGCGCGATGGTGGCGAAACTCTGCTCGCGATCCCACGGACAGCCATCCGGGGCGCGCAGACGGACCATCAACTCAAGCAAACGATCGAGTGAACCAGACATCGGTAAACATCCACGACAAGAACGAACAAAGCGGAACCAGGACCGGCCGCACCCAAACCGGAAGCGGTTTTACGGCATGCGGGCAGGGTGCGATAGAGGAATGCCGTGGCCGTGTGTTGTCTGGGCCGCAGACCCGGCCCATGTTAAGGGTTATGTGATTGGATGTTGCGCGGGCGTTGGATCGGCGGTAACGTTTTGTTCACATATGTAAATTTTTGGTGAATCAACGCGCCTCTCACTGATCAGATGTTGGCGAGCGCACAGGGGGCGGAGTCTATGGTCATCATGGGATATGAGCGGGCAACCGAGCTTGCCGCCCAAGCGTTCGAGCGGCTGGCCAAGGAGCGGATGCTGCCGACCCCGGATAACTATAACTTGTGGTATACTTATTACGCTGGCCATTATCCCGATCTCAATCGCGCCATCGAGCAAATTGTCAAATCCAGCCAGGAGTTCACTTCGGCCCGCACCGATGATCTGATCAAGCGTTTCTTTCGCTTTGATGCTGAAGCCACTGCGGTCAAGAAATCCGGAGATCAGACCCAGGAAACCATCGCCAAAGTCCTTGATGTCTTCCTGTCGGCCTGGGAGGAAACCGGCCGCTATCATCGCACCCTCGACAAGTTGCGTGGTGATCTGGACGAGCCGATGGCCATGGAGGATTTGCGGGCGATCGTGGGCGAGATCGTGGCCGAATCCAAGCTGATGGCGGACGAATTCAAGCGACTAAAAACCGGACTGGAGGCCTCATCCCGCCAGTTGACGGGGGTTCGTGATCACTTGCAAGTGGTGCGGCAGGAAGCGCGAATCGACAGCCTAACCGGCGTGGCCAATCGCAACGCGTTTGAGCAAGTCCTTATAGAAGCGGCCGAGGATTCAAGCCGGGTAGTCCAGCCTTTGTCTTTGTTGATTCTTGATATTGATAATTTTAAAATTTTCAATGACAGTCACGGCTATCTGGTCGGTGATCAGGTACTGAAACTGGTGGCGCGTTTGCTGTCGCAGGCCGTGAAAGAGGGCGGTATCCCGGCCCGGTATGGCGGCGAAGAATTCGCCGTTATCATGCCCAGAACCAGCTTGGCCGAAGCGCTGACCACGGCCGAAACGATCAGGAATACTCTGGCTTCAAAGCAGATCTCCAATCGAGACGGGAGCAACTCCTATGGCCGGGTTACGGCCTCGTTTGGTGTCTCTCAATATAAGCCCGAGGAAAATCTGGTCAAATTCATTGAGCGTGCCGAGAAGGCCTTGTCCCTGGCTAAAAAGAGGGGACGAAACCGGGTCTGCGCCGAAACCGAGCCGGGTTCCTCGGGAAAGTCATGAATAGCGCTTAAATTACTTATTTTAAGGATAGACCTAATGACCGGCTCCCGGCATAAACCGGTTCCCTTTCCCACCCGGGAAGCGGTGCTGGAATTCATTCGCGACAGCACCACGCCGGTCGGCAAGCGTGAAATCGCCCGCGCCTTTCACCTCCATGGCGACGACCGGGTGCTGCTGAAGCAGTTGCTGCACGACCTCCAAACCGAAGGTGCGGTTGAGCGTGGCCACGGTCACGGTCGCCGGGTGGCTCCCCCCAGCGCCCTGCCCGAAGTAGCCGTGGTTATCGTCAGCGCGATCAACGCCGAGGGCGAAGTCATCGCCCAACCGCAGAACTGGCCGGACAGCAGCCCACCGCCGCGAATCGTCATGCGTCCGGAAAAGCGCGGTCAACCGGCCCTGGCCGAAGGCGACCGGGTGCTGGCTCGACTGGCCAGAGTCGGCGACAATTTCTACCTCGGCCAGACCATGCGCCGTCTGGATGGTGGCGGCCCAACGCGGGTGCTGGGCGTGTTTCAGCCTTTGCCCGACGGCAGAGGCCGGGTGGTGCCGACCGACCGTCGCGCCAAGACCGAATTGACTCTGGTCGCCGCCGACTGCACCGGGCTGGAATCGGGCGAACTGCTTGTGGTCGAGCCGCTGCCGGCGCGGCAACTGGGTCTGCATCAGGCGCGGCTGGTCGAACGGCTGGGCGATACCACCTCGCCGCGTGCGATCAGCCTGATTTCAATTCACAGTTTTGGCCTGCCAACGGTCTTTTCCCAAGGCGCGCTGGACGAAGCGGCCACCCCGCCGTCGCTTAACCCGCGTGGCCGACTGGATTTGCGTGATTTGCCGCTGGTAACGATCGATGGCGAGGACGCCCGTGATTTCGATGACGCGGTGTGGGCCGAGCCGGACCCGGACCCGGCGCAACCGGGTGGCTGGCGGGCGGTGGTGGCAATCGCCGATGTCGCCCACTATGTCCGCCCGGGCGGCGCGCTCGACCGTGCCGCCTATGAGCGGGGCAACTCCACCTACTTCCCCGACCGGGTGGTGCCGATGCTACCCGAAGCGCTGTCCAACGAGTTGTGTTCGCTCAAACCCGGAGTCGACCGCGCCTGCCTCGCGGTGGAATTGTGGATCGACCGTCACGGCAATCTACACCGCCACCACTTTCACCGCGCGATCATGCGCTCGGCGGCACGGCTAACCTATACCCGGGTTCAGGCCGCTGCCGATGGTCGCCCGGACGAGGACACCGCGCGGCTGTGGGCGGGGGTGCTGGCCCCGCTCTATGGCGTCTACCGCGCCTTGACCGAGGCCCGGGTCAAACGCGGCACGCTCGATTTGGATTTGCCTGAGCGGCAAATCAAGCTGGATACCGACGGCAAGGTGGTTGAAATCCTACCACGGCCACGCTTTGACAGCCATAAGTTGATTGAAGAACTGATGATCGCGGCCAATGTCGCCGCCGCTGAGGCGCTGGAGGCCAAGGGTTCGCCGTGCCTGTACCGGGTGCATGATCAGCCGTCGCGCGATCGGCTGGAAGCGGTGCGTGAATTTCTGGCCAGCCTGGATCTGGGCCTCAGCCTGGGCGGCAGCCGACTGGTCAAGCCGGGAGCGTTCAACCACATTCTCCACCGCGTCGCCGACACCCCGCACGCGCACATGATCAGCGAAGTGGTGCTGCGTGCCCAAGCCCAGGCGCAATACCACCCGGAGAACATTGGCCATTTCGGCCTGGCCCTACGGCGCTACGCTCATTTTACCTCGCCGATCCGGCGCAGACCAAAGCCTAGGAACAGGCCGGTAAGATAGTCGTTAATCCGCAGCGACAGCGCGGTATGCTTGGTCGCCGACGACAACGATATGGATATGCACCTGGAGCGAAAACGGGCAATCGACGGCTCGTCGAGCAGGAATTCCGCCATCGGCAGCAACGCCAGCCGATCGCGCTTTTCGGTAGTTCGTTGCGTAACCGTGCTCCACGCCCGCTCGCGTGCGCCGGCATGGAGCGCGCTGCTGGCGGCACAACTCACGGGCATTCCGCTCGTGACCACGGTTCATGGGGTTTACCATTCCGGCAACGCCGCGAAGAGGCTTTACAATTCGG
>CAUYTZ010000383.1:0-1414 GCA_963575695.1 uncultured Gammaproteobacteria bacterium | reverse complement strand
CGAACGTCTGGGCCGGTTTGCCAAGCATGTGATCCCGCTGCAAGGCGGTCTTGGGATCAGACGTCGGCGCGAAGTTATGGTCACACTTGCTGCGGTTTCCGAAGATGCCGAACGGGTGATTGTCGCCACCGGCCGTTATTTGGGCGAAGGTTTTGATGATGCCCGGCTCGATACCCTGTTCCTGGCTATGCCGATTTCCTGGCGCGGTACCCTGGCTCAGTATGCCGGCCGTTTGCATCGCCTCCATCATGCCAAACGCAAGGTTGTGATCTACGATTATCGCGACACGCGGGTACCGATGCTGGCGCGTATGGCCGAACGGCGCGAAGCGGGATATCGCAGCCTTGGCTATTCGGAGGGGGGGGGATAGACGGTGGTCAAACAAATACCTAAAATGGAAGCCGTTTGCGAGAATTCTACGAGCACGGAACTGTGCGAGGTGTGTTTCGGCAACGGGGATTACATCATAGATCAGACTCGCATTCCTTGGTTAGTCGGGTAAACTCTTGTTGCGATGTGGAGCGCGTAGCGCCACGCCAATCCCCAAGTGGACGCGGACGGCTCTCGCCGGGTCTTGGAAATTGTAAATATGGAACACTGCCCCCGTGCTGGACGCTGGCTTGAGCCTGCTCGCCGCTGCCAGTGCGGGGTTTTCCTGCAAGACCATGATCATCACCGGCAACTCGCCCGAGGCGCAGAAAGCCCACACTAAACAGAGTTACAGTAGGTAACCCTGTCTTTTAGCAACCATTGATCTGAGTGCTCGTTAATTCAAAATATCAACCTTCAAGCTTTCCGGCGAGTGATCGCACCCTTTGCGCGCGTCCGCTGTCGCCCGACCCCCTCCGACCATCATGATCGACCAGGAGCGCGATTGCGACGATATAAAGCGCTGATAATGCAGCATTATTAACTGGATAAGCAGGCGACATAGCGCCTGTATGGGGACACCAAAGCGGGGCGGCAGGCGCCCCCAGACAGCCCCAAGGAACACCTCCATGACCACGCTTTCCGACCTGACCCTGGCCCAACTGGCCAGGGTGACGTCGGCATTGCCCAGGTTCACCGCAAGAGTGCCGCTAATATAACCGGTTCCGGACTGGCTGAGGGCGGCGCTGCCACCATCGATGATTACGCTGCCGGCGATGGTGCCGGCGGTTTGGGTGAATTGGCCAATGCCGCCAGCCGTATGCGGGCGCAACTGCATGATCTGGCCCAAAACCGGGACATCGGCCAGTTGAAGCGCCGGCAGAACGTTCAGATCAAATACGATGCCTATCCCTACCAGGAATATGGCATTTCGAGCATTCCTTCGGCAGCGGGGCCTTGCGTTCTTTGGCCTGCCGGTTCTCCAGGCCATCGTCCAAACTGTCGTGATGGATATCGGTGACGAAGCCAAGGCGAGCGTGAGTAT
>CAUYTZ010000382.1:0-1757 GCA_963575695.1 uncultured Gammaproteobacteria bacterium | reverse complement strand
CAAGCCGCTGGATATGAAGCGCTTGAACACGGTGATCGCGCACTGGATGCCGCCCGCGACAACCCTCACCGAACCGCCCGCTCCGGTTTCGGTTCCGGTTCCGGTTTCGGTTCCGGTTTCGGTTTCGGTTTCGGTTTCGGTTCCGGTTCCGGTTTCGGTTCCGGTTCCGGTCGCCGAGGATACGCCGCTCGACCCGGCGGCGCTGGCAGCGGTGTGCGGCAACGATCCAGAGTTAATTCTGGAAATGTTGGGAGATTTTGTCAACACTAGCCATGAGGTCTTCGCCGGCCTAAGCAAATCACTGACCGATCGCGATGCGGTCAATGTCCGCCACTGGGCCCATAACCTGAAAGGCTCGTCGCGCATCGCCGGAGCCCGCGATCTGGCCGAAGTCAGCCGGCGGATTGAAGTCGCGGCGGCGGGTGCCGACTGGGCGGAGATGGACCAGTTGGGCGCAGAAACCGGCCGCGAACTGGCCCGGGTTGAAGCTCATCTCGCCCGTAGCCGGGGCGGCAACGATAACTGAGAGGCTGAAAATGTATCACTTGCGCGATTGGGCTGCCGCCCAATCGCATTTGGCCCGAATTTCCTTCTCATCTTCAGGATTTGTTAAACGAAATTATTTATGGTTCCGGGCTCGTTTACCTTGTGGACTGAGCGGAGCCTATCGGCATGTCGTCGCCCAACCTGCATCATGGCCTCCCCCGTCATAGCCCCGGCCATCATAGCCCCCCCCATCTTGGCACAGCCACGTTGCCACCGCCGGATACCAAGCGCTGGGTGATGCGGCGCAAGGCCGAGGTTGTGGCCGGGGTTCGCACCGGCGTGATTTCGCTGGAGGAAGCCTGTCGCCGCTATACGTTGTCGGTCGAAGAATTCCTGTCCTGGCAGCGACTGATCGAAAGCCACGGCGTCTGCGGTCTGCGCGCGACCCGGTTGCAGGATTATCGCCCCGGCCCGCTCCCGCTCCCGCGCCAAATACCGAGTCGAGAGCGCACAACCGATTGATTCACCTAATCTTTTGACAAGACCACACGAAGGCCATGGCAGTACACGCAGACGGTGCTAGTATTGAGTGATCAATCAGAGTTTTGCCCCGCAGCGGAGAGCCGGCCTTGTCCCTCGTCATCGCCATTCAGATGGACCCGATCGAGTCGATCAACATCGACGCCGACAGCACCTTCGTTATGGCCCTGGAAGCGCAACGGCGCGGCCACACACTCTATCACTATCTGCCCCGCCATCTCAGCTTGCGCCAGAACCGGCTGACCGCCCGGGCCCGGCCGCTGCGGGTGGTGCGCGAACACGGCGCACATTGGCAGTTCGGGCCGTGGGAGGTGCTGGATCTGTCTGCGGTGGATGTGATCATGATGCGCCAAGACCCGCCGTTCGATCTGTCCTACATCACCGCAACCCATCTGCTCGAACACGTTCAGCCCAAAGTGTTGGTCACCAACGATCCAGCCAATGTCCGCAACGCGCCGGAAAAATTGTTCGTAACCCGGTTTCCCGATCTCATGCCGCCGCCAATTCACCCCGATCTTGCAGGGCATTGCCCAAGGCACACCACGACTCGCCAGATTGAGGTGCCGCCACGACCGCTTGACGCAAAGCCTCGACCGCGCCGTCCCCATCGCCGGCTTCGCTGAGAGCCAGAGCCAGATTACGCAGCGTTTCGGCTGTTTCAGGAAGATGGCGTTGAGGGGTTGGCCGGATTGGCTATGAGGGCAGCGCCTGTCGCCTGACGGTCGAACGGC
>CAUYTZ010000381.1:0-14128 GCA_963575695.1 uncultured Gammaproteobacteria bacterium | reverse complement strand
CTTCAAGATCAATCGATGGTGGGGCGGTTGACGTCATGCGTCAATAAATGCACATCGCCAAATGTTTTGGAATCCCCCTGAGTCGATTTGTCGCACCCATCGCGGAACCAGCCCAACGCCACCGGTTATTGAGCATTCACTCGTGTAGCGATACCGGTGCTGCCAACGGTTGGCGGGTTTCAAAGAGAGCCTTAAGATCTTGCTCAACACGGCTTTTGTGCTCTTCTGCCGTAAATGGGCTTGGCACCACAGAGCACCCGGATACTGAATAGCCGAGGAATACAGCAAGAAAACATATCGCTAGAAAATTCTCTCCACGCCCCTTACCGGAATATGTAAAGCCATCCTCCCGATGCATTACACTGCCCCTCTCTTGTTTTGGTTTTATTGTCAGGGTTTGAGCGGTTAAGGTTCAATGGATGCTCAGGGCTGTTCAGTTCTGCTCAAGCGCTCTTGTAAGGTAGGAGCCAATGCATAATCCTAGACCTCTGGTGCTATGGTTTCGACGATTGATGCCCAAGCATCAAAACCATGTTACTGTAAATGATTCATGGAGTTACCATTCTGATTCGGGTGACCGGTGGAAATCAACCGCCATCATCGGAACACTAGTCTTGCACCTTGATCTCAACCTACATCACTGCAACCTAAGGAGGGAAAACGGGAGTGCAATCCCCATCGCAAAAGCCTTCGCGCTCAGTGCCTGAGATAATTGAGGAATGCAAGCCTTTTAACGTGCGCCAAGGCAACTTTATTAATTCGTCCTCCGTGAACGATTCGCAACACCTTGAAAAGGCATCGTTATTGGTATTCCCCAAACAATCGAAATTGCAAGAAACCTGGGGATGAACGACGGTTTTCCTGCGATTTGGAGTTGGTGCCTTCGAGTGCTTTTTCTTGCCGGAGCGCCGCACCGTCTTGCCGTCAATCGCGATCACGGAGGGAAATCGATGCCGAGCGGTCGTCCCAGCGCCGGGCCATGACTGACCTGGCTGATAAGGTCAACGGGCTTATCCTCACTGCGGGGCGGAAGAAAGCGTCGGGGGCGGAACTCGCCCCCGACAGACACGCCAACCTCATTTCATCAGTTCGGCAAGCCCCTGTTTGGCCAGACCATAATTCGGCACCAGAACGAGCGCCTTATCAAGCCAGCCCCGCGCCGCGTCTCGTTTGCCCTGGCGCAGCAGGGACCAGCCCAGCCCGACCTTGGGCGCGGCCAAGTCCTGGCCCCGAACATATCCGTTCAGGCGATTGAAGGTTGCTTCCGCTTTCTGGTAATCGCCGGTGAAGTAATAGGCCCAGCCAAGGTTGTTAAGGGCGTTGGCACCCCAGCCCCAGAACGGCTCGCTTGCCGGCAGGGCGGGCAGGCTGGCGGCATATATTTTAACCGCACCAGCGTAATCCTTGCGGAAATAGGCGGCGGCACCTTGGGCGGCCTTGGCTCGGCCATAGTTTGGATTGATCGAGACCGCTTGAGCGAACAATTTGTCCGCAACATCGGTGTTTCCCAGGGCCAGTTCGGCCGCGCCTTGCCCCAAAACGGCTTCCTCGCGCGGCGCGCAGCCCTTGTTCGCGGCGTCCTTGAACCAACCCTGCGCGTAAGCCGGATAGCCGGCGTAGTGATTGGCCCACCCGGCCATCAGTTTGGACGGGCAATCCCCCGCCGCGGCCTGGCTATAGAGCAGAATGCGCGCGCCATTGAAGTTGGCCTGCTCGTAGAACCGCCGCCCGGCGCCGCTCAACCACTGGCGGGCCGCAGGCGATTTGCCGGCCACCAGATTGGCCAAATCCGGGGCGGGGAAGGCGTTGGGCGACAGCGCCAGGGCCTTGGCCAGGGCCTGGTCCGCCTCGTTGGCGCGGCCCGCGGCACCCCAGCCAAGAGCTTGAACCATTGGGAAATAGGGGTTTTTGGGTGATTTAGCCGCCAGCGGCGCAACCAGTTCCGCAGCTTGGGCTGGATTGGACGACAGCAGATAAGTTCGGGCCAGGACTGGCACCACCGCCTCGGGGCCGAATTTTTCCGATGCCTCCCGCAGCGTCGCGGTTGCTGCGGCGACGTCTCCCTTGCGCGTTTGGGCATCGGCCAGGGCCAGGAAAACATCCTGCCGCCCGAGGTAATTGTGAGATTCGGACGCGGTTTTCAGGTGCGCCAGGGCCGATTCCGTTTCGCCCCGATCCAGCGCCAACATGCCAAAGCCATAATTGGCGTCGGCCGCGATGCCTTCGATGAAGTTGAGATCGACCCTCTTATAGCGATGATATAGGCGGTTGCTGCGATGGGATTCAACCCATGTCATTTCCCGGTGGAATTCGTTTTGAGCGGTGGTCAGATCCCGGCGAGCGTAGGCCAGCCACGCGCCAAGCTGAATCGTCTCGATATAAAACGGATCAAGAGCATAGACCCGATTATAAACCGTAACCGCTTCGTTGACCCGCTCCAGTTTCAAAAGCGTCCAGCCATACAAATCGGCGTATTTCCTGGTGTTGGATGATTGCCTATAAGCGCTTTCTGCGTAACGATGGGCCTTGGGATAATCTCTCGCCTTAAACGCCCCCAGCGCGGCTTCAAAAGCGCTCTCTGCGCTGACGTTAACGCTCTCTTCGTCTCTGGACGCTGTTGCGGAAGCCTCCTGCGCCGAAACCGGCGCCGCCAGCACCAAACTGAAAGCCAGCGTCGCCAGCAATAGAACAAGTTTCATTTTCTTTTCTCGTGAGCAAGAGAGGCTTGGGGGCAGTGGAGGGCAAGGCGGGGATCAATGGGGCTTGGGGGACTTGGTTTTCAAAAAACGCCGCGCAACGATGTTTTCCGGGTCGAGAACCAGAACATCGCCGAAAATCAGGGCGGCGGCGGCGGCGTCACCCTGGTCGCCCTTGATCGAGCCGAGTTCGACCAGAAATGAAACATCAGAAGGGAACAGCGCCAGCATATCGCGGCTGACCCGCTCGGCTTGATCCAGTTTGCCTTGTAGGTGCAGTAAACCGGCCAGACGCAGATTGCCGTAATAGTTGAAGCGATCGACGGCGAGCATCTGCTGAACAATCACGAAGGCCTCGTCATTTCGACCAAACGCCAGCAGCGGATTGAGCAACCCCAACCGGGCTTCAAGCGAGGCCGGAATGGCATCGAGCGCCCTGCGATAATGGGTGATGGCGTTGGCATGTCCGGCGCGCAGGTAATAGAGCCAGCCCAGTCTGAGATTGACCGTATAGCCGTGGGGATAGGCATCGGCGACCGGGATCAGCGCCTTGATCGCGTCGTCATAGGCTTGGGTGCGCTCGTAGCCGTAGGAGCGATAGTAGGCCGACTGGACTTCTTCGGCGGTAAGCGCCAGAGCGGGGACGACAACAACCAGAAGCAGGGCCGAAATCGCCGCCGCCAGGATTCGTTTCATGGCTGGTTCTCACCGTTTTGCTTCATGTGGCTACTCTTTAGCGGCTTCGCTGCGGATCGCCCTCACTACCCGCCGCAGTTCCAAATCGTCAACCCGAATGGTCTTGAATCCAAGCGCATCTTCAAGTTCGACCGCCACCGACCGACGCAGACGCAGCAGCGGATAGGAGACCTCGCCCCTGATCTCTCGCCGTCCGATGCGTCGCAGGTCAACCCGGATGTTGGCCACGCTCGGAGCGACCGAAGCGACCAACAGCAGCATCTCCTTAACCACACCCGAAAACAGAACCCCCATCGGCAGATGATCACTCCAACACAACCCGTCGCGAACGGCAAGCGGCAACCGGGGCAAAGCCTGAAACATCGCCCGCAAATAGGGATCGTCGCCGGTCAGGCTGTAGAAGTAAAACGTGCCCTGCTGGGCACCGATGAACAGCTTGCCCCGCCCGGAGTCGAAATAAACCGAGCCATCCGCAGCGCTACACACCACGAAATTCAAATCCCCGACCTTACGCCCGGCACGGAATGCTTCGTAGCAATGACGGTCGTCGAGCAGGAAGGTAACGCATGCCTCCTGTTCCTTGTCAGGAAAGCAGGGTTCGACATCCGCACCCTCCGCCGGCGGTTCGTTTGCGCGGTACGTCCCGCCGGACAGATAACTGACGAAGCCGAACGGCAGCGTCGCCGCCCCAACCCGATCGTTGATTTGAACCTGAATGTGAATATGCGGTTGCGGTGAATAGCCGGAATTACCGCAGCGCCCCAGCAGGGTGCCGCACTCAACCCAGTCGCCCTCGGCAACCCGGATCGAACCTTGGGCAAAATGGGCAAGACAGATAAAATTGCCCCACACGTCCTGAATGATGACCAGATTGCCCCAGCGGTGAGCGGTATCAACCTGCCCGATCGGATTGTCGGGCAGGGTTTTTTCAACCTTGAGCACCCGGCCGCGCGCCGGCGACAGCACCGGCTTGTTGAAAGCGTGATACTCGGCCAGGGCCTTGCCTTCGCCGGCATGGGTGCGGCCGTCGGCGTCACGGATCACGAAATCATAGGCATGGCGCTGGGCACCCTGGTGAGTCCAGCGTCCATCGCAGCCCTGCCAAACCACCCACCGGCCGGAAAAGGGCAGGGTCAATCCAACCGCCGCGCCCCGGTACCGCCGCACGTCGGACAAGTAATAGTCCAGCGTTTCTTCCGGCGTCGCCCGGATGAAGCGGGCCATACGCGGGAATCCGGTTGCCCCCAGCACATAAAGGAACAGCATGGTGGTCAAGATGTAGGTGGGCGTGTTGAGCGGCAGAACGAAGCCCGACACCCCAAACCCGGACCAGAAGGTCTTGAACGCCTCCAGCACGATCGCCGACACCAGCACCCCGATCAGCGCCACGGCGTAGGACCAGCGCGAGGGCACCAGAAACACCCCGCCCAAAGCCATGGCGATCAGGATGAAATTGAAATGGCTGACATCACGGAACGCGGCGTCGAATGAACCGGCGAGCAGGGCGACGAAAACGGTTCCCGCGTAATATCCGGCGATGCCGAGCAGAACCAGAATTCGCGACGCCGCCCCCAGCACCAAGGTGAACAGCAAGCCAGGCAAAACATCGGGCAGGAACAGGATCGTGCCCATACTCTTGAGAAAGCCGGCGATGGGCAATGGCAAGTAAAGCTCGAGTCCAGAGTGCGGGCGATGGTAAAGCCCGGAGACGTAGAGGTTGGGAAAACGCGCCGCAGCCAGATAGGTCGCCCAGGTCACCAGGGTGAACGGCGTCCCGAACACCGGCAGTTTCAGATAGATGGTAAACAGACTGTGCAAGGTGAGCGTAGCCACGAAGGCGAGCACGCCGGCGGCGACCACGAATACCAGCGTCAGCGCCGTAAGTTGGAACAGATAGCCGATCGCCAATCCAACCAGCAGGGCATTGTAAGTGTAGAAGCCAGAGGCGAGGAAGCTGCGATCGATGGCGATGAAGCGGGCGAAGGCATAAGCGGCGATCACCGCCACCAGACCGGCAATGGCCGCATTGGGATTGAGGAAGGTGATCGCCAGCACCACCGCCCCGACGCGGCGGCCACGCAGGAAGAAGATCTCTGAATAGCTGCACAGAATGGCGTCGCCGTAACTGCGTATCCGCTCCGCAAAAAGCGCCGGGTATTGTCTCATGTCGCCAGCTTCAGCCGTTCCGGCAGACGCTCGCGGCGCAGGATGTCGGTGAGGTCTTCGGCCTCACGGATCACGTCAACCATGCCGTCGGTCCCGATCATGACCACCGCCGGCCGGTATTCGATGAACTGCATCCACTGGGTGACGCTGTACGCCCCCACCGGCGACAGAATCAGCCGTGTGCCGCGCGTCAGCGGCGGCAGCAGCAGGCCCTCGTCAACCACGTCGATGTTCATGCACAAAGGACCATAGAGCACGGTCGGTTCATTGGCACCCTGAACCTCGCGCTCGATCTCGACCGTAAATTTGTACCAGGCGGCGGTGTAGAGCAGGTTGATCCCGGCATCGAGGACATAGGCCCGTCTGCCGTCGGGCATGCGCTTGCACGCGCCGATGGTGGCAATCAGATACCCGGCCTCATCCACGATCGCACGCCCGGTTTCCAGAATCAGGCGCGGAAAATCCCCCTGACGCAGGGAGGCGAACAGGGCGTCGGAGATCTTTTCGGCATAGATGTCGATCGGCTCCAACGCGATCTCAGGCGGCATATAGCTGCCCTTCAGTCGGCTTTTAGAGGGAAAGCCGCCGCCGAGATCAAGGTATTCGATGTCGAAACCCAAGTCGTCCTTGAGCCGGTAGCCGAACTTGACCAGTTTTTCGACCGCAACACCATAGGCTTCCGGCTTCATGATATAGGTGCCGATGTGGCAATGCAGGCCGGCAATCACCAACCGGCGGCCCATGCGGATACGTTTGGCGACATCGAAAGCCTGGCCGGAATCGAGGTTCAGCCCAAAGCGCGACCACTGTGGCTGAATGCCGGTGTCGAGATTAAGTCGCAACCCGATCCGGATTTCGCGCCCCAGCTTTATCGCCAGGGCTTCCAGATCGGCAACCTCGTCCAGATGATCGACGTGGATCTGCGCCCCTTCACGCACCGCCTTTTCCAGCGAGGCGCGGCTTTTGTGCGGGCCGTTGTAGATGATGTTCGATCCCGGAACGCCAAGCGCACGCGCCTTGTCGTATTCCATTTCCGACACCACCTCGGCCAGCGCGCCTTCCTGGTGGCAGACGGCGCAAATCGCCGACAGATAGTTGGTTTTGTAAGACCAGCCGAAGACGACATTGGGATAACGGGTGGTGAAGGCGTCACGAACTTCACGAAACCGGCGGCGCAGCGTGGCTTCCGAGAACACGAAGAGAGGCGAGCCGAAGCGCTCGACCAGGTCCGCAACCGGCACCTTTTCGATCGCATCACGGACTTTGCGCGCATAATAGGGACTGCCACCAAATTTGTTCATCTGGCCGGTGTGCAGCTTTTGGATAACCGGACGTTCATAGGGCGCGCGCATCAGCTTTCCCCCCGGGTAACCATTTTCTGGAAGGTGTCCATGTCGGTGATGCGCTCTTCGGTATAGCGCACATAAAGCCGTCCAGCTTCGAACTTCCCCTGTGCAACCGGCGGCAGGCCAAGCGCGGTGCGAACCAGCGCCGCCGGCAGATTGACCCCGACCGCGGTTGCGAAATAGACCCAGGACGGAAAGCGCGGATTGATCTCAATCAGGTGAGTTTTGCCGCCCTCGGCAATGCATTCCAGCTCAAAGCCGCCGCGCCAGCGATAGGTTTCGATGAACCGGCGCGCGGCCTCAATCATGGCCTCGTTGCGTATGGTGACCCCGGTCCAGATCTTGCCGAGCGAAGTGGTCCACATCTTCTTCATCCCGACCTGACCCAGGCAGCCGCCCTTGCCGTCGCCGAGCGCAATCAGGTTAAGCTCTTCGCCGGTCACGGTTTCTTGGATAATGATTGGATAGCCCCACTGGGCAAGCATGGAATGAAAGCAGCCGATCGCCTCTTGAGTGGTATAGGCGCGTAGCGCGTTATAATGCGCCCCCTTGACCACCACCGGCAAAGTCAGGGCTTCCAGGGCTTCGGTCATCTCTTCGAACGACGACACCACTTTGGTTTTGGGCAAGTCCAGCCCGATCGCCGCCGCCACTTCGGCCAGGCGATCCTTGCCCCGCAGCCGAAACTGTTCCTGCGTGGGCAGGAAGACACCGATGCCCTCGCGCGCCAGAGTCTGTTCGATGCGGGTATAGAGCGGCAGTTCCACGTCCAGGCACGGGATCACGAAATCAAGACCCGCCGCCGCCTTGATGTAGCGCAGCCGGTCCAGCAGCGCTTCCGGCCCCGAAGACGGATAGGGAATGATGAACGCCCGGTCGATCAACCAATCCAAATAGATGCCGGTTTCCATGGCGTCATAGGCCAGACCAACCACCCGGATGTTGAGATCCTTCGCTTCCTTGAGCGAGCGCGCGACACCAACCCCTGGGCCGGGATTATCCGAAGAATTGATTCCGGTAATCCCAACGACGATTTCTGCCATCGATCCGCCCCTTATTGCACGATCTTGAACACGCGGAGATGATCGATAAAGTCAAACACATCGCGCTCGGCATCTTTGGCTTCAACCTCGAATTCTTCAGCCAGAACGGCTACGATGTCCTGGACACTCTTCCCTTGCTTCAAGCCGCGCAGCACCGCCAAGCCCGGCTGGTTGCAGGTGAAGGATTCGCCTGTGGTCGGATCGAATATGAACCCCTCATCATTGACAGCTAGTTGTCCCAGACGCGGCATCATATTCCCCCATTTCAGCAATTACTCTCAAACTTCGCAATGTAATGGCCAGATATTTTCCAGTTTCCGCTTACCACTGGATACTGCTATATTTTTTGTGGTTTAACGCTTTGGCCTTACCCCCGTGCAGCGGCCCCCACGGCCGGCCGATTATGCGGCCAACGACTTCCGCTGACAACGCCAAACTTCCTCGAATGCCGCTGCTCAGAGCCGAAAAACATCAGAGGCTCTTGCAAAACTGCTATAATACCAGATTTCTACCGCTTGCGTCACGGTTTTTAAGTAAAGTATCCCCAATTGTGCTGCATCTGGCGTCGTCAAAAAGGTATTAGGTATGAGCTTGAGGCCGCTGGTGATGAGCTTCCGAGATATCCTATCTTTCATGAAGCCGGGGTTCGGCCGGCGGCTGCCCGCCTGCGACGACCTTGTTCCCCCGCGCAATCTCCGGCTTTCGGATCCTGGTGTCCGTTATCCCAAGGCCCATTAACCGCATTGCGGGCATGGGAAAACTGGCCACCAGGCGAACATGGTAAATGGCGTAAACGGCGTTGACACAATTGATAAAATCTGCCTAATGTCTATAGAAAGCAATCGGTTGTCTATTCCCATAGCCTCTGTGCGGAACAAATAACGTCCACGAAATAGGGCATACTTGCCACTCTTTATAAAATAAAATGGAAAGCTTCGAAAAGAAACGTACTTTCCACAGAATTGGAAAGCACGCTCGTGCGCATAAGTCTCAGATGCTCTTAACCTATGACCAACCTTTTCTTGGGATCGTTAAATGAAATTCCGCTTGTTGATGCTTGTCATTGGAGTGCTCGTTACGGCAATAGTGGTAATTCTTGCCTTGCCGTCGGAGAAAAAATGGACGAGCGTTGAGCGGGTCGTGCTGGCCGATCCCCGGCTGATCACGTCATCTCTGGTCTACGTGGCGCTTGATCAGGGCTTCTTCGCCGCCGAGGGCATCGACCTGATCCTGACCCCGGTCACTTCCGGCAAGGCTTCCATCGCCATGGTCACGGCTGGAGCGGCGGACCTTGCCAACGCCGCTGATGTGCCGTTGGTCCGGGCGATCCTGGAGGGCAAGCCGCTCAAGGTTCTGGCCACCATTCAGACCACGGAAAAGGATATCGCCATTACCGCCCGCAAGGATGCCGGCATCACGACGCCCGCCGATCTCGCGGGCAAACGGCTCGGCGTTATTCCGGGCACCAACACCTCTTATTTCGCCAACCTGTTTCTTGCTGTGGAAGGGCTGGCGCGCGACGCCATCACGTTCGTCCCGGTCGAAGTCGATACGGCGCTGAAAGCGCTGGTTTCCGGACAGATTGACGCCCTGTCTTCCTGGACGATGGTGCGCTTTGACATCGACAAGGCGCTGGGCGACCGCACGGTCACCTTTTCGGGCGAAGGTATTTACACCGTATCGTGGACGCTTGTCGCCATGGATGAATTCGCCAAGCAGCGACCGGCGACCGTGCGCGGTGTGTTGCGCGCGCTGGTCCGGGCGGAAGCCTTCGTTGCCGCCAACCGGACCATGGCGATCGACATCGCCGCCCGGCATCTTGGCCTGAACCGATCCCTGATCGCCAGCCAATGGGATAATTTCGGCTTCAGGGTCGCGCTTGACCAGGCGTTGCTGGTCAACCTCGAAGGCGTCGCCCGGAGCGAACTTCTGAGCCGACCCGGCGTCGTTGCCCCAAACTTCCTTGATGTTCTTGATCCGGACGGCTTGGCTGCGGTCGTCCCAAGCCGAATCACCACCCTGCATTAGGCTGCCGCCGAATGAAGAAACTCTCCCTGGTCTTCGCGGCTGTTGCGGTCCTGCTGGCCTTTGGTATGCTTACTTTTCTCCCGCAAAATCATGCGCCGGAGGAGATTACGCTCCGCCTCGCGATCCCCCAACGGACGCGTTCGCTGCCGGTCTATGTCGCCCTTGACCGGGGGTTCTTCCAGGACCAGAAGCTGCGCATCGAGATGCAGGAACCGATAACCGGCAAGGCCGCCGTTGAAGCGATGATCAAGGGAGAGGTCGATGTGGCGGCGACGGCCCAGGCACCGGCGATCGGTACGATTCTTCAGGGCCGGAAAATGTGGATTCTGGGTTCGATCAGCCATTCCGACAGCCATGTTGGTCTTGTCGTCGGCCCCGGCGTCGGGGGCGTCGCCGACCTTAAGGGCAAGCGGGTCGGGACGACCAAGGGCACCACCAACGACCTGTTCCTGCGGATCATGTTGAGCGGTGCCGACCTTTCGATCCGTGACGTCGAGGAGGTGGAGTTGTCCCCCAACGAAATGGCGACGGCGCTGGCTGGCGGCCGGGTCGACGCCGCTTCGAATGTCGCCGGTTATCTTGAGCCGATGGCGGCCGCGCTGCCCGGGTCGAAGGTTCTCTTGTCCGATGGCAACTTTCTTGACTACTGGTTGCTGGTCGCGGCGGACGACCTGCCGCGCCGCAATCCTGAGGCGATCGTGCGGATGCTGCGGGCGCTGGCGGCGGCCGAAGACTACATCCGCGCCCACCCGGATATCTCCCGAAAGATCCGGGACCGGTACGTGCCCGGACAGAGTAACGAGCTGAGCGACTACACGTTCGCGCTTCGTCTCGACATGGTCATCGCCCGAACCATGACCAATAACGCCCGCATCTTGTCCGGGCCGGAACAGCCGCTTCCGAACTTTGCGGATTATCTCTACACAGCGGGACTGAAGGCCGTGCGTCCTGATGCCGTCATGGTTTCCCCATAAGGAGAGCGGTCCCGTGACCATCCGCGCCAAGCTTCGCCTGTCGATCGTGTTGCTGCTGCTGACCTTCGGCGTGGTGGCCGGGGTTGCGATCTATTCCTATCGAACGATCCAATATCGGATCGAAGACGGCATCGACGCCAACCAGACGATCCGCAGCATTTTCGAACTCAATCTGCTCGGCTACGAATTTCAGATCTACCGTGAACAACGGGCGGCGGTACAATGGCGCGAGACCCACCAGCGCCTCGGAGACCGGCTGACGGCCATGGCCGGTGACGCACTCGCCCCTGAAGCAACGGATATTTTGCGCAGCATTCGTGAAAACCACGCCCTGCTCGGCGGCTTGTTCGACAAACTGACGCGCAAGGATCTGTCGCTGGAGGCTCAACGCATTATTGGCCAGAGCCTATTGTTGCGGTCGAACGTGGTGGTCGCCGACGCCCAGCAATTGTCGGTCTTGAGCAACCGGGGCGTAACCAGCCAGGGGCGCTGGACGTTGGGCGCACTGGCGCTGGTGCTGACGATGATGGCCGTCGTCAATCTGTTCGTCTTTCTGGCGACCCGACGGGTTCTGCGGGGACTGCACGGGTTGCGGCAGGGAGCCGAGATGATCGGCCAGAGCGCCTTCACCCATCAGGTGATCGTGCCGGCCGGCGAAGACGAATTCGCCCTGGTGGCCGGCAGCATGAATGCCATGGTGGCGCGACTCAACCAGTCGTACCAGGATCTCGCTAAGGTGAACGGGGGACTAGCCCGCGAGGTTGAGGAACGCAAACAGGCCGAGACCCGATTGGTCGAAGCGACGGCGGCGGCCGAAGCGGCCAACAAAGCCAAGAGCGCGTTCGTGGCCAACATGAGCCACGAAATCCGCACGCCGATGAACGCGATCCTGGGGCTGATCTATCTGCTGGAGCAGACCGCGCTTTCGCCGGTTCAGCGCGACTATCTCCAAAAGACCAACATCTCGGCCCGATCCCTGTTGGGGATACTGAATGACATCCTCGATTTCTCCAAGGTTGAGGCCGGGCGACTGGAACTGGAGGCCGTGCCGTTTCAACTGGGAGATATTATGAAGACGTTGGCGACCATCACCGCCGCCAATGCCCGCGACAAGAACATTGAAGTCTTGTTCCACATTGCGCCAGGCACGCCGCTATCCCTGATCGGCGATCCGCTCCGGCTGCAACAGGTGCTGCTCAATCTCGCTGGCAACGCGATCAAATTCACCAGCCAGGGCGAGGTGGTGCTGTCGGTGGCGGCGACCGAAGAGAATGATGACGGCGTTTTCCTGACCTTCACGGTTCGCGACACTGGCATCGGCATGAATGCGGACCAGAAGCGCAGCGTTTTCGATGCCTTTTCTCAAGGGGATGCTTCAACCAGCCGCCGCTTCGGTGGCACCGGCTTGGGCCTTTCCATTTGCCACCGGTTGGTGGCCCTGATGGGTGGTGAAATCATCCTGGAAAGCGAACCCGATCGCGGCAGCGCCTTTCGCTTCACCGCTCACTTTGGCTGCGGCTCCGAAGTTAATAAGGTCTTGCAGGCTGGGCCGTCGGCTCTGCCGTCCTCACTGCGGGTGCTGATCGTAGACGACAATCCAACCGCCCGCGAAGTCATGGCCGCCATGATCGCTCCCTTCGGCTGGGACATAGCGATCGCCGCGTCCGGCCAGGAGGCGCTGGCGGCGATCGACCGGACCGGCAGGGAGCGAACTCCCTTCAACCTGATTCTGCTTGATTGGTTCATGCCCGAAATCGGCGGGCGCGAAGTTCTGAATTATGTCAAGAATAACCACCGGCCGGAGGCCATGCCGGTGATCCTGGTGGTCACCGCTTTCGAAGACGACCGGGTGCGACGCGAAGCCGGGAACGACGCCTACATCCGGATGGTGCTGACCAAGCCGGTGACGCCCTCGGCGCTGCTCGATGCGGTGGTCACGGCCTGTTCGAAGGTTGAGGACGGGAGCGACCGAAACGCGTTTGCTCTAACTTCGACCGAGCTAACTTCGACGGGGCCAACGTCGCCGGCCGGAACTCTGCTCGTCGGCCGGACGTTGCTGCTGGTTGAAGACAACGAGATCAATCAGTTGGTCGCCCAACGGATTCTTGAAAACTCCGGGGCGACGGTCGAGGTCGCGGCCAGTGGCATGGAGGCGCTAAGAAAGCTGTCCGCCACTCCCGAACGCTTCGCCGCCGTGCTGATGGACGTACAGATGCCGGGCATGGACGGTTATGAAACCACGGTGGCGATCCGGACTCAGTTGGGGCTGTCCGCCCTGCCAATCATCGCCATGACCGCCAACGCCCTGCCCGCCGACCGCGACCGCGCTTTGGCCGCGGGCATGAACGATCACATCGCCAAACCGCTGGACATCGAACGCCTGCTGTCGGTGATCGCCGCCTGCGGTCGGCGCGACGGGGCGTTGGCGATAACCGCGCTTCCCTGCGAAGAAGGCACGTCTCCACTTCAACAACAGGAACTCGATTTGGCGCTCGCCCTGGAGCGGATGTTGGGCGACCGCGACCTGCTCGGAAAGGTGCTGGAGGAATTCGTTCGCACCTTCGCCGGAACCGGCGAGGACATCGCCCGGGCGCTGGCCCAAGGCGATCTGGCTTCAGTCGCAAAAACCGCGCATGACATCAAGGGCGTCGCCGCCAACATCGGCGCAAGCGCCTTGTCCGCCATCGCCGGTGCGCTTCAAAGATCCGCCCGCCGGAACGATTGTCAGCGGGCGACCCTGCTTGGCGAGGAAGTTGGGCGTCTGCTGGGACTCGTTCTGGCCGAAGCGAGCGAATACCTCGATCATAGCGGGAAAGTTGTCCGTGGACATGATAAAGTCCGGCCGTGACGGTTTATCAGATCCAGCGCCACGACCCGTTGTTCCAGCGTCTGCTCGACAAACCGGGCACTGCCGACACGTTGTTGCTCTGGTTAGACACCAGCGTATCCGCGTGCAAAGCGGGACTTTCCAGCCCCAGCGTGGTACCCTTCACCTTAGCTCGCTTCCCGACCTGATCCCGGCAGTTCCCATGCGCTTCCTCAATCCCAAAACTGACTTCGCGTTCAAGAAGATCTTCGGCTCGGAATCGAGCAAAGATATCCTGATCAGCTTCCTGAATGCAATTCTGGATCTCACCGGGAAGTTCGCGATTGTTGAGGTCAACATCGTCGATCCTTAC
>CAUYTZ010000380.1:0-2746 GCA_963575695.1 uncultured Gammaproteobacteria bacterium | reverse complement strand
CCGCGATCCGGGCGGTCAGGGCCGGCACGGCATAGCCGGTGCGCGGGTGGGTGTTTATTTTGTTTTTTTATCATTACGGGGGGGGGTTGGGGTGTTTGGGTGTTGGTTTCTAAAATTGGCGTGTGGTTTTTAAAAATATTTTGGGTTTTTTGATGGATTTGGGGGGGTTGTTTTTGTGAACGTTTAATTTCAAATATAAATGGGGGGCTGGGGGTTTCCCCTGGGGGGTTTGGGCGGCAGCCCAACGCGCAAGCAAAACATACTTATAAAGAGAGGGCCTAATCCGTGTCGCTGGTACTGTACAACACGCTCTCCCGCCGCAAGGAACCGTTTCAGCCCCAGAACCCGCAACGGGTGGGCATGTATGTCTGCGGTCCCACGGTTTATGATTTCGCCCATATCGGCAATGCCCGGCCGGTGGTGGTGTTTGATACGCTCTATCGTCTGCTGCGGCGCGACTATGCCAGCGTGACCTATGTTCGCAACATTACCGACGTGGACGACAAAATCATTGCCGCCGCGCATAAAAACGGCGAGCCGATCGACGCGCTGACCGAGCGCACCGCTGCCGCATTTCACGCCGACATGGCCGCTTTGGGTGCGCTGGCTCCGGATATCGAACCGCGCGCCACCGAGCATATCGGGCAGATGATCACCATGATCGCGCGGCTGGTCGAGCTGGGCCACGCCTACACCGCTGAGGGCACCGCTGATGGCCATGTCCTGTTTCATGTGCCCTCGATGGCTGATTACGGCAAGCTGTCGCGTCATGGCCGGGATGAGTTGGTCGCGGGGGCCCGGATCGAGGTTGCGCCCTATAAACGGGATGCAGCCGATTTTGTGCTGTGGAAGCCGAGTTCGCCCGGCCAGCCCGGCTGGGATAGCCCATGGGGGCGAGGGCGGCCCGGTTGGCACATCGAGTGTTCGGCCATGGCCGAACACCATCTCGGCCCGACGCTGGACATTCACGGCGGCGGCTTGGATCTGATTTTCCCCCACCACGAAAACGAAATTGCCCAGAGCTGTTGCGCCCACCAGGGCGCGCCGCTGGCTAACGTCTGGCTGCACAACGGCTTCGTACAGGTTAACGGCGAGAAGATGGCCAAATCGGCCGGCAACTTCTTCACCGTACGTCAGTTGCTGGAGGAAGGCTGGCCGGGAGAGGTCATTCGTCTCACTCTGCTCTCGGCGCATTACCGTCAGCCGCTGGATTTCACGCGCGAGGGTTTGCGCCAGTCGCGTGCGGGGCTGGATCGCTGGTACACCGCGTTGCGTGGCATCCCAGCCGAACTTTCCGCCGTCGCAAACCCCGCCGTCGCAAATCATGACCCGGCGCTGACGGCGGTGAGCGCCGCGCTTGATGATGACCTCAACACCCCGCAGGCGATCGCAGTCTTGCACGAAGCGGCGGCGCGGGCCAACAAGGCCATAACCCCAGCCGATAAGGCTGCGGCTCAGGCCGGATTGCGCACGGCGGCGGCGCTGCTGGGTCTCCTGGGCGAGTCTCCGGAAGCATGGTTCAAGCGACCGGCGGCACGGGCCGAGGGCGAGAGCCTTACCGCAACGGTTGTGGATCAAGAGATCGAACGGCTGATCGGCGAACGGCTGGAGGCGCGCAAGACGCGCAATTTCGCTGAAGCGGACCGGATTCGAGCGTATCTTAAAGATAGGGGTGTCGTGCTGGAAGACGGAGCCGGCGCCACGAGCTGGAAGCGTGGATAAGCGGGCAAGGCCCATGACCGAACCTAGACAAAAGATCCTAATTGTTGACGATGTTCCGGCCAATATCAAGGTCTTGAGCGCGGTTCTGCGCACCGATTACGAGATCTTCGTCGCCACCTGTGGCACCGATGCCCTGGATCTGGCCCGAGACGAAGCTCCCGATTTGATCTTGCTTGATGTCATGATGCCGGAGATGGATGGACTTGAGGTCTGCCGCCGGCTTAAGGCCGATCCCGCAACCCGCGACATCCCGGTGATTTTCGTTTCGGCGATGAGCGAGGTCGAGGACGAGACTGCCGGTCTGGAACTGGGCGGGGTGGATTACTTCATCAAGCCGATCAACCCGCCGATCGTTAAAGCCCGGATTCGGATTCACCTGGAACTAAAGCACAAACGAGAATTGCTGGAGCAGCTTTCGCTGAATGATGGCCTAACCGGCATCGCCAACCGGCGACGGTTTGACGAAACCCTTGATTGTGAATGGCGTCGTTGCCAGCGTAACGGCCAGCGGGAACCATGGTCAAGCTGAAGGCCGTCTGTTCGGGCATCGAAAACCCTGGCTGTGCCGAAGGGAGACAAGTCTGCCAATTTTTGCTCTCGGTATTCTGGGAGAACAGACCAGACCGGGAACGAAGGGTGTCACGCATAAGTTCAAGGCGCTGACCGCGGCAGGACAAAATGATGGGAAATCCCGGATCTCAGCGCAAACTGACCGAGAGACACCGCCCCACTTTTAGGCGGTCACCTGCCCGGAACTCCTGGACAAGATTCACGGCTGGCTGCTAGAGGCGGCATAGTCGTGATGCTGATTCTTTCTTTCCCAACCTGACCCAACAACGAGGAGAAATCATGAAAAATTTTGTGCAACCGGGCGACACCGTCACGGTGGTCGCCCCTGCGGCCGTGAACAGCGGCGGTGGACTGCTGGTCGGTGCTCGGTTCGGCGGGGCCGTCGCTGCGGCGGCCATCGGTGCGACCGGGGAATGGGTCACCGACGGGGTGGTGGGCCTGGCCCGGGCCGCTG
>CAUYTZ010000379.1:0-18451 GCA_963575695.1 uncultured Gammaproteobacteria bacterium | reverse complement strand
GGTCGAAACCCAGAACCGAATCGCGCTGATTAACGCCGAAGTGGTGCGCGTCAACACCGAAAAAGATTTTCGTCTGCTCTCCCACAGTCCGTCGGCCACGGATCAAGTCATCGACCATGAAACCGGTACGACGGTGGGGTCCGATGAACAGCTTATGGTTATAAACGCCGAATCGGTGGATCTGGGCCGAGGAATGGGGATGGAGGCGTTGCTGCGCCAGCAGCAAACGGCGAAAGAAGAAGCCATGCGCCAGATGGCGGAAATTGACGCTCAAATGAAAACGATGCCCGGTCCGTCGGTCGAACAATGGGCCGCGACACAGGGTGAGCACTAGGCCGCCGTCTGGTCGCCTACCGGGTCCACAGCCTCCCCCCGGTGATAGGGGTTCCCCCACCCCTTCACCATTCCTGCCAGGGATCGCAAGATCCCTGGCAGTGATTTTTTGGGGCGTTGGGCGGCGCAGCCCAATCGAGGGGCCTGGGCAGTTACAGAAACTCAAGCAACAGACGCAAAAACGGCCGCACCTCTTGAATCAGCAACACCGTTTCCATAATCAAATCTTCCGGCACCACCGGCCCAGGCAGATGGGTTTCACGGTTGATCAAAATCTTCTGTCCACTTTCGACCACGAACCGCGCGTGAGACAAATCGCTCGCCCCACGCAGCACCGCCAAGGCCCCCCGCCGCCGTTCCGAAGACTGAGCGGTGTAGGGCACATGACCGACCTCGGCCCATACCTGGCAGCGCGCTCCGGAGCCGACATCGTCGGCAAGGAGCAGCACATGCAGCAGCAGCCCTTCGACGCTAAAGCGTAGCTTGGATTCACGCGGCCGCTCAGAAACGCCGAGCACACCATCGCTGTTAACGCTAATTGAGCCGAGACCCAACGGCAAAGCGGTTCGGGCCAAATCGGCCAACCCGGTCAGCGACTCAATACGATGTGCGGTGGTAGCGCTCACGGAACCAACCCTCACGGACAAAATTTAGGGCGATAAACCGCCGACCTCGCGCTTTGACGGGAACCCCCAGAGCAACTCCGGCAGCCGAGGATTTCCCCCGACTGCCGGACATTCCAACCCCAATAGGCCTAAGCCAGCCCACCCAATCAGGCTTTAAAAGCCGAGCGTAGCGCCGCAACCAGGTCCGTCTTTTCCCACGAGAATCCACCATCCGGTTCCGGTTCACGGCCAAAATGGCCATAAGCGGCGGTACGGGCGTAGATCGGCTTGTTCAACCCCAGATGCTCCCGGATGCCACGCGGCGTGAGATTCATCAGCTCTTGCAACACTTCCGACAGCTTATCCTCGTCAATCTGGCTGGTGCCATGGGTGTCGATATACACTGACAGCGGCCGGGCAACGCCGATGGCATAGGCCAGCTGAATCGTGCAGCGGTCGGCCAGTTCGGCCGCGACCACGTTCTTGGCCAAATAGCGGGCGGCATAGGCCGCCGAGCGATCGACCTTGGTCGGGTCTTTGCCGGAGAACGCACCACCGCCATGGGGCGCTGCGCCACCATAGGTATCGACGATGATCTTACGCCCGGTCAGGCCGGTGTCGCCGTCCGGACCACCGATCACGAACCGGCCGGTCGGATTAACCAGAAACGCTTCTTCCGGACACATCCAGCCCTGTGGCAGCACGTTGACCACATGCGGACGAACGATCTCCCGCACTTCGTCCTGACCGATCGAGCCGTCATGCTGGGTCGATACCACCACCGTGGTCGCCCCCACCGGCTTGCCATTGACGTAGTTCAGCGTCACTTGGCTCTTGGAATCCGGCCCCAACAGCGGTGCCGCACCGGAATGCCGGGCTTCAGCCAGCGAGTGCAGAATGGCATGGGAATAATAGATCGGTGCCGGCATCAGCGCTGGCGTCTCGCGGCAGGCAAAGCCGAACATGATGCCTTGGTCGCCGGCACCTTCGTCCTTGTTGCCAGCGGCATCAACCCCCATGGCGATGTCTTGCGACTGGGAGTGAACCAAGATTTCGACCTTGGCCCGCTCCCAATGAAACCCGTCCTGCTCGTAGCCGATGTCCTTGATCGCGTGCCGAGCAGCGGACTCAAGCCGATCCGGAGTGATCGATTCCGGGCCACGGACCTCGCCAGCAATGACGACGTGATTTGTGGTGGCCAGGGTTTCCACCGCGACGCGAGCGTACGGATCGGCTCCCAGGAAAAGATCGACGATAGCATCGGAAACGCGGTCGCACAACTTGTCCGGGTGCCCCTCGGATACCGACTCGCTGGTGAAAAGGTAGTTTTGCCTGGCCACGAGAGTTCCTCGAAACGATGCGGAAAAACGACAACCTTCGACCGTCCGCATGGGGGAACGATCTTAACGGAGTTTTTGGCAAGCTTCGTCGCGCGGGTCAAGCCTCAACTCCACTTTTCCGACGCATCCCCGCAATCACCCTCATCATCGGCACCATCGGCACCGTCCGCCAGTGCCGCAAAAGGCCTTACTTTTCCTAATCCTCCTTGACCTGCGTCCATTCCGGTTTCGTCCCCAACAGGTTAAAATGGTTGAATCGGCCACATCAGGGCATGGGAGTTCGCCACTAAGTAATGATCCGGATGGCTCTGCGGGCGGCACTATGAAATTAATGTATTAATCTGTGTGGGGGGGTATGTGGCACGGCTTGGATAGTGCCCAAATTTGAGCGGAAAATCCTCGATTCAAAAATGGTTCTCGCCTGGAGTTTTCTGCTGCCATGGCTTATCGCGTTGTCAAGGGCGGGCTTCCTTTCAGTTGCGCCCAGCTTTTCGATCTGATCGTCGATGTCGAAAGCTATCCGCGGTTCGTGCCCTGGTGGGAAGCTGTTCGGGTCAAGGATCGCGAAAATGGGCGCTATCGTACGGATCAAGTGGTTAGATTTCCGTGGTTTAAACAGACTTTTTCGACCGTAACCACGTACGAACGGCCTCATCGAATCGAGGTCGTGGCACAAAAAGGGGCCTTGGGAACGTTTTCACTGGCCTGGAAACTGAATGATGCCGATGATGGCACGGCCACAGTCGATTTGACGGTTGAGGTTAGCGGTTCGGTTCTCCCGGTCAGAAAAGTTGCTGAGGCTCTGTCACGAGATGTTGTCCAAATGCTGCTGACCGCGTTTGAAGGGGAGGCGGCAAGAGTTTATCGAAATCCGTCTGCGGAGACAACGACGGTGCCATAGCCGACGACTCCGGCATAAAGTTGCACCGACATAAGCAACGATTGTGCTTGAGCCTGCGATCGAAGGAAAGACTTAGACAATGTCGTCCGAGCAAAGCATCATCGCCGCTGCCAGAATTCCAACCATTAAGGTTGAGAGCCGGTATGATATCATTCCGGATTACCTGCGCGACGTTTACACTTGGGCCTATTTGACGCCGCTCGCACTGAAAATCTTCGATCATCCGTCTGTGGTTTCGGCGATTTTGTGGGGCAACTATCACCGCCTGATTCGGGAAACGCTGCGCGAGATTGGACGCGGACAGAAGGTGCTGCAAGTCGCCTGCGTCTATGGTGAGTTCTCAATCCGTCTGGCCGAGTCGATCGGCAGCGCCGGTTGTTTGGACATCATCGATGTCGCCGCAATTCAGCTCGAAAAATGCCGCGAGAAGCTGCGACATCTGCCCTATGCCCGAGCCCTGCTCGCCGATGCGGCCAATCCGCCCGAGGGGCCTTATGATACGGTGTGTTGCTTCTTTTTGCTCCATGAAGTGCCAGAGGATTACAAGGCGAAAATCGTCAACGCCGCGCTCAACCGGGTCAAGCCGGGAGGAAAATTGGTATTCGTTGACTACCACCGACCGGCCTTGCTCCATCCATTGCGGCCGGTAATGTGGGCGGTATTTAAAACCTTGGAGCCATTTGCCCTACCACTGTGGTCGAACCAGATTATGGATTATGCCACACACAGCGATGAATTCACCTGGACCAAACAGACCTTCTTCGGCGGCATGTATCAAAAGGTAGTGGTAACCCGCAACGTTGCCGACAACGTTAAGTGAAATTCGTTCTGACTTCGGCGACCATGGTTTTACCCTGAACCCACTTTATTTATCTGGATTTGGGTTCACCGCCGGCCAGTGACGGTGCAGGCCGATCAGGTGGCTGTCGAACCGGAAGCCAAGCTGAGAATAAAGATTCAGAATTGCCAGATTGGCCGCCGAAATCAGGGTCGTGGCAGAGGTCATGCCTTCGGCTGCGGTCTTGTGCATCAGACTGCCCCAAAACCAGCCGGCCAATCGCTCATAGCCCCGCCCGACTCCGGTCAGAATCATCTCCGCTTCGCTGCCGTTACGCTTAAAGGCATGGAACCCAGCCACCCTGTCCCGGCTGTCCAGCACCCAAACCGTCGCCTCACGCAGCAAATCACCGATCCACAGCCGATGGCGCAGCCGTGCCACGCCTTCCGGAAGGGCAATGTCTTCCAGAAACCGGCCGTGGTGGAAATCCTGGTCGCTGATCGCGGCCAAGGCCGGCAGATCCCCCGCCGTCGCCAGACGCAACGGCAGGGTCCGCCCAAACCGGTTGTGCGGAAAGAAGTGGGCGAAGCTGTCCAGACTGATGCGATAACTGGCCTCGACATAGCGATAGCCGTGCCGTTGCAGGGCCGCGATCGGCTCACGGTTTTCGGCCGGAATCCGGGTCACACAAAGGCCGATGCCATCGTCGAGGTTGCGCTGTTCGAACGCCGCCAGCAAATCTGTGCTCAGTATCGACAGCTCAAGGATTTCCCTGCACCGCCGCCCAAGTGCCCGATCGTTCCAGGGGGTGTCGCGGTAGCGCAGCCAAGCGCCATTGATATCAAGTGTATCCATTTTGGGGCCTGCGACCATCCCAAATCAAGCGGGTTCAGGGGCCGAGATGCCCCTGAACCCGCTTTAGAAAGATTCAGCCGCCGGTACCGACCTTCTTCTCGATCTCCGGCATGCTCTTCCACAACGCTTCTTCCACCCGGCTCAACGCCTTGACCCCATTAGCCAAAACCCACTGTTCCGACAGCACGAACACCGCCCCGACCGACAGGCTGGGCACCGCACTGGTCAAGCCAAACCAACGGCTCTGCTGGAGCTTGGGATAGATACCACTGCGAATCTTGGCGAAGGCATAGAGCGAGTGCCCGGTACGGTCCTTAGCCGCTTCCAGCCGGCCATCGTTGACCAGCACCATTTGCAGCTTATCGCCGTAGCGGTCGTTGGCCTTGCGCAGTAGATCGGAATTAAGCCCGGAGACAAACATCATCACCGCATTGGGGTTGGCGACGACGACCTCCAGAATCTGCGGATCGCTCGACACCCGACGCACCTTCTCGGCGGCATCGAACGCCGCATAGCGCTTATCTAGTGTCGCGAAGTTGTCCCAGGTTTTGCTTGCCCCCGACCCGACCAGATAGATGGTGTGCTTGGCCGGATCAAGATCGGTAATCTGCTCGACCTTGGCCACCTTGTTGGCCAGCATCTGGACATATTCCTGATAAATCGTCGCCTTCAGGGCGTCCACGCGCACGCCCGGATGCTGCTCGGTCCATTCATGGAAGACATCGGCCTGGATCATGATCGCATCGAAATCGCCCCGAACCAGCCCCTCAAGATTCTCAACCGAACCATTGGTTTCGCGGCATTCAACCTTGGTGTCCTCGATATAGCCACGCAGGCCCCTCATTCCGGTCCCACCATGACAGAAGGGATAATAATTGCCGCTGGCGTTGCCGGTCCCCATAACCAGCAAACCCTTTTCCCGCGGTGCCACCGTTACCGCTGGAGCCAGAGCGACTCCGGCCGGAATCCCTTCCGGCAGGGTTCCCGGCTTGACCGGCTGGCCCTTCAATTCTCCAACCTTGGCATCAAGCGAGGCCAGCTTGGCACGCAGCTCGATATTGTCCTGGCCCATGCGATCGGCCTCGCGCCGCCACGCCTGATAGCCCGGATCACCGGCATTGTGATAAGCGGCAGAGGCATAGCCGGGCTGACTAAGCTTATCCAAGACCATCCACCAGAACATCGCGTCCCACATGCCGAACGACGGTGCCGAGCGGTAAGTATAGGCTGGCGGTTGCCATGGGTGTGATGTGCGCCAAGTATCGCGCTCGTTATAGACGGCATCGTAAGACTGATAGCGACCGGCCTGATTGCGATAGAGCGACGACTTAGTATAATCGCTGGTGCCGGTGAAGGTGCCCTGGGCCGGAGTCGCGAACCGCTCTTGTTCATTCCGATAGCGCTGCATCGACTCGCTAGCCACCTGCCGGTTGGCCGCGCGATCGAGCCCACTGCGCGGCGGCGTGGCCCCAGCAGCGGCGGCAACCGGTTGCGGGGCCGTGCCTGAACTCTGTCCGGCGACCGGGGCCGGGGCTGGAGCCGGGGCCGGGGTCGCGGCCAAAATTGGCTTGGTGTAGCCGCCGGAGCTTGGTTGCCCCGAAGTCACAGCGGTTCCCGCAACCGCCGCCGTCCCAACCACCGCTGCCGATGCGACCGCAGGAGCCGCCGCTGTCGAGGGTGAAGTTCCTGGCAACGCCGGCTTCGTGTAGCCACCCGATGACGGAATGACCCCAACCGGCTGGGCCGGAGTCTGAATTACCGGCGAAGCCATCGGCATGGCCGGACTAGGCGTCGTGGTGCTGGAGGTTGCCGGCGCGACGGGCGTTGCCGGAGTCGGGGCCGGAGTCGGGGCCGGGGCCGGCTTGGTATAGCCGCCCGAAGAGATGGCCGCCGCCGTTCCACCCGGTGCGGGCTTGGCCACAGCCGGAGCCGAGGAGGAAGAGGAACCGGATGATCCGGACGACGAACTTGGTGCCGCCGGCGTACTGCGATCCCACAGCGCGCTGCTGGAAGGCCGGACCGTGCTCTTGTTGCTCCAGGTCGTTGGCGCGGGCTGACGCGTGCCGCTGGAACTTCCACTCTGTCCCGCCGCCCAGCCCGATTGAGCGGTCATCGCCAACCCAACCGCCACCAGCCCGGCCGCTACCAGCACCGTAATCTGCTTCCTGCCGCCCATGATCCGGTCCTTCTTGCCCTTGATTTTCTTGGTCCCACGCCCATTTCCCCAAGCGCTACCCCAGGGAAGGGATCTCAATATAACACCAATCGTCGGGTCCGCTCCACAGCCTCCACCGCTCCACCCGACGGCTGCGGAACAAATCACCCTCTTATCTGTTATATTCCACACTTCCCACCAGCCGATGCAAGTTGTACCATCGTCAAATTGTCAATGAGACTCGCCAGCGCTCATATCACAGGTCAGCGCATCCCTGAGCTGGCTTGCCAAGTCGCCTTGAATTGATCATGGTCAATGCGGCATGTTTGGAAGCTGGTGAGGATGCGGGCACATCATCGGGCCGGCAGGTTCCCACCCACGACCGGAAGCGCGGATTATGGATTACGAGTGTTTTTTCCGTGACCAAATCGACAGCCTTAGACAGGAAGGCCGCTATCGGGTTTTTGCCGATTTGGAACGGCGTGCCGGAACTTTTCCGCGCGCGACTTGGTATGGGGAAGACGGTCCACACGAAGTAACAGTGTGGTGCAGCAATGACTATCTCGGCATGGGCCAACACCCGGTGGTGCTGAGGGCGATGCACGAAGCCCTGGACAAGTGCGGGGCCGGCGCTGGTGGCACCCGCAACATCTCTGGCACCAATCACTACCATGTCCAGCTTGAACAGGAACTGGCCGGGCTGCACGACAAAGAAGCCGCACTACTGTTTACCTCGGGCTATATTTCGAATCTTGCCGCTCTGGGTACACTAGCCCGGATTCTTCCTAACTGTGCGATCTTTTCCGACGCGCTCAACCATAATTCCATGATTGTCGGCATTCGTGACAGCGGTGCCGAGAAGCATATCTTCCGCCACAACGATCCGGATGACCTTGACCGCCTGCTCGCCCGTCAGCCGCGTGAACGGGCCAAGCTGGTCGCTTTCGAATCGGTCTATTCGATGGATGGCGATTTCGCCCCGATCAATGAATTGTGCGAAGTGGCCGAAAAGCACAACGCAATGACCTATCTCGACGAGGTTCACGCCGTCGGCATGTATGGGGACCACGGGGCCGGCGTCGCCGAACGCGACCACTGCATGCACCGCTTGACCGTGGTCGAGGGCACCCTGGGCAAGGCGTTCGGGGTCATGGGCGGCTATGTCGCCGGCTCGGCGGCACTGGTCGATTGCGTGCGCAGCTTTGCCGCCAGCTTCATCTTCACCACCTCGCTCGCACCAGTGATCGCCGCCGGGGCCCTGGCCAGCATCCGCCACCTTAAAACCAGCCAGATTGAGCGTGCCCGTCACCAGGAACGCGCGGCGACGTTGAAACGGATGCTGCACGCCGCCGGTTTGCCGGTGATGCCTTCGGTCAGCCACATCGTGCCGGTAATGGTCGGCAACGCCCATCTGTGCAAGCAGGCCAGCGATGAACTGCTGCACCGCCATAATATCTACGTCCAGCCGATTAACTATCCGACCGTACCCCGAGGCTCCGAACGGCTGCGCCTGACCCCGACGCCGCTGCATGACGACCACGAAATGGCCCGGCTGGTCGATGCGTTGAGCGACGTGTGGAGCCGGTTGAGCCTGCAACGGTTAGCGGCGTAACCGCCCGTGGCGGCACCGACAAACCTTCCTGTTTAAGCGCTTCCTGTGCGCCGGCTTCGACCGGCGCACATTTGTTTTGGGATTGGGACCAGAGGCTAAGGGCCCCTGGTCGCCGAAGGCAGGTTTTCCGCTTGTTCTCAGCCTCTGATTTGTAATTACTCCTACCTTCTTGAGTTGGGACGGTTAGATGAAGGTGACAAAGGTTGGGGCTGAACAGGGCCGACGTACTTCTGGATTGCGGCAGCTTCGAAGTCATTCAGAAATTTCAGGCAGCTTCTCATAACTTCTGGATTCAGTGTCGTGCCGTCAGTCCTCCTAACCGGATCAAGCACAGACGCGCAGAAAACAAATAGTGGTCCAAGACGCCCCATCGTATGATCAATGTACTTCCCTTGCATCTCAACTAAAGACTGAGCGGCAGTTGACGGCGCTTGAGAATTTGGCGGAAGGGTGCCTTGTGCTTTAGCCTTCTCCGGAGATGACTTATCAGTCTCTTCTTTACTCGGAGCAGGTGCCCCTTTACCGGCATCGGAGACGACCGGATTTGTCGCGGAGGTATCGCTAGGCTTGCGGAGGTTCATCCCCTGAAGCGTCACCAGTGCGACGGCAGGACTACTGGCAGCCCCCTCGCCGAGCAACAGCGTGACCAGCAAATCACCGTAGCGGCTTATAATCAGCGCGTAAGCGGCATCCCCGATCGCACCATTCGCGTAGGCCTCACAAGCGCGGAACAATCCATCCCTCAACGCTTGGATAGCCGGAACGCGAACCGTCAATTGAGCTAATTGTTCAGTATAAGCATAGCCTAGTTTTCCCTCACCAGATCCGGTAACATTTGCCGATACTTCCAAAGCCGTGGACAGAGCTTTCGCCACATCCGGGCTCGGCTCGGTACACATAATTTTTCTACCCGACACCTCTCGCTCAGTAATAACTCGAACGTCGGCCGTCGTCACCATCGTCGAATTTAAGCCGATCGCCGTGTTGGAAAATTCCTTCCATGATCCGCCACAGCCACCAAGGGCCAGCGCGGATGACATCATAACGATCGCTAATTTCTGCCGCATAACCATTCCTCCCAGATACCGTATAGTTCGGGCCTTTCATGGCCTCGCGGCGAACTATAAACAGCATGACGAAGAAATGACAAGATACAGAATGACCACAAGAACTAATTGCACTTGCATACAATTGTATTCATGAACCCTCTTCACTTTGGCAGTTGGAACCAAATCAACCCATTATCCCTAAACTCCCCCTTCCAAGTGATCCAGCGTTAGCTTGCGTTCGCGCGCCGTGGCCAGGATGTGGCCACGCAACTCCTGGTCTTGCTCGATCAGACGGCGGAAATCGGCCTCACTCAGTTCCAGAAGATGACAATAACCGATCGCACGGACATCGGCGTTACGTGGCTGGCGGGACAGTAGCGCCATTTCTCCAAAGAACTCGCCCGAGCCAAGATGTATTGGCGTGGCCAATCCCGGCACCCTTACATCCACCGTACCCGCACAAATAAAGAACATGGCGTCACCACGTTCGCCGCGTTGAATGAGCATTTCATCAGGCAAGGCCAGCCGCCCCCGCAACTGGCGGGCAATTGCGCCTAGCCGATCCTCACCCAGGCCGGCAAAGATCGGCACCCGCGACACCAGTTGCGCTGGCAATAACCCCAGTTCGAGCGGTGGCGGGTGTTCGACCGCCGCCCGCCGCCGTTCCAGATCGCCTTTCAGATCATTAAGGATCTCCTGACCGATCAAGGATTCGGCGCGCAGCCCTTCATACTCAGCCTCTTCCCGACGCAGCGCCACCCGGCTTAGATACTGGTGCTCCAGCAATTGCGCGTAATCCGGATAGTGCTGACGCAGCGCCGCCAAGGCCTTTTCGGCTACTTTACCTCGGGTCTCCAACACTTCGCCGAGCGTCCGCGCGGTAGCCTCACTGAGTAGGGCCGCGAGCTTATGGCGACAGAAATCCTGTAATTCACGCAAGACCATGCAAGTAACCAGCAGCGCTTCAAAGCGGACCGACAGCCGCCGCGCCAACGGCCAGTCCAGGCCCAGCCGCTGCTGAATCCGCTGGGCCCAAATCATGCGCTGGGTAAAGCCCGTGGCGCGTTCACTCGCCGCTTCGTAGCCGGCCCGGCCCTCGGCACGGGCACCGTCATACAGCCAACCAACCCGGGTGATCAGTGTCTCCACGATCACCCGCGACACGATCCCTTCACGAAAGTGGCTGCGATACAGCGATTCCTCGTGATTAATCAGAATCACCAGTCCGGTGAACAGACGGTCCTTTTCTTCAAGCACGCAGCCAGCGACCAGATCCCGGCCGATCGCGTCCAGTTTCTCGCCATACTGACGGGTGGCGCGGTGAGCGATGTCCAGGTCGATGCCCTCATGCCAGGCAACCACCTCGATGTGCTCCTGAACCTGAGTCAAGGCCAAGGCCAAGGCCCGGTTGCGAATCGCGACCTGCGCCGCCGACAATCGATCCAGGCGCAACAGGTGGATCAACGGCTTGAGTGTGGTGCCCTGAACCAGCAGCGTGAACAAAACATAGCCGGTGGCCAATACCGCCACGAAATCCTGCACCTCTTCGGCGACATTGGGATCTTCAGGAATCGCCAGCGCCAACGCCAGCGACACCGCCCCCCGCAATCCCCCCCACAGGATCACGGTCTTGAAGGCATAGCTAACTTTGTGCGCCAGACCGGCCCAAGTCAGTAACGGCAACAGCCCGAAACAGACCACCGCCCGTGCCACCAGCGCCGCCACCACCAGCACCCCGCCCAAGAGCAAGTCCGAGGCTTCGGCATCGAGCAAAATCGGTGGCACCTTCATCGCCGCCAACAGAAACACGAATGAACTGGCCCAGAAACCAAGCTGTTTCCACACCTGCTCCAGTCCATCCCAAGTACGGGGCGAAATCCGGGTCCGGCCCAGGGCCGAAACCACCAGCGCCGTCACCACCACCGCCACCACACCCGAGACCTCGGCGTAATGCTGGGCGACGATGAACGACAGATAGGCGAAGGCTACGGTCAGCGAGATTTCGGCCATCGGCAAATCGCGCAACGGCGTGACCAGCACGCACAGCAACCGGCCCATAACCAGCCCGACCGCGATGCCGCCGCCGAAACTCCACACGAACGCCAACAGCGCCTGCGGAATATCCGCCGGGCGGTCGCCGGCCAACATGCCATAGAGCAGAGTGAACAGCACGATCGCCGCAGCGTCGTTGAACAGGCTTTCACCCTCGATCAGCATCGCCAGCCGACGCGGCGCACCCAAATCGCGAAAAATTCCGACCACCGCCACCGGATCGGTGGTGGCCAGAATCGCCCCAACCAGCAGGCAGGCGATCAATCCAACATCGGTGAACGGGGCCAGCGCCGCACCGACCACAAAGGTCGAAACCAGAACCGCGCCAACCGCCAGCAGCAGAATCGGGGCCAGATCGTCCAGCAGTCGCCGAACCTCGATCGCCAAGGCCATTTCGAACAGCAGCAGCGGCAGGAACAGGTACAGGTAGGCTTCGGCTGGCAGATTAAATTCACTAATCGCGCGCCAGAAATCAGCAAACGGCCCGGGACCGCCAATCTGAGCCAGAACCCCGGCCAGCAGTCCGAGTGCGACTCCGGCCCCAGCCAACAGCACGGTATAGGGCACGTTCAGCCGCCCGGCCACCGCCTGCAAAAAACCGAGCAGAACCAACAACCCGGCGACGCCGAACAAAATTGAAACGATATCGTGCATGAGCTTCCGTCGTGGCGAATCAGGTACAGCCTAACCGCGTCGGCCGAGCGGGGCAACCGTTTATTCCCAAACAGCTTTTTTCACCAAACCCCGCTCAATCGAGCCCCCGCCCAGGTAAGCTCTTGCAACACCCGCTTGATCGGCATTAAGTCGGGAGTCACCAGCCGCCCTTTGCCGTGCGACACCGGTTCCTGATCTCAACGGAATGCCCATGCCTTTTGATACTCGCGCTTTTCGCAACGCCATGGGCTGTTTCGCTACCGGAGTTGCCGTCGCCACCGCTCAAGACCCGGAAACCGGGCCGGTCGGCGTAACCATCAACTCGCTGTCGTCGGTCTCGCTTGACCCGCCGTTGATTCTGTTCTGCCTCAACAGCAAAGCCCATTCCTTCGCCACCTTCATCCGCACCCGAACCTTCGCGATCAACATTTTGGCCGAAGATCAGCGTGAGTTGTCGGTGCGCTTTTCGATGTGGCCGTTGGAAAAGCGCTGGGCCGGCTTGGCTCACTCGATTTCAGAGAATGGCAACCCACTGCTGGCCGATTGTCAAGCGGTGCTGGATTGCACCACCCAGACCCAGCACGACGGCGGCGATCATGTAATTCTGATTGGCCGCGTGGTCGATTTGCATTGCCACCCGGTCGGACGGCCGCTGGTTTATTATCGTGGTCATTATGCTCTCCTGGATCAACGCACCGAACCAAGCTGATCAGCCCGGGGGGTGCCCCGGGGGATGCCCCGGAAGATGCGCGGTGCCCGGGGTGCGGTGATCATGCCAGCCGGCAGCCAGCGCGCTCAACGCGGCAAAGCCGGCGCTACTGTCTGAGGCCAGACGCAGCAACGCCGGCAAATGCTGCGGCGCGAGCAATAGCTTCGCCACCACCGCCCACGGCCGGGTCGAGCCATCACCGGCGATGCCGGCCAACGCCAGCGGCGGCAACGACCGACCGGCCGGATCGGCCACCGCCCGAATCACCAGCAGCGGCAAGCCCCGCTCCTCGGCCATCGCCGCCACCGCGTGGCTTTCCATATCCACCGCCGCTGCCGTGACGGCTTCGACCATGACGCGCTTGTCCGCGACCGAAACCACCGCGCTATCGCTGCCGGCGATTCGAACCCCAGTTACAAACGCCGGCGGATTGGCCAAGGCACCAACGCGATGAGTCAGTTCGCGCACACCGTCGGCGTCACACGACCAGATCTCGCCGCCAGGACCGATCACCGTCCCAGCCAGAATCAAAGTGCCGGGACGCAAGGACGGATCGAGACCGCCGGCGATGCCGAAACTAACCAGCCCGGCGGCACCGCGTTCGACCAGCGCCAGCGCCGCCCGCCGGGCATGAGCCGGCCCCGGGCCGGCACAAACCACCCAGCCACGACCGAAGGCGGTTTCAGCAATCCGCGCCTCGGCCCGAAGACCGGTAACCACACCCCAACGGTTCACGCCCCGCCCCTTTTTCGTGATGAATGCTGACGAACCGCAACATCGGCACCGATCGCGCTCACCGCCGGACAAATCCGGGCGATCTGTGCTTTCAGTTCGGCGAACAACCGCTCCATGTCGCTCGCCAGAACGCAGGCGTGGGCCAATTCCTTGCGGCCCAACGCCTCTTCGATTTCGGCGAGAACCGCACCCAGCCGCCGCCCGCCGATGCTGTTGGCGGCACCCTTGGCTGAATGGGCGGTCTTGCGTGCAACATCGATATCACCCGAAGCCAGGGCGACGGTGATCTTGGACAACATCGAATTCGCGGTGCGGACGAAAAAAGCCAGCATATCGCGAGCGCCTTCATCAATTTCGCCAAACATATCAAGCAGCGGCGAGGAATCAAAAATTGAGGCATCCACATCCGGTCGTGGCGAGGCATCTCCTAGATCGACCAGCATTCTGGCCGGCTGGCGCGACCGTTGAGGCTCTTCGAACGGTGCCACCACCGGAATCCGCAACTCCCCGGCCTTGGGCAGCCAACGGCGGATGGCCTCATCCAGACGCGCCATTTCGATCGGCTTACTCAAATAGCCATCCATGCCCGCAGCCAAGCATTTGCGCTCAGTACCACTCAGTGCGTCCGCAGTCAGGGCGAGGATCGGTAAGCGACGCTTGCTGCCGCCTTCACCGAAGCGAATCACCCGGGTCAGTTCATAACCATCCAGTTCCGGCATGTGGCAATCGGTCAGCAACAAGCCATAACGCCGCACCGCCAGCCGACGCAAAGCGTCGCGGCCATTAACCGCAACATCGGCAGCGTAACCCAGTCGCTCAAGCAAGCGCCGGATGACAATCTGGTTGGTGCGGTTGTCCTCCGCGACCAGAATCAGAACCCCGGCCTGTTCGGCACGCTCAGAATCCGGCGCCGCATACCAACGGGTATTACGCCGCCGGTCGCCCAGAAAGGCATCGTCCAGGCGCGAACGGCCAGCAGCGGCGGCCACGGTTCGCCACAACCGGTCACGGCGTACCGGCTTGGTGATGGCGGCAAACAGACCGATGCGCTTCGATTCCGATAGGGTCGAAGCCTGCAATAGCGAGGCCAGCAGAACCGGCCGGGTATGCGACAGGGTGATGTCGTCGGCAATTCTTCGCCCCAGCGACAACCCGCTCATGTCCGGCAAATCGGCATCAATCAATGCGACGTTGTACGGCTTGCCGGCATTGGCCTTGCCATACAGCTCCTCTTGCGCCTCGCGGCCGTCAAGCGTGGACATCACCTCCGCGCCGCGATCAACCAGATAACGCCAGGCCGCAGCATAGAACGCGGCCCGGCCACCGATCACCAGCACCCGCACCCCCGTCAGATCCAGCAGCCGTTCCCGACGGCGGTCCGGCAGGACTTCAAGCGGAATCGTAAACCAGAAGGTGGAGCCTTCCCCCGGCCGACTGTTGACGCCGATGTCACCGCCCATCATGCTGACGAGGCGACGGCAAATCGATAGCCCCAACCCGGTCCCGCCAAACCGACGCCAGGTGGCGACATCGGCCTGAGTGAACGGTTCGAACAACCGAGCCTGGAATTCCGGACTGAGACCGGGACCGGTATCCTCAATCGCGAATCGAACCCCCACGGGCATGGCCGATTCGTCGCTGGACGCCGAGCTGCCCTCCGGAGCCGGGGCCGATTCCACACCGACCGCGAATCCAACCGAAATGGTAACCACCCCCGAGTCGGTAAACTTGACCGCGTTACCGGCCAGATTAAGGAGAACTTGGCGCAGACGACCAGGGTCGCCGATGCGGTGATCGGGCAGAGCCGGATCAACCGCCACCACCAGATCAACCCCCTTCTCCCCGGCGCGATGCGACAGCAATTCGGCGGTGCTTTCGATCACATCCAACAACGACAGTGGAACCTGTTCCAACTCCAGCCGCCCGGCCTGCATCCGGGAAAAGTCGAGAATGTCGTTGACCAGGGTCAACAGACCATCGGCCGAGTCGCTGATAACCGTGACCATGCCCAACTGATCCGGCGACAGCGGCGTCTGTTCCAAGAGTTCAGCCATCGACACCACCCCGTTCATCGGGGTGCGAATCTCGTGGCTGACCGTGGCTAGGAAATTGGCGTGGGTGCGCGCATCCTCTTCAGCCGCTTGACGCGCGCGGCGCAATTCCTCTTCCGCCTGATGATGTTGGGTAACGTCGAAGCCCCAGACCATAAACACCGGCTGATCGCTCAGTCGATATAATGTGGTGCATTCCATCAGCCATGCCACGTCGCCGGACGGCTGCCGCCACGCCACTTCGCGCCCGGAACCACCGTCATCCCGCAGCAGAGTCAGATCACCGAAACGCCGCCCGATCAAGGCCTCGCGCGCCCGGCCAAGCAGCGTGGCCCGACGCTGGTTAAGCCACAGGCAACCACCGTCGGCCCCAACCACCGATACCGCCGCCGGGCACGACTCCAATACGGCGTGTATCGCGACCAGTTCCCGCCCGGCCATACGCTCCAACAACCGCCCCACCGCCTCCGCGACCGGGGCTGCACGCCCAAACCGCTCCGCTTCGGTCAGCGGCTGTGCCAGAAATTCGGCCTCTGGGCCAACGGCGACCGCATCCAGCACCGCCAGCAACACCCGCTGCGGACGGACGAACACCAGCCACTCGGCCACGCCGCCGCCCACCCACACCGCCGCCACCACCAGCGCCAGGCCCAAAACCCGCCCGCCGTCCAAATCCTCGGGCAACAGCCATGCCACCACCGCCGCAGCCAGCACAAACGGCATCTGAACCGACAGCGGTTTCAGTTTGGGCGCAAACAGCCAATGCGACGGAGACCAAAGAGACATAGGCGGCAACTTCCTCCCGCGCGACACCGCCACGCTCCCATAACCATACACCAAAACGATGCAACCACTTCTGGTCACCACCTCCATTATGGCAGAATATGTCGCCATCACCAAATGGACACCGCCATTCGCCCCCAACGGCTGGTGATCATGGTACCGCAACCTTGGGTACCGCAACCTTGGGAACGAGGGAAGAGGCCCCCAGCAATGAATAACCTTAATGGTTGATTTCTCGACCTTGCGCATCGTGGTGATCGACGACGACGCGTTCTTTCGCGCGACGTTGCGCCAGCAATTGAGCCGGCTGGGCTGCACCGACGGCACCAACATCGTTGAAGCCGGCGACGGTGCCGAAGGTTTGGTGGAATGCGCCCGGGTCAGGCCAGAACTGATTCTGTGCGACATCGCCATGGAGCCGATCAATGGGCTGGAGTTCATCAGTCAACTTCGTCGCGCCGAATGGGCCGGAGCCACGACCGTGCCGGTAATCTTTGTCACCAGCCATTCCGAAATCGATACCGTCAGGCAAGCCGCGCGAGTCGGCGGGGGCGCGTTTCTGGTTAAACCGATCCTGCTGCGCACGTTGAAGGACAAGATCGAGTCGCTGCTGGCCAAAAGCAACTGACGGGGTTGATTCTCATGGAGAAAATGGAATGAACGGCGAGTGGTTTGCCGAAAGCCTCTATCCGGATATCGGCCAGCGGTTCCGCATGGGCCGGGTGCTGCATCGTGTCCAGACCGGATTGCAGGATCTGGTTATTTTTGAAAACCCGGTCATGGGCCGAATCATGGCCCTGGACGGCGTGATTCAGACCACCGAAACCGATGAGGCGGTTTATCACGAGATGCTCACCCATGTGCCAATTCTGGCTCATGGCGCGGTTGAGCGGGTGCTGATCATCGGCGGCGGCGATGGCGGCATCCTGCGCCGTTGCCTGAATCACGATTCGGTACGTCAGGCGACCATGGTCGAAATCGACCGCAGCGTGGTTGACATGTCGATCGAACATCTACCGACGATCAGCGCTGGCGCGTTCGATGATCCGCGCACCGATCTGGTCATCGCCGACGGTGCCGCGTTCGTCAAAACCTGTGCTGGTCAGTACCAGGTGGTGATCATCGATTCGACCGATCCGACCGGCCCGGGCGAGGTATTGTTCACCGCTGAATTCTATGCTGACTGCAAACGCTGCTTGGCCCCAGGCGGAATTCTGGTGACTCAAAACGGGGTGCCGATGTTCCAGCCGCAGGAATTGCGCAACACCCGCGACCGGCTACGGCCGCTGTTCACCGATGTTGGATTCTTCCTGGCTGCGGTACCAACCTATTACGGCGGCTTCATGGCGCTGGGCTGGGCTTGCGACAATGCCGCACTCCGCCGCCAAACTGCCGAGCAAATCCGACCACGATTCGAAGCCGCCGGGCTAGACCCGTACTATTACACCCCGGAGGTTCACGTCGCCGCCTTCGCCCTGCCCCGCTTCATGGGTAAGGTGCTGGAATAAATATACCGTATTCGATTGAGAACCCGAAAAATGGCATCCGGATTTTCGCTGGGGTTTCCCCCACCCTCCCGCTTCGCGGGGCCCTCCCTCCCCCGCAAGCGGGGGAGGGTTGGGGTGGGGGCAACGCGTTCCGAACAAAAACAATGACTTGAACACTTTTCGGGTTCTCATGCGGACAGAGTATAGTAGGTCCAGGGCAAGGCCCTGGTCGCCGAAGGCAGATGTAACACCTTAGGTGCGAAGCCGTGGATCTCGTTGAGCTGTGCGTTACCAACGCAGGCTGGCCCAACACCGGCCGGGCCACCGTCGCCGAGACGCTGGCTCGACTCGC
>CAUYTZ010000378.1:0-3174 GCA_963575695.1 uncultured Gammaproteobacteria bacterium | reverse complement strand
CGGTTGGGCTGCCTGGGCAGTTACGTCATAATGAAAACCGGCGTCGGTAAGGGGTTGCGTACGCGGCCGGGTTTGGGTATAGAAAGTGCTCGTTTTTTCAGGACTTCCGACATGAAATCAAACATTCATCCCGAGTATCACGAGATCACCGTGGTTATGACCGACGGCAGCTCGTTCACCACCCGCTCGACCTATGGTAAGGCGGGCGACACGATCCGGCTGGATATCGATCCCAAGTCGCATCCGGCGTGGACCGGCGTGCAAAGGCTGATGGATACCGGCGGCCAGGTCGCGAAGTTCAATAAGCGTTTCTCCAGCTTCGGTCTCAAGCAGTAAACTGTTTGGTGTCTGCGGTTGACGAAACCGGGTGGAACCGTTAAGAAGCGGTCCAGTGGCGGCGGTAGCTCAGTTGGTAGAGCCCTCGGTTGTGGTCCGAGTGGTCGTGGGTTCAAATCCCATCCGTCGCCCCAATTTCTTCTTTCTGTCCCTTGTGGCGCAGAGATAAACCGGCTCCGGCCCCTTGTGGCCAATGGGGCCGGTTTTGTCGCGTTTAGGTCTCGGTTTTGTCCGCCAGAAACCGGTCGATGTCTGCCCACACCCGTTGCTGTATCGATTCGGACTCTCTCAAGACCTCGTGGCGAGACCCGGGGTAGGAACACAACGTGGCGTGAGGCGCTCGCTGGCACAGGGCGTGATGGGCGGCGGGCGGAATCAGTCCATCATCGGGTGAACTCAGGACCAGTATCGGCAAGTCGAGTCGCTCGATCATGCCGGGTTTGGCCAGAACGGCGAAAGCGCGAAACGCGGCTTCCAGCCAGCCAAAGGTGACTCCGCCTAGCGCCAAATCCGGATTGGCCGTGACCGCACGGTGCCATATGGCAAATTGCTCGATATTCGAGGTGCGGATGTTGCCCTCGAACACCGCATCGCGGGTCGGGTTGTAATCGCTTTGGCCGAAGGCATAGCCGTCGCCGCAGCCAAGTGTGGTGGCGGCGCGCGCCAGTCCCCGGGCCAGCCAGCGTGGCCACGGCCGGGTGCGTAGGTCGAGCAGCGGTGTGGACAGAATCATCGCTTGCGGCAGGAGTGCCGACTGTCGGCACAGATACAGCAGCGCCACCAGGCTGCCCATGGAATGAGCAAAGAAGATCGGGGGCTGATCGCGGGTCGCCGGCGTGACGATTCGGGTCAGAAACAGGGCCAAATCGTCGGCCAAGAGGTTGAAATCGGGCACATGGCCCTTGTGGCGGTTGGCCAGGAAGCGGCCGGAGAGACCCTGGCCACGCCAGTCGAGCGAAAACACCCGATAACCACGTTTAACCCAGCACTGGGCGATGTCGTCGTAACTTTCCAGGAATTCGCAGCGGCCGCCGAGCACAACCACGGTGCCTCGGGGGGCTGGGGCATGGGGGGGGGGCGAGATGGGGGCGGGCCACTGGCCCCAGCGCAACCGCCAACCGTCGGGTGCGGTCAGCGTGTCGGTTTGGAGCATGGCGGTCTCCTGTGATTATGTTTAGAAGAGGTGTTCCGCACCTCTCCAAACCTCAAGCCAAACTCATGGGCCTCCCAAATGGAGGTTAAAAATCCAAATCGTCGTAATGGGCCGGCGGGTTAACCCCCGGTACCCGATCGAGCAGTAACGGTCGGAAACTGGGCCGGCACTTGATTCGCGCGTACCAGTCCTTGGCTTCCTGATGCTGGGACCACGGTACGCCATCGATATAGTCCACCACCGACAGATGAGCCCCGGCGGCGATGTCAACCAGCGTCAATTGCTCCCCGGCCAGCCAAATGCGGCGGTCTGACAGCCAGGCAATGTATTCCAGGTGGAAATGAACATTGTTGACCCCGGCCCGAATCGCTGGCGCGAACGGGTAGCCTTCGCCGCTTAACCGCTTGACCAGCCGTTCTCCGGCCAGATTTTCGGTTACTTCGCGGTCGAACTTGCGGTTGAACCACGACAGCAGCCGCCGCACTTCGGCGCGCGCGACCGCCCCGCGCGGCATCAGCGGCTGCTCGGGGTAGGCTTCTTCGAGGTAATCGAGAATCGCATCGCCGACGATGGTGGTGCCGTCGGTTTCGACCAGCACCGGCACCTCGCCGGCCGGATTGAGCGCCAGGAAGTCCTCGCGTCGTTCCCACGGTTTCTCGATCACCGACTCGAACTCGAGTCGCTTCTCGGCCAACGCCACGCGCACTTGGCGTGACAACGGGAAAATTGGATAATGATAAAGCTGTCGCATGGCGCGCCGAATTTAGCGCAAGCGTCGCCGTCAGGACAGGGGTCACGAAGAAATTCCGATTCTATAATTCGTTTTCCCGAGTCGCCCGCCTAGGAGTCCGCCCGTGCCGATCTCTGCCCCGTCCCGTCCGGTAAAAATCGCCCCTTCGATTCTCTCCGCCGATTTCGCCCGCCTGGGTGAGGAAGTGCGCGCGCTTGACGCCGCCGGCTGCGATTACATCCATGTCGATGTTATGGATGGCCATTTCGTGCCTAACATCACCATCGGCCCGGCGGTGGTGGCGGCGCTACGTCCGCACACGCGAAAGCTGTTCGACGTTCATTTGATGATCGATCCGGTTGATCCCTATCTGGGGGCGTTCGCCAAGGCCGGCAGCGACATCATCACGGTTCATGTCGAGGCCGGCTATCACGTTGACCGCACCTTGCAGGTGATTCGCGGTCTGGGCAAAAAGGCCGGAGTGTCGCTCAATCCGGGCACCCCGCCGGAAGCGGTGGCCTATCTGCTCGACCGACTCGATCTGATTCTGGTCATGTCGGTCAATCCTGGTTTCGGTGGCCAGAGCTTCATCGAGTCGCAACTGGATAAGATCCGCCGTCTGCGCGCCATGATCGGTGATCGTCCGATCGAGTTGGAGGTTGATGGCGGCGTGACCACGGACAATGCCGCACGAGTCGCCGCAGCGGGCGCGGATGTGCTGGTCGCTGGCAACGCCACCTTTAAAGGCGGTGATTACGCGGCCAACATCAAGGCGTTGAAAGGGTTCTGAATTTGTCTTCGGCGGCCAGGGCGTTGCCCCATATGCGCTAGGATAAGGATTTTTGCCGCCCCTGCATCTGCTTTTTGCGCTTTCGCGGAGGGTCAAAGAGGTTTCGTGTGCAGCGCCTGAATGCCTTGATAAGGCGTTTGGTGCTGTGCACCCCTCTAACGATAG
>CAUYTZ010000377.1:0-4316 GCA_963575695.1 uncultured Gammaproteobacteria bacterium | reverse complement strand
AACCAGACGCCAAAGCTACCACTGAAATGACCGCTTGTAAATTAAAAAATATTTAGTGATGTAACTTGAAAATCATTTAAAGCTTACTACATCGTTACCCATTACGATACATCGCTATGTTCAATTTTGCAAGAGGCTCCTGTATTAAGCGCGCCACGCGACTTCATGGCTTCCCAGTCTGTGCTGACCCAGCCATGGCTATAGGTCGCCCACACCCCTTTGGTCATCTCGCTATCACCGGCAGAGATCCCGGCGATGCCATTGGACACGCCAGAAGTAACACCACTGCCATCGTGATTCATCGCGGTGCCGCCAGCGGCCGGCGAACGCTGGAACTTTGGCGCAAGACTCGATGAAATGCGCCGCCCAATCATCGACACGGTCTGCTGGGTGGCGGTACGATTGACCTGAGTATTTACAGCGGAAGAGGCCCTGGCTTGACCTGCCGCTGCGGTTTGACCGAAGAAAGCATTAGCAAGGACACCGCAATTAGACCCAGTAAATGTTCCGGTTGCTGTGTCAATATCACAAGAAAAAGATCCAGAACCTCCGCTATAGGAATACGTGCCAGAGGAGTGGAAAGAGTTTGGTCCATTAATGATTGTGGTACCATTCACACTATAACCGGACGACGGGGTTCCGGGACCGAGCAGAGAGCCGTTAAAAGTTACTGTGCTACCCGATTCTGAATAGCTTCCGTTGAAAGTATAGCCGCCACCGAGATCAACGACAGATGCCAATGCCGGAACAGCCAAAAGTAGAATTGCGGCGGTCGCTACCCTGGAGAGGTTGTTAGCCAAGCCTCGAGAAACAATTCCTGGCCGGAAAAATCGCGCGAAAAGCATATCCATTTCTCCCTGCGGGGGCCCTACATGGGGCCAATTAGCAACTACCCAGGTGCCATTTTGAACAATCTACCCTTCCCGGCGATGGCATAGCAAACCGCTTAAACCGTTTTGGTCCCTACGTTGCAAAAAAGGCACTTAACGTCAGCGGCATGTCAACAGGCACCCGGGCACGGAATCACAAACGGTCCCGTGCCCGGAGGGTTGTTTCGTTTCCTAGCCAGGGGCAGTCCACCTCGACTTAATCGTTATCGTAGGCGCGCTCGCCGTGAGTGACCAGATCCAACCCCTGTTCTTCTTCTTCCGGTTCCACCCGCAAACCAACCGTCGCCTGCAACAGCTTGACCACAATCACGGTGAAAATCGCCGACCAGATCGCGACCGCCCCCACGCCCAAAACCTGAACCAGGAACTGGCTGATTAGGGTCGCGTCTTTGGCGACAAAACCGCTTCCTCCCAACGACGGCAGCGCGAACACCGCGACCAGCAACGAACCGAGCATGCCGCCGACACCGTGAACCGCGAATACGTCCAACGAATCATCAATTCTAAACCTCTGCTTGAACAACACCGTGGCATAGAGACAGACCACGCCGGCGATACCGCCGATCGCCAGCGCACCCAGCGGGCCGACATAGCCCGAAGCCGGCGTAATCGTGGCCAAACCAGCAACCGCCCCGGTGACGATGCCGATCGAAGTCGGCTTGCCGGTCTTCAGCCATTCCACCGCCATCCAGGTTAGGGCCGCCGCCGACGCCGACAGATGGGTCGCCAGAATCGCACTGCCGGCGGTAGCATCGGCAGTCAGGGCGCTGCCACCGTTGAAGCCGAACCAACCCACCCACAACATACCAGCACCAACCATGGTGAAGCCCGGGCTGTGCGGCGGAATCAGATGGACCGGAAAGCCGCGCCGTGGGCCAATCATGATCGCGCAGACCAGAGCCGAAATCCCAGCCGTGGTGTGAACCACGATACCGCCGGCGAAATCGAGCACACCCCTGGTCGCCAGCCAGCCACCACCCCACACCCAGTGCGCCGCCGGCGCGTAAACCAGCACGATCCACAGCACGGTGAAGCCGATCACGAACGGAAACTTGACCCGTTCCGGAAACGCACCAATGATCAGACCGGGAGTAATAATGGCGAAGGTCATCTGAAACAGGGCGAACACACCTTCGGGAATGCCGTTGGTATCAACGCGCACCGCATCCAAGTTGGCCAGAAACAGCTTATCCAGCCCCCCGATCCAACCGCGGCCGACGGTGCCGAAGGCCAGACTGTAGCCGACCAAGGACCAGACCACCGAGACCAGACAGGTGATGACGAAGCACTGCATCAGCACCGACAAGAAGTTGCGCGAACGGACCAAACCACCATAAAACAACGCCAGCCCGGGCAAGGTCATGAACAACACCAAGGCCGAAGCGGTGATCACCCAAGCGGTGTTACCGGTGTTAACCGTTTGCACCCCGGCATCAGCGGCCAGCGCTGCCCCAGCGCTCCAGACCGCCGGCACCGCCGGCACCGCCATAATTCTTGTCCCCAGTCTGGCTTTCCCTGTCATGGTCCGTCCCCACTCCTTAACTTAAAGCCTGCTTTATCCCAATGCGCCGGACTAAAATGCGCCGGGCTAATGTGCCGGGTCGCGACCCCCAGAGGCAGCGAAGGCGAAGCCGGCTGCAAATTTTGCACCAGTCGCTACTTTTGCAGGCTTCTCCTGCCGATTCCTCAGGCAATCGTGTTCCATGACACCCTCGTCGAATCGAAATGATGGAATCGGTGGCAAGTTTCGCTTAAAATTTAGGCTGTTCGCCAAAGGGATAGTCAAATGATGTTTGGTAAGCGCGGGTTGAGTTCCGCTCCGCCGGCAAAACCCCCGGTCTTGGTCATTGCCGGGCCAACCGCCAGCGGCAAGTCTGGCTTGGCGCTGGCCGTGGCCCAGGCGGCAGGTGGCGAGATCATCAATGCCGACAGCATGCAGGTCTACGCCGGTTTGGGCATCGTCACCGCCCAGCCCGACACCGCAACCCAAACACTTGTTCCTCATCATCTTTATGGCGTTCTGCCCCCGGAACCGCCATGCTCGGCGGCGCGCTGGCGAACCCTGGCCATCGCGGCGATCACCGCGACGCTCGACGGCGGGCGGCTACCGGTGGTGGTCGGCGGCACCGGGCTGTACCTGCGGGCGCTGATCGCCGGACTGTCCGAAATTCCGCCAATCCCGCCTAAAATTCGGGCACAGGCTCGGGACAAACTGGCCGAACTGGGGCCAGCCGGGCTGCACGCCGAGCTTTCCGCCCAAGACCAGCGCACCGCCGCTCGATTGAAACCGGGCGACAGCCAGCGCGTGGTTCGCGCCTGGGAGGTTCTGGTCGCCACCGGCCGCCCGCTGGCCGAGTGGCAGGAGACTCCGCCCTCTGGTTCGCCGCTGGAACCAGACTTCCGCATTGTGATTCTGGACCCGCCCCGGGCCGCGCTGTATGCCGCCTGTGATCGACGCTTTGCCGAAATGGTCAAGGCCGGCGCGGTGGAGGAAGTCCGGATACTGCTTGCGACCCGGCTTGATCCCGACTTACCCGCGCTACGCGACACCGACCTACCCGCGCTACGCGCTCTGGGGGTACCGGAGTTAAGCGACCACCTACGCGGGACAATCAGCCTCGGCCAAGCGATCGAGCGCGCGCAACAGGCTACCCGCAACTATGCCAAGCGCCAAACCACTTGGTTTCGCCACCAACTGACCGGACACCAACCGCCCCCGGAGCGCGTGGCCGCTTTCGGCTCGGCTCCCGAGGCGTTGCAAGTGTGCCTGGATCTGCTTGCCGGGAACCAAAGACACCTGGACCTGCGCGAGTTGGGGCGCTACTGATTCTCCGCCAAAGCGACGGCAACCAAGCAAGGATCTACACTTCATGACCATGTGCCCGTGCGGCTCCGGCCGCAGCCTCGATGATTGCTGTGGCCCATTGATCGCCGGGGGCCCCGCCCCCACCGCCGAAGCCCTGATGCGCTCGCGCTATACCGCCTTTACCCAGCGCGCACTCGACTACCTGGACCAAACCAACGCCCCGGAAACCCGGGATTCGTTCGAACGGGCCGAAGCCGACAACATCGGTGCCGAGTCCGAGTGGATCAGCCTGGAAATCCGTGCGCTCTCCGGCGGTTGCGCCGGCGACGATACCGGCACGGTCGAATTTGTCGCGCGGTTCAAGTACCACGGTAAGCAATTTGCCCATCATGAACGTGCCAGCTTCCGTCACGATGGTGAACGCTGGTGGTATGTCGATGGCGAAATCAACCCCAAGGGACCGCCGCGTCAAGTGGTCAAGGTTGGACGCAACGATCCCTGCCCATGCGGGTCAGGCAAGAAGCATAAAAAGTGTTGCGGCACCTGAATCTCTTTACAAAAAAAGATGGGGTCTGGGGAATTCATTCCCCAGGCAGGTTTGGGCGGCAGCCCAATCTAAA
>CAUYTZ010000376.1:0-2374 GCA_963575695.1 uncultured Gammaproteobacteria bacterium | reverse complement strand
AGCCGCCGTAAATAATCACAGCGACAATCGCCATACCGCTTAGGACTTCCGAGACCGGCGAGTTTCAATTGGCCAGTTTAACCGACTTGTGAACCAGATAGTACAATTGGTAGAGGATTTGCCCTACGCGCTGCCGCTCGGGGGGGGGGTTCCACCCCGCCCCCCCTACTGACCCCCGCCGATATTTTTGTTTTCGTTTTGGATTGCGGGGGGGCCCGGGGGGTCATCGCCCGATATCGAGCAGCTTGACCTCAATGGAGACGGCCGCCCGGACTTTGATCTTGATGAACCGAACCGCCCGCGGCCGTCGTTCGTCGGCATCGACGCCGTGCTCGACCCCACGGCCCTGGCGCAGGGCCAGCGGGTGTCGGTCGGCACCGCCGAACTGGTCTCCTTCCAGGGCGAGCAGTTCGCGGTGGTGCATTTTGCGCCCGGCTTCAACGGCGACGTTACGCTCGAATACCGGATCGCCGACGCCGGAGGCTTGACCGACACCGGCTTCGCGCAAGCCTCGGTGGACAGCTTCTACACCGGCATGCTGCTCGGTACCGGCAAGGGCGATTATGTCGAGGCCGGGGCCGGGGCGGATATCCTCCGCACCGGTGGTGGCGACGACTGGATCCTGGCCCTGGGCGGTAATGACACCATTCAGGCCGGGGCCGGCGACGACCGGATCGATGCGGGTGATGGCGACGATGTGATCGATGGCGGTAGTGGCGGCGACGCGATCGACGGCGGGGCGGGCACCGATACCGTGGTCTTCGCCGGTTCGACCATCGGCGTCCGCGCCGACCTTGAATCCCGTGTCGGCCAGGGCGGCGTCGCGCAAGGCGACGTCTATACCGGGATCGAGGCTCTGACTGGGACCGGGTTCGCCGATATTCTCGGCGGCAATGCCCAGGCCAACCGGTTGGAGGGGGGTGAGGGCAATGATCAGTTGAGCGGACGCGGCGGGGATGACACCCTGCTCGGTGGTGCTGGCAACGATCTGCTCGACGGCGGCGCCGGTGCTGATGTGCTGGTCGGCGGCGACGGCATCGACACCGTGAGCTATGCCTCGATCGATGGCACCAGTCTGGCCGGGGTTACGGTTTCGCTGGCCGACGGTACCGCCGTGGGCGGCGACGCCGACGGCGACATCCTGACCGGGATCGAGAACCTGACCGGCACCGATCTTGCCGACCGGTTGACCGGCGACGCCGGCGCCAATGTCCTCAGCGGCGGCCGTGGCGATGACGTTCTCGACGGCGGCACCGGCGACGACACGCTGATCGGCGGACGCGGCGCGGACACGCTGATCGGCGGCGCAGGCATCGATGTCGCCGACTACAGCCTGTCGGTCGAGGGCGTGACCATCGATCTGGCCGATGGCCTCGCCGGCAGCGGTGACGCCGAGGGCGATGCCTTCAGCGGCATCGAAATCATCCAAGGGTCGTACCATGACGACGTGATCCGCGGCGACGCGGGCGACAACCGCCTGCGCGGCGGCCTCGGCGCCGACGTCATCGACGGTCGCGACGGCTTCGACATCGCCGACTATTCAACGGCCGATGCCGCCGTAACCGTCGATCTGGGTCTCGGGCGCGGCCTGGCGGGCGAGGCCGCCGGCGATGCCCTGATCACGATCGAGCAGGTCACCGGCTCGGTTTATGGCGATCTCCTGACCGGCGGAACCGGCGCCGACTGGTTCGATGGCGGACACGGCAACGACAGCCTGCAGGGTGGTGCTGGCTCTGACACCTATCTATTCGGTTTCGGCCGCGACGCCGATACCGTTACCGACATCGGCGCTGCCGGCGACATCGACCGGGTGGCCATGCTCCCGACCACATTGCCCAAGGATATCTCGCTGATCCGCGACGGTGATGATCTGGTTATTGAACTGGAGAACAATGGCGGCTTCCTGACCGACAGCGAGCGGGTCGTCAACCATTTCCTCGGCACGGAAACCGGGATCGAAGAGATTACCTTTGCCAACGGCGTCACCTGGGACCGGGACCGGATCGAAGCGCTGGTCCGGGCCGGGCGGCTGAATGCCGAGGACGACACCTACCTGTTGGGGCAAGAGGATGTGGTTGCGGTCATCGACCCGGCGACGCTGTTGGGCAACGACGCCTCACCCGGCTACAACGGCGCCTTGACCCTGGTCTCGGTCGGCAATGCGGTTCACGGCACCGCTTCGATCAACGCCGACGGCATGATCGAGTTCTTGGGTGCGGCCAATTACAACGGCGGCCTCCTCGCTACGACTCGTGGGTTGAACACACGTTGAAGTGGCTGCCTGTCCGTAGCGCCAGGCGTTCGCCCCACTTTGATCATCCCTTGGTGAGACCGGAAAGACTATCCCTCGGCGCCGACCTGCCCTTGGACAGGC
>CAUYTZ010000375.1:0-9495 GCA_963575695.1 uncultured Gammaproteobacteria bacterium | reverse complement strand
GGATAACGACCGTTCTTTTTCCATTTACCTTTCCGGTTTATGATCATGGGCATCATTTACGGATCGGTGCAATGCAGGTTGGTCAGGAATCCAGACGCCAGCGCTCAAAACGCGCCGAAACCGGCCCGGGCACCGGTCGCGGCTGCGACGTGTCCGGCTGCCCCCATACCGGCGATTATCGGGCACCGAAAGGGCGCGACCGCTTGACCGAATTCTTCTGGTTCTGTCTCGACCACGTCCGCGACTACAATCGTTCATGGAATTTCCTTAAAGGTTTGTCTCAGCCGGAAATCGAGTCTCTGATTCGCAATGATGTCATCGGCCGTAATCCCACTTGGCCGCTAGGCTACTGCCAGTTGCGCGAGCGACTGGTGCGGGAGCGGATGGCGCGCAAGGGCGGCTTTTTTGGCGAAGATGATCTGGACGGCGACAAGGCTGCGGCCGGCGGCTCCCGCGCCGCTGGGGCCAACCCGCATGGCCCCCGACCCCACGACAACCGGAACCGAGGACATGGCGGCCACGCTCGCGGCAGCGAAGGAGGTGGAGGTGGTGACGGGACGAGAGCACGGGGCGGGTGTAGCCCTGCGGAACTGGAGGCGCTGTTGGTACTGGGGCTGGTGCCGCCGCTGACCCTGCCCGGCTTGAAGGCTCGCTATCGAGAGCTGGTCAAAGCCCATCATCCCGATGCTCATGGTGGCGATAAGCGGGCCGAAGAGCGTCTAAAACGCATCAATCTCGCCTATTCGACCTTGAAGGCGATCTTTTCCCGAGATCGGAGTTGACGCCACCAACCCCGACGCGCTTGATCCTGCGCATTCGCGCTTGGAGCGCCAGCGGTTCTTTGCCCGTTTACATCGGTTGTGCTCACCCTCACTTGGCTGTACGGCTTTTATCATGGCAGATCAGGCAAATTTTCATAGCGTAAGCGCGCGGTTCGATCATGTCCCCGACCTAAAGCTGTCGGCGCGCGAGGTCTTCGGCCTGGATTTCGACATGGAGGTGCCAGCGTTCAGCGCCCGAACCGAACATGTCCCGACCAAAGACGAAGCCTATCGCTTTGATCACGACACCACGCTGGCGATTTTGGCTGGATTTGCCTATAATCGCCGAGTATTGATTCAGGGTTATCACGGTACCGGCAAGTCAACTCATATTGAACAGGTGGCGGCACGACTCAACTGGCCCTGCATTCGCATCAACCTTGACAGCCACATCAGCCGCATCGACTTGATCGGACGCGATGCGATTGTTTTGCATGATGGCAAGCAAGTAACCGAATACCGGGAAGGCATGCTGCCGTGGGCCTTGCAGCATCCCTGTGCCCTGGTATTTGACGAATACGATGCCGGCCGTCCGGACGTGATGTTTGTCATTCAACGTGTTCTAGAGGTTGAGGGCCGCTTGACTCTGCTCGATCAGAACAAAGTCATTCACCCGCATCCCGGTTTCCGTCTGTTTGCCACCGCCAACACCATCGGTCTGGGCGATACCACCGGCCTGTATCACGGCACCCAGCAGATCAATCAAGGCCAGATGGACCGTTGGAACATCGTGGCCACACTTAATTACCTGCCTCATGCGGCCGAAGTCGGCATCGTGCTGGCCAAGGTTCCGGCCTATGACACCCCCGAACGGCGGAAAACCGTGGCCAATATGGTCCGGCTGGCCGATTTGACCCGCAGCGGCTTTGTGAACGGCGATGTTTCGACCGTGATGTCGCCGCGTACGGTGATCACCTGGGCCGAGAACACGGAAATCTTTCGAGACCTTGCTTTTGCGTTCCGGATCACCTTCCTTAATAAGTGCGACGAGGTCGAACGGCCGACGGTTGCGGAATACTACCAGCGCTGTTTCGGGCGCGAGTTGCAAGATAGCGTGATCAGGGCACCCCTGGTGTGAGAGCAACCGGGACATGAGTGAAAATCGAAACGAAGCGATGCGCGCCGAAATCATAAAACTGGTTTCGCGCCTTCCAGCCAGTCATGTGCATGATCTGTTGAACATGCTCGGGATGGACGGAAGCGCCGAATCGGAAAAAATGGTTCTGGTCAAGCTGACCTTTATTGAACATTTGAACAACCTGCGCCCGCACCGGGCTCAGCGTCTGTTCACCGACCTGTTCAACCCGTTTCTGATTTCCGATCCGGTGCTCTATCGCGCCTGGAGCTTCGTGCCTGGTGCAGTGCAGAGAATCGACATCAGTGGGCTATGGCTAAGCCTCAGCCGCGTCGCCTTTCCTGAACTGACCGTGTGGGTACAGCAAACCCTGGATCGCATGGTCGCCTCAACGCTGCTGGATGAGGTGCTGCGTTCCCCGGAAGCGGCCGGTTTGCAGGAGCGGATGCGCCTGGCAGCCATCAGCTATCTAACCGACTTGCGACGCAACCGTAACACCGCAACCTCTTTCCTGACCCAGGTCAACCGAACACGGCTGGCTGAGGCGAAAAAGAAAACCATGTATCTGGAGCGGATGCATGAGCTTGACGCCAAACACCTGGAGCAGGCGCGCGAGATTCTGGTCCAATACAAGACCGGGCAACCTCATCTGCTGGCCGGACTGTCCCAGTTGCCCAAGATCGAAAACAATGAGTTCGGGACAGAAAAGACCTCAGATCAGATCCTGAATTTAGTCGATGATCTGCGGACAATTGTCGAAGCCGCAGACCCCAATTCCCATTACCACATGATGATACCGCTAACCTTAATCAATGCAAACCAATATTACGAGCCGGTGGCCCTGTTCATTCGTCACTCCAGCACCGATGAAAAGCAACCGGTGGAAGACGGGATCGTCGAGCATTTCGGTGCCTGTTGCGCAGCCGTCATGGATACGCTGACCGGGATTCTCAAACTGAACGACCGTTCGGAAGGGGCCGCGATCAAGATCATCACTCGGGAAAAGTCTGATCTGGAAGGGATTCTGGACCGCAAGGGAAGAATCATGCACGCCATGATGCTAAGTGGCATCCTGGAAAACCGGCGAACAGAACCGATGTTCCGCTATTATTGGGAAGGATTTGGTAAATTCCTAAGCACCCGGGTGGTGGCCGTGCTAACGCAGCGAATTACCGTCGCCTTAATGGCACGCACAACGCCGGTGTTCGACCACCAGGACTTGATCTGGATGACCCAATTTATTTACACTTGGCACAAGATGGCCCACCGCTTTGGCAAGGCGATGTCTTACTTCGAAAGATGGCGCGACTACATGTTGGAAGATATCCGGCTGGCACTGGATAAGGCGATGAAGATTGAGCCAGGCGATGATCTGGACGAGCGCTTCGCCCATCTGCTCCGGCTTCAGGAATTCATGAACATTTTTGAGCGCTCCATCGTGCCGTTGATTCCAGTCACCAGCCAGAACGTCGCCACGGTAATCAAGCACAAACTGACCTATGAACCGACCCTCGGCCCAGAGCTAACTAATTTCATCAGCCAGTTTCTGGCTATGGTCCGGGTTGAAGTCGGCAAGTCGAAGAATTGGCGTAGCCCCGAACTGGCGCAACTGATCGAACTGGCCGAACAGCGCGAACTGTAAGTTTATACCGCTGAAGGCAAACCTGATCACTCACCACCGCCCTTCCAGGTTCCGGTAAAAAAACCCAGCTTCTTACGCAGCGTTAGCCGTTCGTCCGACAAAACTTCGAGCAGATCGGCCATACGCTTGGAAATCATCACCGTGTAAAGCGTGATGATCGTGCTGGGTATCAGTGTAAGTATAAAATAGAGCAGCTTGGTTGAAAGCGGCGCATCGGCTTCGGCCAGCAGGTTCATACCCAGGAAGCCGGTGGTAACGGTTCCGATCAACCCAAAAGTCGTGACCACGGTCAACCGAACCACGGTGTTGGCTTGGCGACGCAGGCCATCGTTTTCCAGATACTGAGCCATATCCTGGACTTCCAGACGAATATCGTTAAACAAAGAATCAGTGCCATGATGGCGGCGATACATGGCAAACAGCGCCTTGGCCGGCGACTGAATCGAAACTTCATGGAACCAGTAGCGGTGGGTGAAGCGCAGAAAGGTGGCGAACTGCTTGCGAATCACGCGCTTGAACTGCTTAACGCTTTCAGGGTCGCGAATCTCCAGCCGCGTCACCGCCGCGCCCAAGCGGTCACCAAACATCAACAGCGCCGCCTTGTGAAAATGGGCAATCAGACCAAGCAGGAAGTATTGGTGACGAAACTGAGCGAGCACGCCGCGCTCGGAATCAGTGAAGAACTTACTTCCGGCCTCGCCAACGGTAATAAAAGCATGGCCAGAACACAGGAAACGGGTGTCAGGAACCTTAGGATTGGCAACCTGCCAATAGCGGTCGTGGCAGTATTCCGCTTCAAAGTTGGCCAGAAACCGTTCCGAACAGGGGGCCAGATCATCGGGGTCGCCGCGAGTGCCCAGCACCAGACGGACAAAATCAGCCCGGGATAGGGTGCTGGGATCATCAACCGCCAAATAAGCCATCATGGGCATGCGGCCGTATTCCAACTGACGGTAGCGCAGACCTCCGGCACGGCTAGAGGTGTGGTGGACCATCGGTGCCAGCAGATATTCCCAATCGGCAGAAATGCCGGCCGAGCGCTCGCGACAGACGAAGGACAAGAACTTGGCCCGATTTTCATAATCGGAGGCGATGACCACCTGCCCTTCCCGATCCAGCCATTCAACTTTGGCTAGGCAATGGTCGCCGAGGCCCTGGTCATCCCAGCCGGGCGGAAAGGTGCGACCAAAGCGGAACAGCAACTCTTGAATCACCATCAGGTCAAGATCGTCGGCAAAGACTTCAACCGCCAGAATGACGACATCGATATCATAGAAGAAGTAAAGATCAATATGGGCGATCGACAGCGTGACCGGGGCATTGCCCTCTTTAAAGGTTAGGTGGACAGTCTTCAAGTCAGCGCGGCGCAAAACCCGGATCGGGGAATTGTGACAGCGGTTGGCACCACCTTCACCATACAAAAAACGCTGCACGGAAGGCAAGAAGGTAACAAACTCGCTGTAATGGCGCGCCTGAAAATGGGCTGGATCAACATGGAATTCATCATTGACTTCAAACCACGGCTTGTTTTCTTCGCCAAGCCGTTCCCAGTGGCGATGAATCGATCCAGATTCCCGGTCCGGCATCAATTGCAGCGGCCAGAGCAGAATCTGGCGGAAATGGCGCACGGGATGGGTGGCACCCGGCGTCGTCGGCTGATGTCTGGTCACGGCCTGTCCTCCCCCGGAAAGCCAATATCACCGAATTCAGGTAATTACCCAGGCATGTTTTGCTTGCGCGTTGGGCTGCCGCCCATTTGCTTGCGCGTTGGGCTGCCGCCCAATCGTGACTCCTGGAGTGTCTAATCTAGCCGCCGGTCATATTCATATGCCGCGATACCGCGCGCGCGTTACCGGTACGAACGACAACAAAATCGTGACCGCGCGGCTTGTGGCTGATCGCCGCGCGAAGGGTTGTGATCAGCGCGTCGTCACTCTCGCCCGAGCGCAGCGGTGTACGCAAATCGGTGTCGTCGTCCTGACCCAAACAGGTATGCAGTACACCGGTGCAGGTCACCCGCACCCGGTTGCAGCTTTCGCAGAAGTTGTGACTGAGCGGCGTGATGAAACCAAGCTTACGCCCGGTTTCCCGCACCTCAACATAACGCGCCGGGCCGCCGCTGTGATAACCGCTTTCGTTCAGCGTCCAGTCTTGAGCCAACCGGGTTTGAACCAAAGACAAAGGCAAGTAATGATCGGCATAGAGCGGGTTTAGCATTTCCCCCATCGGCATGACTTCAATCAAGGTTAGGTCATAACCTTCCTGCCCACACCAACCGACCAAAGCGGACAGTTCGCGCTCGTTGACCTCACGCAGGGCCACGGTGTTGATCTTAATCTGCAAACCGGCCGCGCGCGCCGCACGCAACCCGTCCAACACCCGGTCCAACCGACCAGAGCGCGTGATCCGGGCAAACAGCGCCGGGTCGAGCGTGTCAATCGATACATTGATCCGACGCACGCCGCAAGCGGCCAACTCGGCGGCATACTCCGCCAGCAGATTGCCATTCGTGGTCAGGGTCAGCTCTTCCAACGCACCGCTGGTCAAATGGCGCGACAGCGAGCGAACCAGGGTCATGACCCCGCGCCTGACCAGGGGTTCGCCACCGGTCAAGCGCAGCTTGCGCACGCCCAGGGCGATAAACGCAGAGGACAGCCGATCCAGTTCTTCCAGCGACAACACCTGCCGCTTGGGCAGGAACGCCACCCGCTCCGGCAAGCAATAAAGACAGCGGAAATCACAGCGGTCGGTCACGGACAGCCGCAGATAACGAATGGTGCGACGGAAGGAATCGGTCAACGTCACGCGCGCAGCCTCTCGCAAGATGATTTTGTACCAAACAAAGTGGGTCCAGAGAACTCTAGACTCCTGGGGCGACCAAGGCAAAACCCTGGTCGCCGATGGCTAAAATTGGGGCCAGAAAATGGCGGCGCAGATGGCCGATGGCGCTGCGCCCCATAGCCAACACCGCCTCCCGCGAATTGCCGCCGATATGCGGGGTGGCCACCAGAGTCGGCAACCCAAGCAGATCAGCATCGGTGGGCGGTTCAAAATCGTAAACATCCAGCGCCGCCCCAGCGAGATAACCAGATTTCAAAGCCATAGCCAAGGCCCGCTGGTCAACGATGCCACCGCGAGCGGTGTTGATCAAAAACGCGCCCGGACGCAGCCGAGCCAGCGTCGCAGCATCGAACAGGTTGCGGGTCAACTCGGTCAATGGCACATGCAGACTGATGATATCGGCTTCGGCATAAATCTGGTCTTTGGTCGCCGGTTCGGCCCCGGTTTCGGTACAAGCGGCGGCGATGTCACGGAGATCGTTGGCCAACACCCGACATCCAAACGGACACAGCAGCCGTGCGACCTCGGTGCCGATATTGCCAAAGCCGATCAAGCCGACCGTGCCTTCGCTAAGTTGAATCCCGCCGTTCTTGTTCCAAACCCCGCCCTGCAACTGGCGCGAAGTCAGGAACAGGTTGCGCGTCAGCCCAATCATCAACCCGACGGTCATTTCCGCCACCGAGCGCCGATTGACCCCGGCGGTCCAGCCGACCGCGACACCGCGCGCACGGCAGGCGTCTAGATCCAGGTTGTCCAACCCCACCCCATACTTGGCGACCATGCTCAACCCGGGACAGGCATCGAGCAACGCGCCATCAACCTGCTCCAGTCCGATCACCGCACCCTCGGCCCCAGCCAGAAACGCAACCAGTTCAGCTCCGGCCAACCGTTTCCCACCCGAGTTAAGCCGGGCGCGCGGAAATGCCGCCAGCAAGTCGGCACACAAATCCGGCGTGTGCGCGAACGACGGCGAGGTCACGGCAATCACCGGGGACGGATTCATGACTTTACTCCAGACTAAGCAAGCCCTGACCGCATATTGGGGGAAGGAGTGTGAAGGACAAGCCAGTGAGGGCGACCAACACGGATCGCACCACAGACCCGGAATTCACTCGCGTCTGTTCGCCGCAGGTCTTTGGCACTTGGCCAAAATGTAAGGGCTATCAACTAACCCTTTGTCCTAATGGTGCGCCCGGAGAGATTCGAACTCCCAGCCTTCTGATTCGTAGTCAGATGCTCTATCCAGTTGAGCTACGGGCGCATCGCGGCGTCGAGCAAGATCATCGCTCAACGGAGCCGGACACTAACCAAGCCAGCCCGGAAAGGCAACGGTTTGTTTTCTCCGCCCCCAAATTTTCGTCATTTTGCGCTGAAGGGCTGTGTTGCTACTTTCCAATACAAAAACCACTGAAAATCGCATCCAGGATATCTTCGACATCAACCCGGCCGGTGATCCGGCCCAGGGCCCGGGTGGCCAGACGGACATCCTCCGCCGCCAACTCCGGCAAGGGCGCGGTCAGGGCGCGAACCAGACCGGCACGGCAATCCTCAACCGCGACACGGTGGCGAGCGCGAGTAACCACCGGTGCCGCAGCCGCGGCAGGAACCAACGCCGCCACCATGGCTTTCAGGTGGTTCAGTACCTCCGGCAGCCCGATGCCGGTCCGGGCCGAAACCGCCGGTGCGACGCGACCGGCGATCTTGTATCCCAAGCCGTCGCCCTCTGCCAAAAGATCGGCTTTATTGACCACCGCCAGCGTGCGCGAGGCATGGGATTCAACCAGGGCGAGCGTAACCGGGTCCAGGTGCGGCCAGACACCGCCATCAAACACCGCGATGGTCAGATCGGCATGGGCCGCGCGTTGGCGGGCCCGACGCACGCCTTCGGCTTCGATTTCGTCTTCGGTTTCGCGTAGGCCGGCGGTGTCGGCCAGGGTGACTGGGATTCCAGCCAGATCCAGGTGGACCTCGATCACATCGCGGGTGGTGCCGGCACGGGTGGAGACGATCGCCACCTCTCGCCGAGCCAACGCATTGAGCAAGCTAGATTTTCCGGCGTTGGGCGGACCGATGATCGCGATTGAAATCCCGTCGCGCAACCGCTCGCCACAGCCACCGTCATCCAGATGAGCGGCCAGTTCGTCGATCAAAGCCCGAACCTCGGCCCAGGCCGGAGCGGTCACTTCGTCGGGCAGATCCTGATCGGAAAAATCAATCTCGGCTTCCAATAGGGCCAGGACATGAAGCAAACGTTCGCGCCAGCCTTCGTAAAGCCGGCTAAGTACGCCGCCCATTTGGTTGAGCGCCTGCCGCCGCTGGGCTTGGGTTTCGGCCCCAACCAGATCGGCCACACCCTCGGCTTCGGTCAAGTCCATGCGTCCGTTTTCGAACGCGCGGCGCGTGAATTCACCCGGTTCGGCCACCCGCAACCCGGGCAGTTCCGCCAGAACGCCGACCACGCCCGCGACCACCGCGCGGCCGCCGTGAAGGTGCAGCTCAACCACATCCTCACCGGTGTAACTGGCCGGAGCGGGGAACCACAGCGCCAGGGACCGGTCGAGCAACTCGCCATCCCGCGGCCGACGCAGAGCCACCAGGGTGGCGCGGCGCGGCGCGGGTGGCGGTTTGCCGGTCAGAGTGGTCAGGGCTGTTGCCGCCTGCGGTCCTGACAGACGCAGCACGACCACCGCACCGTGGCCGGCCGGAGTCGCCTGGGCAAAAATCGTTTCGATCATGGTTTGATCGCAAATATCGCCAATAAAGTGGGTCCAGGGCAGCGCCCTTGGTGGGGTTCCAAGGGGCAAAGCCCCTTGGTCGCCGAAGGCTCATTTCAGTTCCGCAACGGCTTTCCGGTGGTAAGCATGTGCTCAATCCGCTCGATGGTCGCGTTGGTGCGGACCAAACGCATGAACTTAGTCCACTGAGTTTAGTCGTTTTTGCCGTTGTTGTAAACTCATTCCAGGCTTGTCGCTCGTGGCTGGGCGGGGCCCGGCGGCTGCCGGCCGGTCACGTCCTGGTGTTCGATGCCGGTCTGGGGTGCGAACCGCGCACCGACTGGGTTATGGCCCAGGCGTTCCGCAACAAGCGCCACTTCCGCTCGGAACAGCAAGCTGCCG
>CAUYTZ010000374.1:0-3105 GCA_963575695.1 uncultured Gammaproteobacteria bacterium | reverse complement strand
TGTTCCGCCCGCCGCCGCTCCACCGCAAGCCCGGCCAGATGGGCCCATTGCCGGATCAAATCCTCAACGGTGACGGAATCGTGATCTTCGCTCCGATCCAGCGCCAACACCAGCGCACCCAACACGATCCCGTCGGACGCGATCATCGGCTCGGTCCAGCAGGCGGAAATATCTGGGTCACGGACATCCTGGCCGGCGTGACCGGAACCGTGTTTCGATCCCGGCGTGTCGCGATCTTTCAGGTTGGACAGCCGCACCCGTTCGCCGGACAGGACCGCCGCACGCAACGACCGCGCCGCCCCTTGCGGCTCAACTCCGATCAAACGCACCAGCAGTGGTGTCGTCAGGCTAGGTTGAATCGACTGATTGATCCGGTTGCCGTCTTCATCCAGCAGCAGCAGGGCCCCGGCCGAGCGTTGCTTGTCCTGCTCCAACGCCAGCACAATTCTGGCCAGAACCTTGTCCAGGGCTTCGCCGCCGGTCAAAGCTTCCATCACCTGCAATCGGTTACGTTCGCGGCCTTCGGTCTTCTTGCGCTCGCTGATGTTGCGAATATGGCCGGCGATATAGCCCTTGCCGCGATGCTCAATACAGGTGGCCGAGACTTCGACCGCAACCAGCGTGCCGTCGGCGATGCGGTGCAGGGTTTCGATCGTGCGCAAGCCGCCGCGCTGCAAATCGGCCCAAAATCTTTGGGAGCTTTCCTGCGAGAAATTGGGGTCGCAGTCTGGGATGGTCAACGTCAACAGGTGTTCGCGCGGAAACTGAAAATGGCGACACGCAGCAGCATTGACATAGACCAGGCGGAAAGCTTGAGCCGGATCTATACAATAAATTGGATCTCTGCTTTGATCGACGAGGGTCTGAACGAAGCGCAATTCCTGTTCTGAAACAATCCTCTCCGTAATATCACGCTGAATTCCAACCGCATGTGTAATATTACCCTTGGTATCGCGTACGAATGAGACGGAGAACTCATTCCAGAACAGAGACCCATCTTTACGGTAATTCCGAATGACCACCGCATTGGCCTGGCTGCCTTCAAGCAAGGCCTTTCGCACCACCGCCAGCCCTTCTTGATCGCGGTCATCCCCATGAAGAAAGCGGCCGTTACGACCGGTGGCTTCGGCGAAGCTATAGCCGGTGATCCGCTCAAATGCCGGGTTGACGTAGATCAGTGGCAGATCGGGGGTAATGGCGTCGGCGATGGCGACACCGTTGGTGATCGTGCGCAACACCCGATCGGATAGGCGCAACTTTTCCTCATCCCGCAAGCGGCGCAGCAGGGCGCGGATCAGCAGAAAAGTAATCAGCGGCAGCGAGCCGACGAACAGCGCCACCGGCAGCGCCAAGTCGAGCAGGTTCTCCCGCCACTCGGCCAGGGCAGAATCGAGCGAAATTTCAACCAGCAACACTAACGGCCAGGCATGGGTGGTGCGATAGCTGGCGATCCACTCGATGCCGTCGGCGTCGGGCGCACGGAAACTGCCATGCTCGGAACCGGGTAGATAGGTGGCGAACAGCGGATCACGGCTGTGATCATCGCCGTCCCTTGACCGTGCGTCCCCGGCGGTATCGGCCAGCAACACGCCATCGTAGCGGTAAAGCGAAATCCTGGTGCCGGTGTTCGCGGTGAGCGACAAAAACAAGTTCTGAAAGAACAGTGGGTTAAGTGCTGCCAGGATATGGCGCGGGCCACCTGTGTTCCCGGCTTCGATCAACCGGCTGACCGGAATCAGACGATGGCCGCTTTCCTGTGGCCCGCCCAAGTACCGGGATTGTTGAGGATGGCCAATGATCAGCCCTGGTCGGTCGCCGCCGGGCGCGTTGCGATAGGCGGCAATCGCCGGCAACACGCCGCCGCCGCCAGCGGTATCATGGAGAATGCGGCCCTCGTTGTCGGCGACCACGATTTGGCGCAGGAAGGGGGCGAAGGCCATACGTTGGCGTAAGGCCTCGTCCACCGGATCTGGATCCCTTCGCCCACCCTCGATTCTGAGCCGTTCGGCAACCGAGGTCAGGGTGATGTCGGCGGTTTGAATGGCGCGGGCGGAACTGTCAGTCACCGCCAGGGCGAGATCGCGGGTCGCCACCAGGGCACTGTTGATCGCCTGCTGCCGGCCGCTCCACGCGACAAAGCCCAGCGCCACGATCACGATCAGACTCATTACTGCGGCAAACGCCAGGACGATCCAGACATGAGTTTTGGTCAACGGATGGGCGTCGCCGTCCTCAGCTTGGCCAGCCGGGTTGACGGGTCGGGGAGCGGCCGGCTTTGGATTGGCCGGCTCTGGATTAGCAGGCGCAAAATTGACCGACGGGATCATTGCCGTGAATCACTGATCAGGGGTATGGTCCAGTGCCAAGTTCGCGCGGCGAACCCAGACTGGCGGGGGGGCGGGACAACGCATGGCTAAACTGATTGCAATCGGGATCGCAACACTCCTGGCCTTGGGGGCTTTGCCGGCCATGGCGGGAGACGAGACCGGACATCTCGGGCGCATCCGCGCCTCCCATCAAATTCGAGTCTGCATCTGGCCTGATTATTACTCTATTTCCTACCGCAACACCAGAACCGACAAGCTGGAGGGGATCGATATCGATCTGGCCCGCGCGTTCGCCCATGACCTTAGTGTCGAGGTGACGTTCATCGACAGTTCATTCAAAACCTTAATTGAAGACCTAACCACCGACCGTTGCGACATCAGTATGCACGGCGTGGGCATCACCCCCTCGCGCCGAGAAAAACTCGACTTCGGCGCGCCACACCTGCGCAGCGGTATCTATGCCATCACCACCAAGAACCATCCGGTGGTCAAGGATTGGGCCAATATCGATCGTCAAGGAGTGGTCGTGGTGGTCCAGGCCGGAACCTACATGGTTGAGGCGATGAAGGGGGTGCTTAAGGCGGCGCGACTACAAGAGGTGCAAACCCCGGAAGCGCGTGAACAGGAAATCTTAAGTGGCCGGGGCGACGTGTTCATGACCGATTTTCCTTATAGCCGCAAGATGTTGGCCCGGTTCGAGTGGGCGGTACTGCTGGCTCCACCGCTGCCGCTGGCCCCGACCGACTATGGCTATGCCGTGGCCAAGGGCGATCCGGAG
>CAUYTZ010000373.1:0-10202 GCA_963575695.1 uncultured Gammaproteobacteria bacterium | reverse complement strand
GTTCCCCAGCGGTCCCGGCGCATGGGCGCTAGAGCGCCGCTTGATCCCAAAGAATCGGTGTTGCCGGAAAGAAAGCGACCAAAACAAAAAACGCCGGTTTCCCGGCGTTTATCGCTGTCGGCGACGCTGCTGCGGTTGGTGATCGAGCGCGACCGCCGGCAACGTTTTCACGCCACACCGTACCGCGCCGATGATTAATAACCCTCGCGTTCCATGCGCTTGCGCAAGAGCTTGCGCGTGCGCCGAATCGCTTCGGCTTTTTCCCGGGCCCGCTTCTCCGAGGGTTTCTCGTAGTTACGGCGGAGCTTCATCTCACGAAAAATGCCCTCGCGCTGCATTTTCTTTTTGAGCGCCCGCAGGGCCTGATCGATGTTGTTGTCGCGAACCAGAACTTGCACGGTCGGTCATCGTCCCTTCGTTTGGGCGGGGCGCCTGAAAGGCGTTGCCCTGGAATGCGTCGCGTGAACGGCGCTGTCGATCACGGTTTGATCATTGGCGTGTGGTGACACCCGATTATACCGCCGAGCCATCACCATGGTCTGTCTGACTTATCACGCCTAGTCTGACTTGTGAAGAGGCTTCACCCAAAGTCGATAAATTTGGGGGGGCTTTGCTCCCCAATCCCCCCCGACCAAGCCTCTCCCGACCAGGGCCGTTGGTATTAGATGCCCGAGGCACCAGCTTCGAAATCTTCTACCGCTTGCACCACATGGCGGTCAAGATAGGCCAGCATGCTTTGAACCGAGTCGGCTAGCGGCTGGCTGGCGGTGTCGATCACCAGTTCCGGCTTCTCCGGCGGTTCATAAGGTGCGGTAACGCCGGTGAAATCGGCGATCTCACCGCGTCGCGCCCGGGCGTAAAGGCCCTTGGGGTCACGCTGTTCACATGCGGCCAGATCGGCCGCGACATGGATTTCGTGAAACGCCCCCCGCGCTGCGGCTCGGGCGAGGGCCCGGTCGGCGCGATAGGGCGAAATCAGCGCCACCAGCACGATGATCCCGGCATCGGCGAACAGGGCGGCGACTTCGCCCACCCGGCGAATATTCTCGGCCCGGTCTTCGGGTGAAAAGCCCAGGTCGGCGTTGATCCCCTTGCGCAGCACGTCGCCATCCAGAACATAGACCTGCCGGCCCTGTTGGAACAGCTTGCGCTCGACCGCGGCCGACAGTGTGCTTTTGCCCGCTCCGGACAGGCCGGTGAACCAGACCACCGCGCCACGGTGGCGGTTGCGCCGAGCCCGGATCGCCGGTGAGACGGTTTCGTTTTCGGCCAGGACCGAGACCGCCTCGGTCCCGGGCAATTGGCTGCTGACCAGGCCACCGGCCACGACCTGGAAACCATCGACCAGCACCAGTCGGCCGGTGGCGGGATGGTCGGCGGCGGCATCGAGCGCCAGCGGTCGATGGGTGCGCAGAATGATCTCGGCCACTTCATTGACGCCGACCTCGGCCACGGTGCGGCCGTCGAGCGTTTCGGTATCGACCACCCGTTCGATGGTCTGGACCGTGGCACCGGTGACTGCGGTACCCAGTTTGAGCGTGAAGTCTGCGCCTTCGCGCAGCGGTTGGTGTGCCAGCCAGAAAATAGTGGCGCGGAAGGTATCGGTGCGCAGCGGCGGGGCTTCGACCAGGCTTGCGATATCGCCTCGTTCAACGAAGACCTGTTCGTCGAGCGTGATCCCGATCGAGTCCCCGGCCTTGGCTGTTTTTTGGGGGATGGGTTGATTCCAGGCTTCGATCGTACGCACGCGCGCGGTGCGGCCCGAGGGCGAGAACAGCAGGGTTTCGCCGACCTTGAGCGAGCCAGTTTCGATTCGTCCGACCAGAATCCGCCGCTCATCAAATTTGTACACGTCTTGAATCGGCAGCCGCAACGCCTGCGCCACCGGTGGTGCCGCCGCCGGCAGCCGGTCAAGCATGTCGAGCACGGTTGGCCCCTGGTACCAGGGCATGTGGTCGGAACGGTTGGCCAGATTGTCGCCGTGACGGGCCGAAATCGGAATCACCGCTTCCGGCTTCATGCCCAACTCACCCAGATAGGTGATGATTTCTTTCGAAATCTCGGAGAAGCGGGCTTCGGAATAGCCGACCATATCCAGCTTGTTGATCACAACCGCTAGTTGTCGCAAGCCGATCAGGTGCAGGAGATAGGCGTGTCGGCGGGTTTGTTCGCGTACCCCTTCAATGCCGTCAACCACCAGCAGCGCGGCGTCGGCGTTGGTCGCGCCGCTGATCATATTCTTGAGAAACTCGCGGTGGCCGGGGGCGTCGATGATCACCACCTGGCGCTGATGGGTCTTGAAGCGAATTTGGGTGGTGTCGATGGTGATTGCCTGATTACGTTCGGCCTGGAAACTGTCCAGGGCGAACGACCATTCCAGGGCCATGCCACGTTTGGCGCTAACAGCTTGCAATTCTTCCAGCTTGCCGGTGGGCAGGCTGCCGGTGTCGTGGAGTAGGCGGCCGATCAGAGTTGATTTGCCGTGATCGACGTGGCCGGCGACGACGATCTTGAGTGGAGCGGTCAGACGATTCGGCATGGTTGAAATCCTGGCCCAAGGCAAAATAATGGTTTTGATTGTCGGCGTGGGTGTGGGGGGGGGGGCTGGGGGACGAAGCGGTTACATGTAGCCGGTGGCGCGCAGCCGTTCGAAACTATCTTCGGTTTCCCGATCCATCGCCCGTCCGGCCCGTTCCGGTTCCCGAGTCGTGGCCAGTTCGGTGATGATTTCGGCGATTGAGGAGGCGTTGCTGGCGATCGGGAAGGTGATGTTGCGTTCGCCGAGCGAGCGATAGCGCATGCCGTTGCGCGCCAGATAAAGCGATACGATCGGGATGTTCTCGCGTTGGGTGTAGCGCCAGATGTCCAATTCGGTCCAATGCAGGATCGGGTGAATGCGGATGTGTGCCTTTTCCGGGACTTCGGTGTGATAGTGGTCCCAGAACTCCGGTGTCTGGTCCTTGAAATCCCAGGCACCGTCAACCGTGCGCGGGCTGAACACCCGTTCCTTGGCGCGCATGCTTTGCTCGTCGCGACGGATGCCGAGCATGATGCCGCGATAGCCGTCATGTTGGATCAAGTTGCGCAAACCCACGGTCTTACGCGCCGCCGAGCGGCTGGCCGGAGGCAAGGTCTGGTCCATTTCCGATTCCGGCGGGCAGTCTTCCACCCTTAGATCCAGGTTCCACGATTTGGCGACGGTATCCCGGAATTCGTACACCTCCGGCAGTTCCATGCCGGTGTCGAGTTGGACCAGCGGAAACGGCACCGTGCCGAAGAAGGCCTTGCGCGCCATCCACAGCAGGGCGTTGCTGTCCTTGCCGATCGACCACAGCATGCACAGCGGCCGTGCTTTGGCGAAGGCTTCGCGCAGGATATAGATGGTGCGGGCTTCGAGTTCGTCGAGATCCTGGTACATCGGGTCAATTCCCTGGCGTCCATTGGCGGACGAAATATGATGTCGGCGAGTTGGGGGGGAGGCTGCGTTCGTGGGGGGCGTCCGTGGGAAGCAAATCGGTTACAGCCCCGGACGGTGAATGCCGCATTCGTTTTTTCCTCGCCCTGCCCAGCGGCCGGCGCGGATGTCTTCTCCCGGACGCGCCGCCCGGGTACAAGGCTGGCAGCCGATCGACGGATAACCGGCAGCGACCAGCGGGTGGCGGGGTAGGTTGCGTTTGATCAGATAGGCTTCGATATCGGCCACGCTCCAGTCGATCAGCGGGTTAAGCTTGATCTTGCCGGTAACCGGATCGCCTTCGATGGCCGGCACCGTGGCGCGGGTGTCGGAATGAAAGCCCTTGCGCCCGGTGATCCAGGCTTCGAACGGTGCCAGCGCCGCATCTAGGGGTTCGGTCTTGCGGATGAAGCAGCAGTGATCCGGATCGCGGTCCCACAAGTTGCCATCGGGATCGAACTGGGCCAGGTCGCGCGGGTGGGGGTGAAGGGTGCGCACGATCCGGAGTCCCAAGCGGGCGACCAGGGCATCGCGATAGGCCAGGGTTTCGTTGAACAGCTTGCCGGTATCAAGGAAGATCACGGGCGTGGTGGTATCGACTCGGGCCACCAGATCCAGCAGGACCGCGCTTTCGGCACCGAACGAAGACACTAGCGCTACCCGTCCGGCCAGAGCGCCGCCGAGCAGGTTTTGCAGCAGCGCCAGGCCGTCCAGGCCGTCGGCCTGGCGGCGAAGCTGCTCAACGCGCTGGGCCAACTCGGCTTCGGTCGGAAATGTCATGGCGATAAGTCCCTGTCCTGGTGTTAAGCAGGTTTTACCTTGTGCCTGCCGCGTCTTCCCCCACCCTCCCGCTGCGCGGAGCCCCCCCTCCCTCCCCCGCTTGCGGGGGAGGGAGGGGGTGGGGGCAATCTCAGATCATCGCTGGCGACAGCGAATCCGCGACCAGTTCAGCCAGATGGCGATTGCCCAACCGGGAACAATAGTCGCCGAAGCTTTCGATGCCCTGGCGGTGTTCAGCGAAATCGCGCAACAACGGTTCAAGCACGCGGGGAATATCGTGCTCGGCGACCTTGTCGAGCAAGCAGGTTGAAAGTCGGGTGCCTTCGAAGTTTCCGCCCAAGTACAGGGCATACGTGCCGGCCATGCGTCCGATCAGACCAATGTCGCCGGCATAGGGCCGGGCGCAGCCGTTGGGGCAGCCGGTGATGCGCACGCTGATCGCTTCGTGCTCTAGGCCATGAGCGGTCAGTCGTTCCAAAATTCCGTCCAGAATCGGTTCTCGTACCCGCTCCGCTTCGGTCAGGGCCAAGCCGCAGGTCGGCAGCGCCGGGCAGGCCATGCCCCAGCGCTGAACCGGGGCCAGATCCTGAGCCAGGGCTACGCCATGCTCGCGCAGCAGGGCTTCAAGCGGTGCCCGGTCGGCCTCGGCCAGATCGGTGAACAGAATATCCTGGGTCGGGGTCAGGACCACGCCAGGCTGAAACTGATTCACCAGCAAACGCAACGCGGTGCGCAACCGCCGCTCGCCTTGATTGGCGATCCGCCCCGACGGTACCGGCACGCCCAGGAACCAGCGGCCATCACCCTGAGCCTGCCAGCCGAGCAAGTCCGGAACCCGGAATCGGGCCATGGGTCGCGGCGCGTCATAGCTGCGTCCGGCGTGGCGTTCGGTTTCCGATTTGATCCAGGCAAGGCCCTTTTCCGCCACCAGATACTTGAGCCGGGCGTGCTTGCGGTCGCGGCGGTCGCCGTGGTCGCGCTGAACCTTGATCACCGCTTCGATCGCGTCACCCAGCGCCTCTGGTTCGACAAACAGCAGCGGCGAGGCCAGTCGGGCGTAGGTCTTGGCCTTGTTGTGGGTCAGGCCCAGGCCGCCACCGACCGCCAGATTGGCACCCAGGAAGCGGTTGCCATCGAACAGCGCGATCACGGCCAGATCGTTGGTCAGGACATCGGTCGAGTTGTCGTCGGGAGTCGCCAGGCCGATCTTGAACTTGCGCGGCAAATAGGTCGCGTCATAGAGCGGCTCTTCGTTGTGGCCGTCATCAGGCACGGGCACACCGTCCACCCAGATTTCGGCATAGGCACCGGTTTGGGGCAGAAACCGCGCGGAAAGGGTTCGTGCGATCTGGTTCAGGGTGTCGTAGACCGGCGAGCGAACCGGCGTCGGCGGGGCCATGACGTTGCGGACCACGTCGCCGCAGGTGGCGAAGGTGGTCAGTGTCGCGGCGTTGATCGCCCCCAGCAACCCCTTCAACGCGCCTTTAAGCACGCCATGATACTGAAAGGTCTGGCGGGTGGTGATGCGCAACGTGCCGTTGCCGAAGCGGTCGGCAAAGCCGTCGCAGGACAAATATTGGGCCGCCGTCAGCCGTCCACCCGCGATCCGCAGTCGGGTCATGAACTGAAAGTCGCGATCGATGCCTTTTTGTTTGCGCTCGGTGGCGGTGTCGCGGTCGTACTGTTGGTAGACGCCGTGAAGCTTGAGCAGATTAGCGTCGTCTTCCCCAAACTGGACTTGATCGGCATCGGTCAGGCCGGCGACGATGGTCCCGCGCAAGAAGTGGCTGGCTTCCTTGATCCGTTCAACTTCAGAGCGCGGATCGGTCTTGGCGGCGGGGGAACGCGGAAGAAGGGTCATCTCTGCACAGTCCGACGGTTGATCTCATGATCTACGGTTAACCATAAGCCAAAGGCCGCGCCGACACAAGCGCTATTTTCACATAAATCTGTGCAATTAACATAGAATATATGTTTAACCGGGCTTTTTTTTGGCCTTCGGCGACCAGGGCTTTGCCCCATGGATCCCCACCAGGGGCAGCGAGCCCCTGGACCCGATACGTTGGATGGTTGTTGGTTCCGTCCCAAATAACCTGAGTCCAGGGGCCTCTGGGCTCCTAATGCTTGTGTTCTTGGTCGTCGTGGCCATGCGGCGGTTCCATCGCCCCTGGCCCGGCCACCGGCATGCTGATCGTCACCTCGCCGCCGCGTTCGAAACGCAAGGTCAGCGGCACCGGCGTGCCCTGCTTGATCTGTCCCTTCAACCCGATCAGCATGATGTGCATTCCGCCCGGCCGGAGCACCGAAGGTTCGCCCGGAGCGATCTCAACCGCGTCAATCTTACGCATCCGCATCACGCCGTTGTCGTCAATATGGGTGTGCAGTTCAACCTTATCCGCCATCGGGCTGGACCCGCCCAGCAGCCGGTCCGGCGCGGCCCCGGTGTTGCTTAGCGCCATGTAAGCGGCCCCGGCCTGCGCTCCCTTGGGCGTTTCCCGAACCCATGGCTGGTCAATACGAATGTTGCCGGCCTGGCTTGGGGCTTGCTGGCTTGGGGCTTGGGTGTGTTCGTTATGGTCCCCCGCGACCGCACCGAACGGCAGCAGCACCGCGATTACTGCGGCCAGTTTGAGTAGGTTCATCGGACTGTTTCCTCTTTCTCAACCGTTGATCTTGAAAAAACGCGGCCATGCCCCCTTGCGGAATGTGGTGGCAAATGAATTCACATCTGGCACCGAGGGGGTTTGGTGTGCCCGGCCGGGCCGCGCGGCCGCTGGAGATGCCAGACGGGGGCGGATGACAAAAACCGCCAAACCAAATCTTTAGAGCTTAGGTTCCCTGAGAAATCATGAACGGGAAAGAAAATCTCTGATCGCCGCCGTCATTTTCTCAACTGTGGTTCGGGGGCCGAACAGTGTCAGCACTCGGCCGTGGTCATCGGTGAGGTAAGTGAACGCGGAGTGATCAACCGAATAACCTTCACCTTCGCCGGATTTGCGGTAATAGGCCCGGAAGGCTTTGGCTGCGGCGGCCACCTGCTCCTTGGTGCCGGTCAGGCCGATGATCTTTGGATGGAACAGGGTAACGAAGTCGCGCAGTGTTTCGGGCAGGTCACGCTCTGGATCGACCGAAATGAACAGCGGCTGAATCCGCTGGGCATCGTCGCCCAGTCGGTTCAGGACTTCGGCCATGGTATTCAGTTCGGTTGGGCAGACATCAGGACAAAAGCGGTAGCCGAAGAACAACATCAGCCGTTTGCCCGGCCAACTGGCTTCAGTTACCGCCCGCCCGTTCTGATCGGTCAACGCGAACGGGCCTCCGAGCATCCCAGGCAGGGCGGAGGTTTGGGCTTGCCCAAATTGGAACCACAGCAAAGCCGCAATCGTGAGCGCCGCCCCAAGGGCCGCCGACAGTCGCCATAGCGGCGAAGAACCCACGGCGTCGGATTCAGCTCCGCACGCCGTCGGCCGAGATTTATGAGGCAGCATCAAACCACTCCCGCTTCGAACCAAGACCAAAAGCCCCCATCGCTCCGCCCTGCGGACGAGGGTGTCTGCGGACGAGGGGGACTGCGTGATCAGGCAGAAACGGGGGGAGCCCGGCTCTTCAGGTCGGACAAAAATAGGGCTGGGGGGTAAACCGTCTGCCGCACCAACCCGGCACCATCGGCGGCCGCATGTTCAACCGGTACCGGGACGGCCACCATCCAGGGCAACGTCGCGACGGGTCCAAACCCCCAGCACAGCGCACAATGCGGGTTCTGGCTGTCTCCGGAAACCGGCGGGCTATCGGCGGGCAGTCGCGCCAGGGTGTGGCCGTCGGCAGAGCAAATCTCGATCCAGGTGCCGGAGTTGGACACCCCTGCGTCGGCCGGCAGCGTCGGTACCAGGGACTGAATCAGAATAACGAACGCCAGCAGCCAGGCGAGTCGCGCCCTGGCCGGTCTGGTGTCAATCGTTATCAGCCCACGCCGCCGCGCCATAATTCCCAACTTTTCCCATCATTGGAGGGGTGTTCGACACCCCTCCAAACCACAAGCACATTAGTCAGGCCTAAGTCAGAAAGCCAGACGCTTACCAGAAACGCCACCATGATGCGCGAGCGGGGGCCGCGACGCCGGCCGCCACCGGAGCCGCCACCGGAGCGGCAACAGCGATCGGAGCGGCCGCCGGGGCGGCCGCCGGAGCGGCAACAGCGACCCGAGCCGCCGGGGCAGCAACAGCCGGAATCGCAGGAGCAACAGCCCGGACGGCGCTTGTCGCACCGACCGTGCCGGCGGCAGCTGCGGGTCTTGCCGCAAGGCCCACGGCCCGCAACAACGGACCAGACAAGGCCCCACCGGTCAAAACGTCGGCGATGACGGCGGTGCTCACCACGCTGACGGTCCAGAACATAACATCAGATCCGCCAGAGACGATCGCAGGGCCGCTGGCATGAGGTTTAGCCGGTTCGGTCTGAGCAAAAGCGCTGACTGGCAAGAGCAGGCAGAGGAGACAGGCAACTTTAAGTGTCCTCATGAGACAAACCCCCATAAACGTAAAGTGAAACGGCCGGACGATTGACACCACTGAGGATGGCCGTGACATCAGGGTGGCAACGAAGTTACGAGATGAAAACACCAAACCTTAGTGCCTTGGTCCTTCACCACGGCTGTCCATCAACCGTGACAAGAGTGGCCACAGTTTCCAGACGGCCCAAGCAATGCCGCCGAAAAAGAGCGCCGTGGTCACGCCGGTGATGATCATGGCAACCTTGGCCAACAGCCAGAGCAGGAAAGCGAGAACATAGTACCCGACAACGACCGTTACCGCAGCGGCGGCAAGTTTGAGCACCAGTCCCATAAGCCAATTCCTTCTGATCGGTCACTCTGGCGGCATGTCCCCGATCGCCGGAACCCACCTGCCACCGCTCACCTACCGCTGGTCGTCGCGGTCATAACGCTCACCGGAAAAAGGCGGCACCGAAACCTGCGGCACGCACCAACATCGGCCAGGTTATCTACCATTTCATCGGCAGGTGTCCACCCTCGTTCGCGTCCAGCCGTTCTCATTCAAATTTGTCGCGGGTAATTTGTCGCTGGCCCCTGTCGTTGCGCGAGACGCATTGGCAGGGTAATCGCGACCAGGGTTACACCATAGACGAGCAGTTGCAACCCGGTTGGGCGGTCGGTGTAGCCGGCCAGGGCGTGAAGCGTGCGACCGATCAGGGTTCGATCTGAAAGCACAGATGAAGTATCCCAAACCACTTCAGTCCAGATATCGACCAGTCCGGCATCGGTGAATAGCGCTACCGCTTGGGCAGCCATGCCGGCGGCAAGCAAGGCGATCATCCACGAAATCACACCGAACAAATGGCGGGCCGGAATCGCGATCAGGCCACGATAGAGCACGATCGACAAAATCGCGCCAGAAGCGATACCGGCGACCCCACCTGTCAAAACAGCGACCGTATCCCCGTCACCCGAAACCACCACCCCTTGTAGGAACAGAACCACTTCTGCCCCTTCCCGCAGCACAGCCACAGCGATGACCACGGCCAAGGCATGCAGCGGCCGTTCGCCAGCGACGACCGCCCGGCCGACCGCCTTCATTTCACCGGCCAGGGCCCGACCATGACTGGCCATCCAGATATTGTGCCAGCCAAGCATCACGACCGCCAAACACAGTACCAGTGCATTGACCAGTTCCTGACCACTGTCGGCGAACTTATCCGAAAGCAGCGCGGCACCGAACGCGAACAGCAGGGCCCCGCCCGCTCCCGCCGCCACGCCGCCACCCACCCAAGCCGTCCGATTCGGAACCCCTTGGGTGGCGGCCAGCACGATGCCGACGATTAGGCCGGCTTCGAGCACCTCGCGGAAGACAATGATCAGACTGGCGAGCACGAGTGTATTTCCTTATCCGAGCGAGCTATACCCGCATTTTGTCGTCTTCCTAACGGTCCCCGGCCCGCCACGGCTGTCGCTGAA
>CAUYTZ010000372.1:0-1983 GCA_963575695.1 uncultured Gammaproteobacteria bacterium | reverse complement strand
AGCGTCTTTTCCCATAGGTGATACAGACCAGCCGTTGCCATAAGCATTATCTGACCATTGACAAATACAAGATCCTGAAAATGATCACAACCGCTGTCGGAAGGGTTTGGCCTGACGGTCGGAGGTGAAGGGCAATGGTCGCCGGATCGCCTGCTGTCCTCGGAAGAATTCGGCATCGGCGGCAGAGCGTTTGATTCCTCCGAATTGACAGGTGACCGAGGCCTCACCAGTAAGATTGAATTTTCTTACATCCCACAACTGGAGATTCCAGGCTTGAACTATGTTCAAGTTTATACCTTCGCCGATGTTGGCGGAGTCAATAATTACGAGGACGGAACGCGCCATGGCTGGCAGACGTTGGCTTCGGCCGGTGGGGGGGTTCGGTTTGGGGTCACCGATTACCTGTCCGGCACGCTTGAGGTGGCCAAGCCGTTTCTGCGCAACACAAATGCCGCCAACGATCACGATGGTCGTGGGTTTTTTAGCCTGACCGCAAGGTACTAAGCCATGGCCATCCACCACCTTTCCACTGTCCGTCGTTCTCGCGCCGCCAAGTCCGGCATCGCTAGGCCCGGCCTGGTCATGGCTTGGCCCGTCCCGATGGATCAGAATTTTCGTCGTTGGTCGCGCGCCGGGTTGATGTCGCGAACCGCCTTGTCGGGGGCGGTGGCGGTGGCGATCTTGGTCACTAGCGGAGCAGCTGCGGCTAATCCTCAAGGTGGCGTCGTGGTTGGCGGGCAGGCGACAATTCAACAGAATGGCCCCAATCATCTGATTATTCGCCAGCAGTCCGACCGCGCAATCATCAACTGGCAGAGCTTTAATATCGGTGCCAACGAATACACCCAGTTCATTCAGCCGTCGTCATCGTCGATTATGCTTAACCGCGTGGTTGGCCCTGATCCGTCCCAGATTCTCGGGCGGCTGTCCGCGAACGGTCAGGTTTGGCTGGTCAATCCGCATGGCGTATTTTTCGGTCCCAACGCTCAGATCGATGTCGCCGGGTTGATCGCAACCACCCATGACATCAAGAACTTGGATTTCATGTCCGGGCGCTATGTATTCCAAAGCGAAGCCCAGCCAAACGGCATCATCGAAAACCAGGGCCGGATCACGGCTGCGGAGGCTGGGTTGGTGGGGTTTGTTGCCCCTGGGGTTGTTAACCATGGAGTGATCACCGCTCGACTGGGTGAAGTCACGCTCGCTTCCGGCAACAAATTCACGGTTGATTTCTACGGCGACCAGAAGATCAACCTGGCGATGGATCAGAAGATCACACGGCAGGTTATGGGCAACGACGGCAAACCATTGACGGCGCTGGTGCATAACGACGGCCAGATCTTCGCCGATGGTGGACGGGTGCGGATGACCGCCGCTGCCGCCAAGGGGGTGGTCGATACCGTGATCAACACTGGCGGCTTGGTTCAGGCGCGCACGGTTGAAGAACGCAACGGCGAGATCATACTGGCCGGCGATGGCGGAACCACTCAGGTTTCCGGCACGCTCGACGCCAGCGGCCCGCAGCCCGGACAGAAGGGCGGTACGGTCGAGGTGCTGGGCGATAAAGTGCTGTTGACCGCCAGCGCCCGAGTCGAGGTCTCGGGTTCGGCCGGTGGTGGTGACGCGCTGATTGGTGGCGAGTTCCGGGGCGGTTTGGCCACGCCCCAAGAATATGCCGAATACTCGATTCTGCCGTCGCGCAAGCCGCCGGTACCCAACGCGGTCGAAACCACGATTGAGGCTGGAGCGGTGATCACCGCCGACGCCACAGACAGCGGCAAGGGCGGTAAGGTGGTGGCGTGGTCCGATGGCCGAACCCGCGCATTCGGAACCTTCTCGGCGCGCGGCGGCTTCAATGGCGGTAACGGCGGCTTTATTGAAACTTCCGGTCACTACTTGTCGGTGACCGGGGCCATGGTCAGCACCAATGCCCCCTTGGGCCGGGTCGGTAACTGGCTGCTTGATCCCTATGACTTGTATATT
>CAUYTZ010000371.1:0-13925 GCA_963575695.1 uncultured Gammaproteobacteria bacterium | reverse complement strand
CATTCACGAGGACTCGTGTCTGAAACGATGGTAATGGCCAAGTTAATTTTACAATACAGTTCTTGGTTTGCCATACAAATACCTGGTTTAAAAGCAAAATTTATTTTACCTTTTGCTGGTTTTATATAGCGAATGGTGAGGTGGATGAGGCTATTTTGTTGGCCGATCGGGTGGTCATGATGACCAATGGCCCCCAGGCCCGCATTGGTAAGATTATGTCGGTATCATTGCCCCGGCCCAGAACCCGTGCCGACTTGCTCACCCATCCCCGCTACTATGAATATCGGGCGGAGTTAATCTCTTTTCTGGAGGAGTATGAGCGGGGCCATCCTGGGGTGCAGCGTTCTGCATGAGGGGGAGTAATAAACGGAGGTTCGTAACAAATTATCTTCTAGATTGCACACTTTGCTTGCTGTTGTGTCTGTTGGTGTGATAGAACTCCAAGGGTATCCTGTTTGGAGTGGGAAACCTGATCCATCCATTATTCTGTGTTTTGTGAGGGAGGAGCCGCATGGCAAGATTGGAGGGTTTGCGCATCCGCAATTATCGGGCATTGCGGGATGTTACCCTGGGTAGGCTGTGGAATAAGCGGGATCTCGCACCATTGACGCCAATGACGGTGGTAATCGGCAAAAATGGTGCAGGTAAGAGCTCCCTGTTTGATGCTTTTAGTTTTCTTGGAGATTGCCTGCGTGTGGGTGTTGAGGAGGCCTGTGACCTGAGGGATCGGGGTGGGTTTCACCGTTTGCGTTCCCATGGTGTGAATGAACCGATCGAATTCGAGCTGTATTATAGGGAAGGAGCCAATGCCCGTCCCATTTCTTACGAGCTGACCATCAACCTCGACAAGTCGGGGCGGCCATACGTGCAAGGAGAACGCCTCCGACAACGGCTCAAGGGTCAATCTTACGGGCGGCCCTATTCTTTTCTTTATCGTTGGGAAGATTGGGGGAAAGTTTGGGCTGGGAAGGAAAGCTGTGCCAGTGAAATTACTGAAAATACTTTGGAAGAAAGAATTAACAGGGAAGATCCAGACAGTGTTCCTTTCTCGCTGGCAGATCAACGCAGGCTTGGTATCATGACTTATGGCTCTCTAAAAGAACACGAGCGCATTGCATTGTTTCGCAATTTTTTGGAAGGATGGTATCTTAGTTATTTTTCTCCCAATGCGGCGCGAGAGATATCCAAGGCTGGACCACAGCGGCATTTGGATGAGGCAGGCAAAAATTTGGGCAATGTTGTGCAGTTCCTGGAAAGAGAACACAGACCTCAGTTGAAACGCATTCTGGAGCGGATTGCCAAGAAAATTCCTGGGATTGAGGGCATCGAAACATATCGAGATGAGATTTCCAAAAATTTGTCTCTGCTGTTTCGGTGTACAGGATTTTCCGAGCCATTCACCCATTATCAAATGTCTGACGGTACGTTAAAGGTGTTTGCCTACCTGTTGCTTCTGGAAGATCCTGCCCCGCCACCGTTTGTGTGCATTGAGGAACCAGAGAATGGTCTTTATCATAAGCTGCTGGAACTGCTGGTCGGGGAGTTTAGGCAGTATGCTGAAAAAGGCGGTACCCAGCTTTTTGCCACGACCCATCAGCCCTATTTTGTGGATGCCTTGACTCCAGAAGAAGTTTGGGTGTTGGAAAAGGGTAGGGATGGCTTCTCAACGGTTACCCGTGCCAGTCAAATACCCATCGTAAGCAGTATGGCGCAGGAATTTCCTTTGGGCGGATTGTGGTACAGCGACTATCTGGACGCACGGTGAGTGCCATGCATTTTGAGTTGTTGGTGGAGGATGTATCCGGCAAAAAGGCATTGGATATTCTGGTGCCAAAAATTCTTGGGGACGGGCATACCTTTGACGTTCATTCATACAAAGGCATTGGTCATATCCCAAAAGATTTGCACAAGACGAAGGATCCTAGCAAACGCATCCTTTTGAATCAGTTGCCAAGAATCTTGCGTGGTTATGGTCGTGAATTTGCTGGTTATCCGTCGGATTATCCGGTTGCTGTTGTCGTGGTGTGTGACTTGGATGACCGCTGCCTGAAAACATTCCGTGATGAGCTCCTAGCTGTGCTGGACGATTGTCGTCCGGCTCCTGTAACCCGCTTTTGCATTGCCATTGAGGAGGGTGAGGCTTGGTTGCTTGGCGATCCAGCCGCCATCAAAATTGCCTATCCGAAGGCCAAGGACGCTGAACTCAACAAGATGGGCAGCACATGGGAAACTTTGGCGGATGCCGTACATCTCGGAGGGGCTATTGTACTTAAAAAAAATGGATATCCGGCGATAGGAGAGGCCAAATTCCGGTGGGCTGAAGCGATTGCACCGTGGATGGACGTGGAGAACAATCAATCCCCCAGCTTTGTCTACTTTCGAGATAAACTGCGAGGGCTTGCACAGGGGGTCTGAGCCTTGTGTGCGTGTGCTAAACCCCCTCCACATCCATGCCGTGTTCGGCGAGCCAGATTTTTCGTCGTTCAAAGTCGGGCATGGCACGCTCAACACGCTGCCAAAACGCTGGGGTGTGATGGGGCTGATGTAGGTGCGCCAGTTCATGCACCACCACATACTCGGCAATGTGTGCTGGCAGCAGGATGGTTTTCCAGTGGAAATAGAGCCAGTCGCCTTTTCCGCATGACCCCCAGCGATAGCCCAAATCCTGCACCTTCACCCCGGCTGGCTTTACCTCCATGCGTGTTACATAGTCTTGGGCCTTGTCCCACAGCCAATTTTTCGCACGCTTGCTGTACCACTGGATCAAATGGTTTCGGCCCCCCTCAACCCCATCACGATGCAACAGGAAACGGCCATTGAGCAATTTTAGGGGCACCTCTTGCCCATCCACAAGCCGCAGGCGATAGCTGCGTCCGAGATACAGGAAACCCTCGCCATCCACATATTCCTTATTGGGCACACAGTGCCGCAATTGCTCTTTCTCGGCCAGCTTGGTATAGATCCAGCCTCGTTTTTCCAGGACAAAGGCCTGTAGCTTGGCCTCGTCCACATCGGGCGGGCTGCTCAACACCAGTTCGCCACTGCGCTCCACCGTGATTTGCATCGTCCGGCGGCGTGCACTGCGCCGGATTGAGAAGTGCAAGTCATCCACAGTCAGGCTGTTGCCCACCTCCGCCAGCATTCTCTTTACCCCTGTAGCAACGTGTCATGGTTGGCGCGCGCCTGTTCCAGCAGCTTGTCGGCCAGCACACCCGCTTGGTCGGTATCAACCAGAAGCGGACGCAGACGCATCAGGTGGTCGAACAGATATGCATTCAGTGCCTCCTGCGCCGTTCGTCGGTGCGGACGCCAGATGTCTCGGTTGTTTTGCAGCTCCTGTACCAAGCCATCCACCAGTTCGACCGTCACCTCTTTCAAGCGGAGCAGTGCGTCCGGGGCAACTTTTTGCTCCCCACATACCACATCCAACACAGTGCGCAGGAAGGGGGCGTAGTGCTTAGGCAGATCCTCTGCTGTGCTGTCGTCGCGGGTTGTGCCCGTACGCAGTTCGTCGATCATCCCTTGCAGTTGCGCGAGCAGCACCTCCCACTCTTTGCCCAGCGTTTTCAGGATCTCACTTAAGCGTTCCGACAGCTTGCGGTACCGCACCGGGTCTTCCTCCACATGCCTGCGGATGTGGGAGCGGATGGCGTGCTCCATCTCGGAGGCTTTGGCCCGGTCGTTGGTGGCGCGTGCCAAATGGCTGTCAAACTCGGCATCGGTGAGTTGAATCGGCGGAATCTTCGGATCAATGCCCAGCGAAATCAGATGGTCATCGATCAGCTTGCGCACCTTGGCCCCCACATCCTTGCCCAGGATCGGCGTATCTTTGTAGCGGTTGCGCGCACGGGCATAAATGTGGGTCAATCGCTTGGCATCACGCGCATAGGGTAAGCCCTCAGGCCGAGGCAGTACCGTGTCCATGGAGGTCAGGAAGGCCTTGAGTTTGACTGAAAACTCGGCGCGTAGCTTCTCGCTGCCCAGGGCTTCGATGCAGGCTTCCGTATCGTCCAGGGATTCGATACCCTGCTGCCGAAACAGATCAACTACCCGCAGATAGCGGGCACGCAGCACGGGTATCTGATCCTTTAAACTGGAGAGCGCGCCTTCCAGATCTTCGTCGGCATAAGCGGCCAGTGCTTTTCTCAGATGCTGGGCCACCCCATAATAATCCACCACGATGCCGCACTGTTTGCCAAAGCCGGTACGGTTGACGCGGGCAATGGCCTGCAATAATTCGGCTTCGCGGATCGGACGGTCCAGGTACATCACCCCCTCAATGGGGGCATCGAAGCCGGTCAGCAGCATCGATTTTACGATCAGAAAGGCCAATGGATCGGCCTTGTTTGGTTGGGCATGGCACAGCGGCTTCTTGAATCGTTTGATCAACGCCTCCTGATCCGTGCTTGTGGTCCATGCTTTCCAAGCCGAGTCGTCGTTGTTACTGCCGGAGATAATGGGCGCGAATTTGATTTTTGCGAGGCTATCGCGGTAACGCCAAGCCTGTACCAGAGCCAGCTTGGACGGGCGTTGGCACAAGGCTTCATCGTCCATTATTTTGTCTGCGGTGGGCAGTGCCTCGGCCTCTGCCAGCAACTCGTCGCGGGCTTTCTGCAAGGCATCAAAATAGCGCAGTGCGGCCAGTCGGCTATAGGCCACCACCTGGGCCTTATAGCCGTTGGGCAAAATATTGGCGACATAGTGCCGGATGATGTCCCGTGCCTTGTCGGCGATGAGGACCGGGGCCTCAAAGATGTGGCCCTTGGTCGCATACTTTCGTTTAATCGCTTCCATTTCTGCGGGCGTGTGTTGGCAGAATAGATCCTCAAACAGCGCGTCCAGGCTGGCACCGTCTTTGACGGCTCCCTTCGCCGTGCGGCCTTCGTAGAGCACCGGCACCGTTGCTCCATCGGCTTCGGCCTCCTTGATGGTATAGCGGTCGATAAAGGCACCAAAAATTTCATGGGTGCGTTTTTTCTCGCCCATAATGATCGGGGTGCCGGTAAAGCCGATGCGTGCGCAGTTGGGCAGTCCCGCCAGCAGGCTGGCGTGCAGGTCTCCCGCCTGGGTGCGGTGGGCCTCGTCCACCAGCACGAGGATGCTTTCGTCTTCGTTCAGTATCTCAAACACCTCTCTGGCTTGTGGCTTTTTTTTCTTTTTAGCCTTTTTTGAGGGAAGCGGGGCGGCTTCTCTCGGCGGCGGTATCTCGTCGGCGGTATCGTTATCCCGGTATTTTTGGATGGTGGCAAAGATCAACCCTGGCCTCTTCTGCCGCACCAGTGCCTGGATGCCCACCGTGCTGTTGGCCACTTCCACCGTCTCGCCGGTTAGGGTGGCGGTCTCTGACAACTGGCGTTGCAGGTCTTTGCGGTCGGTGATGACCAGTACCTTGAAGCAGCGCAACAACGCATCCCTGCGCATCTTGCGCACCAGGAATACCATCGTCAGTGATTTGCCCGAACCTTGGGTGTGCCATATGATACCGCCGCGCTGGTCGTGTTCGCCGTGTTGCTGGCGGGTCTGGCCGGTTTTGAGCTTGGCGATGGCCCGGTTGACCGTCCGGTATTGCTGGTAGCGGCATACCGTCTTGAAGGTCTGCCCATCGCTTTGCATGAACAGCATGAAATGGCGGACCACATCCAGGAGGTGTGCGGGGGCGAGCAGGCCAGCGAGCAGGCGTTCCTGCTCGGAGAGTGTGGAACGATCCAGGTTGGCGGCCACCTCCTGTTCACTGCCCAAACTATCCGGTCCCTCCACCGTTTTCCATTGGGAAAAATAGTCGAAGGTCGCCCCCACGCAACCGACCCGCGCCGCGTCAAAACTCGTGGCCACCAGCAGTTGGTTGGTAGCGAATAACCCTTCGTTGCCCTCGTTGTCCTCCACCTCACCGTCAGCGCGGCGTTGGTTGCTGTAGCGGCGCAGTTGGTCCACGGCTGCGGCCAGGGGTTCGGGGATGGATGGGCTTTTGCACTCGATCACCACCAGCGGCAGGCCTCACCAACAGCACCAGATCGGGAACAATGAATGCCTTGGCACGATTAAACCCAGGCGGGCAATCCACCCGGTACTGGTTGACCACAGTAAAGCGGTTGTTGGCTGGCCTGTCCCAATCGATATAGCGAATGGTCTGGCCGCGCCTGCCGTCCCAACCCGGCAATCCCTCTACCGTCAGTCCGTCGATCAGCAACTGGGTGGCCTTGGCGTTGGCCTCCATCAGCTTGTGGGTGCCCAAGCGGGTGATAGCCGCCACCGCTTCAGAGAGGCGGGCATCGTCCAGCCAGGGCAGACCGTCCGGGCCGGGATTGAGGGCGCGCAGTTGCGCACCCAACACGCTGGCCTGGATTACTTCGGCAAAACAGGTGCGGTCGGTGACGGTCGGATCGTCCAGGTTGCCTTCAATGTGCGCCCAGCCCAGTTTTTTTAGTTGGACGATACAGGGTTTTTCGACCTCTTCGCGTTCCCAGTCCATCAGACCTCTCCTTCTGTCGCGTTTGCGCCGTCCGGCAGGTCCAAACGAGTCGGCTCGCCCAGGCCAAAGCGATGAGCCATATCAAAAATGCGATCGATACCGATTCTACGCGCCAAATCATAAAAAAAGGTGTCGCAGGATTGTTTGATCGCCTCGGTCAAATCGACCGAACCGTGACCGCCGCTCTTCCAGCAATGGAAGCGATGATCGCCCAAATCCAGATGGCCGGGACAAAAGACGGTATGACGCTGGGCGATCAAACCCGATTCCAGCGCCGCCATCGCCACCACCATCTTGAAGGTCGAGCCGGGAGAGTACTGTCCAGCGATGACCTTGTTGGTCAACGGCGCGGTCGGATTGGTTAGCAACTCTTCCCACAATTCCGCAGAAATCCCGGTCGTAAAATGGTTGGGATCAAAGCTGGGATTTGAGGCAATAGAGTAAATTCCTCCGCTGTGAACATCAATAATCACCGCAGCGGCACTGCGCTCCGCCGCCAACCTCAACTGTGTATACTTCTGCAATTCAACGTCCAGAGTCAGCATCACCTCGCGGCCGGGCTGGCCTTCGTTGCGCGACAACTCACGAATCACCCGCCCGACCGCATTGACTTCCAACTGACTGGTACCAGCGACGCCGCGCAGCTCCTTTTCATGGTATTTCTCGATTCCGGCCTTGCCAATGCGGAATCCAGGCAGCGACAGCACAGGGTCGCCGTTGATCTCCGATCCCGAAACCGCGCCAACATAGCCCAGAATATGAGCGGTGGACTCGCCCTGAGGATAGTTGCGGATCTCACCAACCTCGATTGAAACCCCGGGCAGTTCTAGATTATTGACCTCGATCATCGCCACCTGATCCCAGCTCAGGTTCTCCTTGACCGTAACCGGCACGAAACGGCGCTTGCGCTGAACTTCGCGGGCAATGCGACGGCGATCAGCTTCCGACAAAGGCACCACCTGCGATAGATGGTTAAGCGTGCCTTCGATATCGCGAGCCCGTTCGGAAACAATCACCACCCGGTAATTCTGCTGGTTGACCGCCAGCGCCACGCCCAGACGATCGACAATGTGGCCGCGCGATGGGGCCAGCAGCCGCAAACTGATCCGGTTTTCATCGGCCAGTGTTGTGTATTTCTGGGAATCGACAATTTGCAGGTAATAAAGCCGTCCAACGAGAGTTGACAGCAACCCCAACTTCAGCCCCCCCAACACCAACACGCGCCGGGTCAGTTGTCGGTAGCGGTCGGTGTCGCGGTTCATGATCTGGCCCCGCCCGCGGCTTTTCATCGCTCGACACACCCTGGGCTGCGCATGATCACCACTCCGCTTGACCGGTCAAATTTGATGCAGAAAGGCGCGATGAGCCAGGATCAGCAGCCAGGCCATCAGCGGAAATAAGGCGAGCGTAAGCAGCCCCTGAATCACCGGGGCATCGATCGCCACCAGTTCAAAACTGGCGATCGACGCCGCCAGCCACAGAACGAAGGCTGCCCCAGCGACCACAACCACAAAACCCAGCCACAACATGGGAAAAGTGCTAGACAGAAAAAAGCCGCGCTGGCTGAGAACCGTCCATTGAACCATGATCAAAACCAACGCATTCAGTCCAAGCGGACCGCCACCAAGCAGATCCTGCAACAACCCGATCACAAACACCACACTCATCGGCAACAAATCCGGCCGATGAATCGTCCAGTAGTAGATCGACATTAGGGCAAATGACGGTGCCACCCGCTCATAGCCGGTCATGTGCGACGGGGCCAGATTAACCAGCAGCAGCATTACTGTCATCGCCGTCGGGGCCAGGCTGCGTCCGGCCACGTCCAGCTTGTGCAACGGCCCACCAATCACCGCATCACTCCACCCAGCGGGTCTTCGACCACCAATCCCCCGGGCAGGCCGAAATCGACGATTTGAACGTGTTCGATCCGACTGAGATTAACCAGTGAATGAACCCTGATCTGCCGCTCGCCGACCTGGGACACGACTCCGACCGGCAATCCAGACGGAAACTGGCCGCCATGGCCGGAGGTGACCACACGATCCCCGACCGCAACCTGGCTGTCGGGCGGCAAATAGAGTAGCCGTGGCTGGCTGGAGTTGTCACCGGCGAGCACCGCGCGCTGGCGCGATCCCTCCAGCAGCACCGGCACCCGTGCACTGATATCTGTGACCAGGAGAATCCGCGCCGACCATTCTCCGACCTCGACCACCCGTCCAACCAGGCCGCTACCGGCGATCACCGCCTGCCCCTTGCGCAAGCCATCGCGCCGACCCGCGGCGACAATCACAGAACGCAGGAACGACCCGCCAGGAACCGCAATCACCCGCGCGGAAATAAATGACGCCGCCGGATCGGGTTTAAAGCGCAGCAACGAACGCAAGGAATTGTTCTCGGCCTCCAGCCGCAACACCACCTGCTTCCACTGCTGAAGTCGGGCGTTCTCTGTGCGAAGCTCCTGGTTTTGGCGGTAAACTTCGGTAACATCGGCGATGATTTCGACGAAGCGGGCGACAGTGGCCGCCGGCGTGGAAATTGCGTCAAGAATCGGCTCAAACGCGTCCATCACCCGTGCGCGCATGCTCTCCACACCGATAGCATCGATGCGCCCAAAAATCATCAGCGTGATCGAAACCAGGATCAAGAACAGAAACGAAAACCGCTGCACCACTCCTTTAAGCGCAGTCAGCCTCGTCGCAGGTCTCGCGGCGCGAGCTTTCACCAGCACGATTCGACTCTCGTCTCTCGTTTTTTGTCTCGTTTCTCGTCATCATACCCGGCACCGCAAGCGACAAGCGCAGAGCAGACTGCCAGAAACCATCCGCATGGATTAGGGCGCATTATACAGCGATGGCATCAATACATGCTGACCAAAACATTGCGCAGGGTCTTCATTTCCTCCAGCGCGCGGCCCGTACCAAGCGCCACGCACGACAGCGGGTCATCGGCGATCGACACCGGCAGGCCGGTGGCATGTCGAAGCACGAAATCCAGATTCGACAGCAACGCACCGCCGCCGGTAAGCACGATACCCTTATCCACGATGTCTGCGGCCAATTCCGGGGCGGTGTGTTCCAGGGCGACCTTAACCGCCTCGACGATGGCCGAAACCGGCTCGGCCAGACTTTCGGCGATCTGGCGTTCGGAAATGATCAGTTCCTTGGGCACGCCGTTCATCAGATCGCGGCCCTTGATTTCCATGATCCGGCCTTCGCCATCTTCTGGCGGACAGGCCGAACCGATTTCCTTCTTGATTCGTTCAGCCGAACCTTCGCCGACCAGTAGATTGTGGCTGCGGCGAATATAGCCGATGATCGCCTCGTCCATCTTGTCGCCGCCCACGCGCACCGAACGCGAATAGACGATGCCACCCAAAGACAGCACCGCGACTTCGGTCGTGCCACCGCCGATATCAACCACCATCGACCCGGTCGGCTCGGTCACCGGCAGCCCGGCTCCGATCGCCGCCGCCATCGGCTCCTCGATCAGGTACACCCGACGGGCCCCGGCGGCTTCGGCCGACTCTTGAATCGCACGCCGTTCGACCGCAGTCGAGCCAGACGGCACGCAAATGATCACCTGCGGACTGGCAAAACTGCGCCGATTGTGAACCTTACGGATGAAATGCTTGATCATTTCCTCCGCCACTTCAAAGTCGGCGATGACACCGTCACGCAGCGGGCGGATGGCCTGAATGTTGCCGGGGGTGCGGCCAAGCATCATCTTAGCCTCGTCACCAACCGCCAGCACCTGCTTGCGGCCACGGGTGGTGGCGATGGCAACCACAGACGGCTCATTGAGCACGATACCTCGGCCCTTGACATAGACCAGGGTGTTGGCCGTTCCCAGATCGATCGCCATGTCAGCCGACAGCAGTCCCATCAGTTTTGAAAACATGGCAATGACACTCTCTATCTGTTTGAACGGATCGGTTTGAACGACAGCACGGACGGAGCGGCAGCCGTTCCGCTAGCCGCCCCGCATCGTGGTTCCATAGAGCAAGCTTGGCCCGCACTCAAGTGCTGAGTGTGGGAACGCCATGTTTTCCTTACGTCGGCCCCAGGCAAACACAAACCGCCAGCCGTCAACCAATCGCACCCGGAGCCGTCTTCTCCCGCTTAACCAACAACTTATTCAGCGCATGAACATAGGCCCGGGCCGACGCGACCATGGTGTCGATATCGGCACCCTGGCCGTTAACGGTTTTGCCGTCTTCCTCCAACCGCACCGTGACCTCGGCCTGAGCATCGGTGCCGGCGGTCACAGCATGAACTTGATACAACTGCAACTTCGCCGCATGTGGCACCAGCGCGCGAATGGCGTTGAAGGTCGCATCGACCGGCCCATTGCCGCCGGCAACCGCGATCTTGCTTTCCCCACCGACCTCCAATTCCAACGTCGCCCGTTGCGGCCCGCGCGACCCCGCGATGATGTCCAAACCGATGAAGCGAATCCGGTCGGCCTCATCCTGGCCGATCTGGTCATCGACCAGGGCAATGATGTCCTCGTCGAACACATCCTTCTTTCGATCGGCCAAGTCCTTGAAACGCTGAAAAACCTCGGCCATGGCGTTGTCGCCCAAGTCATAGCCAAACTCCTTCAGCTTGGAACGGAAGGCGGCACGGCCAGAATGCTTGCCCATGACCAAAGTCGAGCGGTTCAACCCTACCGATTCTGGAGTCATGATTTCATAGGTGCCGGCGTGCTTCAGCATGCCATCTTGGTGAATCCCGGATTCATGAGCGAAGGCATTGGTGCCAACGATGGCCTTATTGGGCTGGACCGGAAAACCGGTGATCGCCGAAACCAGCCGCGAGACGCGCATAATGTGCTCGGTGGTGATCCCGGTGGTGAAGGGCAAGGCGTCACGCCGGGTGCGCAAGGCCATCACCACCTCTTCCAACGCGGCATTGCCGGCACGCTCGCCCAGGCCGTTGATGGTGCATTCGACTTGGCGCGCACCATTGGCGACTCCGGCCAAGGAATTGGCCACGGCCAAGCCCAGATCATTGTGACAGTGGACCGAAATGATCGCTTGATCAATATTGGGCACGCGGTTGAACAGCATTTTGATAAATGCGCCATATTCTTCCGGAACCGCATAGCCGACCGTATCGGGAATGTTGATCGTGCGCGCTCCGGCCTTGATCGCGGTTTCGACGCAGCGACACAAGAAATCAGGCTCGGTGCGCGAGCCATCTTCCGCGCTCCATTCAACATCATCGCACAAATTGCGGGCGTGACTAACACTGTCCCACACCGCTTCATGAACCTTATCCGGCTCCATTTGCAACTTGTACTTCATGTGCAACGGACTGGTTGAAATGAAGGTGTGAATCCGCTTGCGTGCGGCAAACTCCAACGCCTCAAAGCAGCGATCGATATCACGCTTAGCCGCGCGGGCCAAACCAGCAACAGTTGATTTCTTGATGATGCGGCCGATTTCGCGCACCGATTCAAAGTCACCATTCGATGCGATCGGAAACCCAGCCTCGATCACATCGACGCCCATTTCCTCTAAAGTTAGAGCGATGCGGCGTTTTTCTTCCAAATTCATCGACGCACCCGGCGATTGCTCGCCATCACGCAAAGTGGTATCAAAAATGATTACGCGGTCGCTGGTAACGACTGGAGCGTTCCCGGTTTGACTAGGCATGGCTGGCGGTCCTTCCGCGCTGAATTTAGCAAAACTGGCGGGCGACGTGCGGCGCGATACGCGCCAAACTCCCCTGAACACCTGTCGCCTAAAAGGTCACTGCCAAGGCTAACGAGGGGCGTTCAGGGGTGCGTAAGTCGCAGGGTCAGCCCGCCCAACAGCGGCAGAGGAGACGAGAGCGGTGCCACACCGCGAGCGCACACCACAACCTTCCCAAAACGGGAGGCGATGAACAAGGTGCGGCTGGCGGAGATTGATGACACGGTGGCTCTTAACCCTGATACGAAGGCCCGACACAAAGAACCACACAGCCGTACAGCCTAAGACGCCTGTCGGTCAAGCGAAATTTTGATCGCCGAAAAAAGTTCCACCAACACCACGACACCCAAAAGGTTCGGCTGCCGAGTAAGAAATACAAATCCCCTAACCACATAAAAGCATGGCGTTTTTCCGGAATTTTCGTTAGTCTTTCACGCCGTAAGGTTCAGGGCACCCACCCTCGTCAACTGCCTGTTCTTAAGGTGTAGGGACACCATGTCAGCGATTTCAAGAACGATTTCAAAATTGTCAATCCAGGCCAAGGTTGCGGTGGTTGCCGGCCTATTGGTCGCGGTGATCGGCTTGTCGTCGACGCGAATCCTTATCCTGGTCAAGGCCGAAACCTCCGAACTGGACCGAATCGGTGCCACCGCCCAAACCGTGGTCGGCCAGATGATGCCGCTCAGCGGTTTGATCGCTGGCATCCGCCTGGATGTGGTCCAGGTGCAGCAATTTCTGTCCGATATTTCCGCCACCCGCGGCCAGGATGATCTGGCCGATGGCCTGGACAAAGCGGCCGAGTTCGCCCAGAAATTTGCGGCCGATACCCAGGCGGCGGAAAAGATCGCCTCCGAGTTGGGGCTAAAGGCGGTGGTCGGGGCGCTGTCGGAAGCCCGGGCCGGCTTTGGCCCCTATTACGAAACCGGCCAGCGCATGGCTCGGGCCTATATCGACCAGGGACCGCCGGGCGGCAACGCGCTGATGCCAGAGTTCGACAAAGTCGCCGAAATCATGAGCGAGCACATGACGGCGTTGATCGAGATTATAACCAGGGTCAGCGAGGAAAAATCCACCGCTCTGACCACAGCGATTAGGAGCATTCAAGACACCAATGGCGGGATTGAAAATATCATTTTAATTTCAGGACTGATTATGATTGCCGGAGCCCTAGCCTCGATCGCCCTGGCCATAATCGGCATTACCCGGCCCTTGCAGTCACTGAACCAGATCATGCGCCAGTTGGCCCGGGGTGACTATGAGCTGGTTGTCGCCTATCAGGATCGCGGCGATGAAATCGGCGAAATGGCCCAGGCGGTAGAAATATTTAAAGATGCGGGCCAGGACAATGAGCGAATGAAGCGCCAAAGTAAGGATGAGGAACGGTCAAAGCAGAAGCGGCAAGTTGAGGTCGAAGAATTGATCGACATGTTTGGCTCTAGCGTGGCCGGAGTGTTCGATACCCTATCTCACGCCTCGATAATCATGGCCACGACCGCCCAATCGATGAGTGAGGCCGTCAAAGAAACCGACACCCAGGTCAAGGTGGTAACCGGAGCGGTGGCCAGCGCCAGCGATAATGCTCAGTCGGTGGCCTCGGCCTCGCAACAACTCACTGCGGCGATCGGGGAAATCGGGCGCCTGATCACGATGTCGGCCGATGTCGCGGCCCACGGTGGCGCGCAGGCGCAGGCGGCGGTCAATAAGATGGCGGCGTTGCGTGATGCCTCGAATCGCATCGGCAGCATCGTTAATATTATT
>CAUYTZ010000370.1:0-2744 GCA_963575695.1 uncultured Gammaproteobacteria bacterium | reverse complement strand
CCCACGACCGCATCACAGCCAACTGGCTCCCCCCCCCCCGGGCGGCAGCACCAGCGGTGGGTTGGCTCCAGCAGAGGCAAAGGTAAAAAGGGAATTGGCCAGACCATCGAATGGGATCTTGTAGACTGGCAAATCCCGCTGGCCGGACGCCGCTTGCTGGTTTGGAGTGAGCAGGGGCTGGGCGATGAGATGCTGTTCGCCTCGTGCTATCCGGAGTTGCTCAAACTGGGCGGCGATCTGTGGGGGGTGCATCCGCTGTCTGACGGTCGGGTGGCGGTTTATTTGCTCGACATGGCCGGGCGTGGGGTTGGTGCCGCGCTCAATGCCTGCCGGCTGCACACCTTGGTTCAGGAGACGGTTGGACTGGCCGGCCGACCGGCAGAATTCCTGGCTGAGATCAACCGTCAGGCGGTCGATCTGCTGGCGCTGGGCGATCATGCGACGATGGTTCACGGCGTGATCGACTGCACCCGTTCCACTTTTACCTTTGCCTCTGCTGGAGCCAACCCACCGCTGGTGCTGCCGCCCGGGGGGGGGGAGCCAGTTGGCTGTGATGCGGTCGTGGGCTTGCCGCTTGGGATGTCGGCGCGGGCGGACTATGAACAGCGGGAATTGCCGTTCGCTCCTGGGGCCGGGCTGGTGTTGTACAGCAACGCGGTGTTGGATGCGTTGGGCACGGCGGCAGGGGAGGTGGCGGACGTGTCGGCTCTGGTTCGTCTGGTTGCCGAGAGCGTGGCCGGTCATGGTTTGGAACAGGGGTTTGCGGCGGTCACGAGTCGTCTCTTTGGTCCGGCCGGCGGCGGGGCCACCCTGACCGATGACCTGTCGTTGGTTTGGGTCGAGCGTCGGCCGGTTTAGGGGTGGGGGGCGAGACGCCCCCAAAGGGGGGCGGGCGTATTATGTCACGACGACCGTTCACCTTCGCCACCCTGGCCCTGGTCGCCGCCTTCACGGCGTGGGCCGGTCTGGCTGAACTCGATGTGGTCAGCACCGCTATCGGTGAAATCGTTCCTGCGACCCGGATCAAGGCGGTTCAGCACCTGGAAGGCGGCATCGTTGCCGAAATTCTGGTTGAGGAAGGGGCTGTCGTTCGTCGTGGCCAGCCGTTGATCCGGCTCGATCCGGTGCGCGCCGCCGCTGAATTGGAGGAGTTGACCAAGCGTCTGACCAGCTTGACGCTCGACATCAGCCGGCTTGCCGCCGAAGCTGCCGGGGCCGGAGCGCTGGAGATTCCGCCGGGACTAGAACGGGTTGCCCCAGAGGCCGCAGCCGCCATGCGCGACATGTTCGCCAGCCGGCACAAGCGCATCGAGCACGACCTGCGCGGCCAGGACAACGCCGTTGTTCAGCGGGAAAGCGAGTTGACCGAAATCACGCTTCGGCTGCAAAACAATCGAAAATTGCTGGAGATTGTGGCCAGCCAAGTCAGAATCAGTGAAAACTTGCTCGGTCACGATCTGACCAACCGCATGGCGCATCTGGATTTTTTGCGCCAGCAGCAGGTTTTGCGCAATCAAATCGAGGCTGATCAGGCCGCACTGCCGCGAGCCGAAGCCAGTATGCGCGAAGCCCGCGAGCGGCGGGCATCGATGCAGGAAGCCACGGTGGAGCAGGCGCGGCGGGATTTGGCCGTGGCCCGGCAGTCGTTCGATGAACTTTCGGAACGGGTGCGCAAGTTCCAGAATATTCAGGAACGCACTGTGTTGCGTGCGCCGGTGGACGGAATCATCAAGACCTTGGCCGTGAACACCGAGGGGGGGGTGATCAGTCCCGGTCAGACCGTGGCCGAAATCGTGCCTCAGGGCGATCGGCTGATCATCGAAGCCCGGCTGCCGATTCAAGATATTGGCTATGTTCATCTTGGGCAGGCGGTGCGGGTCACGCTTAATATTCCCGATGCCGCGCTCTACGGCTATCTCGACGGGGCGGTGCTCCGGGTTAGTCCCGACGCCACCGTCACCGCTTCCAACCAGACTTTCTATAAGATTCGTATTGAGACCAGCCAGAACCGGTTCGAGGCCGGAGGCCGCAGCTATAACCTCTACCCCGGGATGCAGGTGGTGTGCGGCATTCTGCTTGGCCGGCGTACGGTGGCCGAATACCTGCTTAGTCCATGGTTCCGTTCGTTGCGGTTTGCTTTTCAAGAGCGGTAGGGTATGGTTAGGAGTCTGGACGAATTTGGGTTCACCACCAGTTGTGGTGGGTACCAGCCGTCTGTTTCCTACCATAAATGGTTTAGTGCCAATGCGTTGTGCTAAGTTGGTCGTGGTCGTGGTCGTGGCGATGCTGGCGGGCTTCGTCGGAGTCCAGGGTGAGGCCAAGGCTGAGGATTATCGGATCGCATTGGCCCGGCTGGTTGCCGGCCACAAGCGTGTGGCTGGGGCTGCGGCAGAGGTGCGCGGGGCGGATGCGGCGCTGTCGCGGGCGCGGGGCGGCTGGTATCCCGATGTTACCGTTACCGGCAATCAGGGCCGCCAGATCGTGCGTCGTTCGGCGACCGAGGGTTCGGCCCGGCTCTATGCTGGCGAAATCGGCGTTGCCGTGCGTCAGCCGGTGTGGGACTTCGGCAAGATTGGTGGTGAGATCGAAAAGGCCGATCTATCCCGGCAGCAGGCTCAGACTGGTGCCGTGGTCGTGGTTCAGGATTTGTTGTTGGAAGGCTTAACCGCCTACATCAACCTGAACCGCGCCATGAGTATGTTCGATTATGCCGAGCGTTCGGTGGTCAATGTCCAGAAACAGAC
>CAUYTZ010000369.1:0-6522 GCA_963575695.1 uncultured Gammaproteobacteria bacterium | reverse complement strand
ACCGCCTGTTGGCCACCCAACGGGTTCGGCCGTGGAGCCGTGAAGGCATGACTTTCGCCGTTCCGGTCGTAGCTGGCCGGTCCGTTTCCTTTAACGCAGCTAGCACCATCGTCGGGGCTATCCGTCAGCGCTTCGGCCTGTCGGACTCTCTCCCCTGTCTAGTCTCGACGGTGTAATCCCTGGGCCAGGGGGCGCAAGTCCCCTGGCCACTTTTTTGCGGCTGCACGGACGGTTACAGTTAGTAACCGTATTTCCCCGCCCCGACATACCGTGGCAACATCCCGGCGCTAGTGTCGCTGTCGTCATAAGTGTGTGACCCTAAAGAGTCTGGGTGGGCATGAACCACGAGTCGTCTTCCGTACCCCCCAGCCAGCCCCGTCGCGGGCGGCGCTGGCTGCTGGTTATTCTGATTCTGGCCGGTGGAGTCGCAGCGGCTTGGCGTGCCGGGCTGCTGCCTGTGGCCCTGCCTGCCTCAACCAAGCCGGAAGCGCGCGCGGCGCGTGTGGTGCAACCGCAACCGGTGGTTCTGACTCGAGTTGAACGGCGATCGATGCCGGTGCGTCTAATCACGATTGGTACGGTTCAACCGGTCAACACCGTCGCGATTCGGCCGCGAGTCGAGGGTGAAATCCTGCGCCTGCATTTTATCGAGGGTCAGACGGTCAAAGAGGGCGAGGTGATTTTGACCCTCGATGCCCGGCCCTATGACATTCAGTTGCGTCAGGCCGAAGCGGCGCTGGCTCGTGATCAGGTGCAATTGGACCGGGCCCGGGTCGATATGGCCCGTTATCAAGTTCTGCTGGCGCGTGGCAACGCCACCCCCCAAAAGGCCGATGACACCCGCGCGGCGTCACAGGCGCTGGAAGCCAGCGTTAAGGCCGGACAAGCCGCGATCGATGCGGCGCGGCTCAATCTGTCCTATGCCACGATCAGGGCCCCGATTTCTGGCCGTACTGGTTTGGCCAGAGTTAAGGAAGGCAATTTGGCCCGGCCAACCGATGCCCTGCCGGTGGTCACGCTGACTCAGTTCGATCCGATCACGGTGATTTTCACCGTGCCGGAGCGGGAATTGCCGGCGCTGCGCCGAGCCCAGGCCACTGGAACGGTGGTGCCGGTGCGGGCCAAGCCGCCGGATGATCCGACGCTGCCGGCCGAAGGTGCCCTGGATTTCATCGACAGCTTGGTTGATGTTACATCGGGTATGATCACGGTTCGCGCTTCGTTCGCCAACCCCAAGGCGCGACTATGGCCCGGCCAGTTTGTTGAGGTGACGGTGGATGAAGCCACCGAAGCCGAGGCGTTGGTGGTGCCGGCTCAAGCGGTGCAAAGTGGTCAGGCTGGCCCTTATGTCTTCGTCGCCCGCACCGACGCGACCGCAGAGACGCGGCCGGTGGCTGTGGCCCGGGTGATGGACGGGGTGGCGGTGATCACGCGCGGATTGGCGGTGGACGAACGGGTGGTGATCGATGGCCAGTTGCGGCTGACTCCGGGCACGCCGATCGTGGAGCGGTCGCCCGCATCTGCGTCGCCTGGCTTGGCTGCGCCTACGGGGGCGGGAGAGCCGCGGCGATGACTGTTTCCGAATTGTGCATCCGCCGGCCGATCATGACCGGGTTGTTGTCGGTAGCGGTGCTGGTCGCCGGCATCGCCTCGTATTTCGCCCTGCCGGTGGCGGCGCTGCCGCGAGTCGATTTTCCGATCATCAGCGTGTCGGCGGTGATGCCCGGAGCCTCGCCGGAAGTCATGGCCTCATCGATCGCGGCCCCGCTGGAACGCGAATTCTCCACCATCGCCGGGGTGGACGCGATCACCTCTTCCAGCGGCCAGGGCGTGACCGCGATCACGCTTCAGTTCGATCTTAACCGCGATATCGATTCCGCCGCGCAAGATGTTCAGGCGGCGCTGGCCCGGGCGGCGCGGCGCTTGCCGACCGAGATGACCACGCCGCCGTCGTTCCGCAAGGTCAACCCGGCCGATCAGGCGGTGCTGTTGATCGCGCTGACCAGTGCCGTCGTACCGCTGCCGGAACTGAATGACTACGCCGAAAACGCGATTGCGCCACGGGTGTCGCGGCTTAGTGGCGTGGCCCAGGTCCAGGTCTATGGCGCGCAGAAATACGCCGTGCGGATCCAGGCTGATCCCGACGCCCTATCCAGCCGTGGCCTGTCGCTCAACGACGTGCAGAAGGCGATTTTTTCAGCCAACGTCAACACGCCGGTTGGTATCCTCAGCGGCCCGTATCAGCAGGTCATTCTCCAGGGCAACCCGCAACTGGACAACGCCGAAGCCTACGCCAAGCTCGTGATCGCGGTGCGTAACGGCGCACCGGTACGACTCAGCGACGTGGCCAAGGTCGGCGACAGCGTCGAAAATACCCGCACCGCGAGTTGGTTCAACGGCCAGCGCGCGATCATCCTGGCCGTGCAGCGCCAGCCCGACGCCAACACGGTGGAGGTGGTCGATCGGGTTAAGGCGTTGCTGCCGCGTTTTCAAGGAGAACTGCCGGCCGCAGCCAGCCTGAATATCCTCAATGATCGTTCCTTGTCGATTCGCGATGCCGTGGCCGATGTTCAGTTCACGCTGGTTTTGATCGTGATCCTGGTCGTGCTGGTCATCTTCCTGTTCTTGCACCGAGTCAGCGCCACCATAATTCCGGCCCTGGCGGTGCCGATGTCGCTTGTTGCAACCTTTGGCGGCATGTATTTGCTGCATTTTTCGATCGACAACATTTCCCTGCTTGGCCTGACCCTGTCGGTTGGACTGGTGGTTGATGACGCGATCGTGATGTTGGAAAACATTCATCGTCACATTGAACTGGGCTTGGCCCCGCTCGAGGCGGCGCTGAAAGGATCCAGTGAAATCGGCTTCACCATTATTTCGATTACGATCTCGTTGATCGCGGTGTTCATTCCGTTGCTGGCCATGGGCGGCGTGGTCGGCAAGGTGTTCTTCGAATTCGCCATGGTCGTGACCCTGGCGATCGTGGCTTCGGCGGTGGTCTCGCTGACCGTGACCCCGATGCTCTGTGCCCGCTTCCTGTCTCCTGCCGAGCATGACGGCAGCAAGTTGTCGTGGTTCGCGCGGGTCTGTGAAGGCGGCTTCGTCGCCCTGCTCGGGTTCTATCGTGTGACTCTGCTGTGGGTGCTGCGCCACAAGGGCGGCATGGTTCTGGTCACCTTGGCCACCATCGTCGGCACGGTGTGGCTGTTCGGCGTGGTGCCCAAGGGCTTTTTTCCGGTCGAAGACACCGGCCAGATCGTGATTCAGACTGAAGGTGGTCAGGATGTCTCGTTCACGGCCATGGCCGCCAATCAGCAACGAGTGGCGGCGATCGTTCAGGCCAATCCCCATGTTTTGGCCTCCGCCTCGTCGGTGGCCTCTTCAGGACTCAGCAATTCGGTCAACGCCGGACGGATGTTCATTCAATTGACTCCGCGCAACCTTCGGCCGCCGGTGATGGAGATCATTCAAGAGCTGCGTCGGGCATTGTCTGGCGTACCGGGAATGCGGGTTTACATTCAAGCGGTGCAGAATCTACAAATCGGCGGCCGCCAGAGCAAAAGCCAGTATCAATACACCCTGCAATCGCTCAATCAGGAAGAACTCTACGAGTGGTCAAATCGCATGACCGGGGCCATGCGTCATGAGACCGTTATGTTTCAGGATGTCGCCAGCGATTTGCAAATCAACAGTCCGCAGGCGATGGTCGATGTCGATCGCGACAAGGCCGCGATGCTGGGCGTGACCGTGGAGCAAGTGCGGTTGGCGCTGTACAACGCTTTCGGTACCGGCCAGATTTCGACCATCTACTCGGCAGCAGCCTCCTACGCCGTGATTTTGGAGGTGCCGGCCAACCGTCAGCAGGATGTCAATGATCTTAGCCGGGTGCGGGTGCGCACCGCGAACGGTTCGTTGGTGCCGGTGACGGCGGTGGCCACGGTACGCCAGTTCGCCGGGCCACTGACCGTCAACCACCAGTCGCAAATTCCCTCGGTGACGATCTCCTTTGATCTGGCCCCTGGGCGCTCGCTGGGGGTGGCGGTGGAGAAAATCCGGACCATGGAGCGTGAACTGGGTCTGCCGGTGGCGATTACCTCCAGCTTCGAAGGTTCGGCCCAAGTGTTCCAGCAGTCCCAGGGCAATCTTGGCCTGTTGCTGGCGGCGGCGATCGGGGTGATTTATGTCGTGCTTGGTGTACTCTATGAGAATCTCGTCCATCCGGTGACGATTCTGTCCGGACTGCCGTCAGCGGCGATCGGGGCGTTGCTGACTCTGATGCTGTTTCATCAAGATCTCAGCATTATCGCCATTATCGGGATTCTGATGCTGATCGGGATCGTCAAGAAGAACGCGATCATGATGATCGACTTTGCCTTGAGTGCCCAGCGCGAGGATGGACTGGGACCGCAAGAGGCGATCACTCAAGCCTGCCTGCAACGGTTCCGGCCGATCATGATGACGACCATGGCCGCGATTATGGGCACGCTGCCGATCGCGGCAGGCTATGGCGCGGCGGCGGAGTTGCGCCAACCGCTGGGGCTGGCGGTGGTCGGCGGGCTGATCGTGTCGCAGGTGCTGACGCTGTACATCACGCCGGTGCTGTACCTGCACCTGGATGCGCTGGGGCGGTGGGTGCGGCGACTGTTCGCCTAACTAAACGCTGCGCGATTGGGCTGCCGCCCAATCGCGGTCCTCGTGGCAGGCTAAAAAGCGCGCTCGCGCGCATGGAGTTCAACCAGGATGTTGGCGCTGCGAATCGCGTCGTCCAGCGTCAGCACATCCCGCTCGCGCAACATATCGATCATGCGCAGGAACACTGCCGCAGTGACCATCGCGTCGCCCAACGCGGTATGGCGGTCAAGGACTTGAATTCCCAATCGGGCGGCGATACCGTCCAGGGTATGGTCGCTGCCCTTACCTTGCAACTGACGCGACAACAGCATGGTGTCGAGGACCGGGTTGGTGAAACGGACCCCGGTCGCCGCTTCTTTGAGTTTAAGAAACTTGAGATCAAAGGCGGCATTGTGCGCCACCAGCACCGAATCGGCGACGAAGGCCTTGAAGCGCGGTAGTACCTCCTCCGCCCCCGGCTGGTCTTGAACCATGGCGTCGGTGATGCCATGAATCGGCAACGATTCGGCTGAAATTTTCCGCCGTGGATTGATCAGAGCACTGAAGGTTTCCCCCGTCAGCAGCCGGCCCTTAACGATCCGCACCCCGGCAATCGAAATCAACTCATCACCCGAAGAGGGGCTGAGGCCGGTGGTTTCACTGTCGAAGGCGACGAAACTCAGTTCATCCAGCGGCATCTTGCCCAGACCGCTGGTCGCCAACGGTTGCAGCAGCAGCGAGAAATCGAAGAATTCCTGCCGGGCCGCCGGGGCCGCCCCCGGGGGTACCCCCTGGGATACCAACGACCGCGCTTGATCGACCGCGCGTTGGGCCGGTGGCAGCGGCAGCGGCACCCGCAGCCGGGCATGGTCTTCGCGCGCGGATTCGCTCCACAAATCGCTGCGGTGGTGCTTGAGCGCGTCGCCGACGGTCAGCCCGCCGAGCGCATCGGCCAGCGGTTGTCCCATCCAACCATCGATCACCGAACTGGCCACCGGCGGCACCCCGGTCCAGGCGATATCGACATAAACCCAGCGCTCGGCCGGCTCGGCTGACAAATAAAAATTGGTTACGCCGGTGGTTTCATGGAGCCGCGCCAGCAGAAAATTGAACAACATCACCAGACTGTAGCTGTCGCCGTGCAGCAGTTGCGGCAACCCGGTCTCGATCACCCGATAACCGGCCTTATCCCCGACTCGGTGAATGATCAGGCTGATCAGGTTATGGGAACGCAGGTCGCTCATCGGCCAGCTTCCGGCGATCAGGTCGCGGTACTCGGTCGACAGGTGTTCCAGGCGTGAAGAGAGCTCTTCGCTGGCTGCCATCATCGCCTGTTCGAACGAAGCCAGCGCCTCGGCATCCAAATCGGGATGATCGGCCAGGGTTTCCAGCATCACCCTGAGGTTGGCCACTGGCGGACGCAGCCCCTCGGTCGCCTCCCGCAGTAGGGCATCGCGCTGGCCGAGCGCGGCCAGTTCACGAGTGGCATCGGTGAAAGTCACGACATAGCCGGTGATGATCGGGCCGTTGTTAAGGCCGTCATCATGCAGAATCAGGCTCATTCTGCCCTGAAACAGAATCTGGCCATCACTGGAGCCGCCGACGAATTGAGCGGTGGTCGCCTCGGGTGTGGTCTGGTGGTGGCGCTCGCGTACCCGCAGCGTCAGCCGGTCAAGCGTGTGCAGGATCGGCTCGGCCAACATCACCTGCAACAGGTTGCGGCCCAAGCCCAGATCGCCGGAAACCTGGAGCAGAGTCAAGGCAGTCTGATTGTAGAGCAACACCTGATGCATCAGGTTGCAGACCAGCACCCCTTCGTGCAGATCCCGCAGAATCGCTGCCAACCGGCTCTTCTGCTCCTCAACCGAGGCCACCGAATCGGCCACCGCTTGGCCGATATCGCGTCGAACC
>CAUYTZ010000368.1:0-2056 GCA_963575695.1 uncultured Gammaproteobacteria bacterium | reverse complement strand
ACCGGTCTGGTGACGACGGTCAGCACCGCGGTTCATGGCGACATCTACAGTTTCCGCAACTACTATCGGCCTGAAGACTATACCGACGACCATCTGCTCCGTCCGGGACATAAGCCGCTGACCGATAGCGCTGGCCGTCTGCATCCCGAAGGGCAGGTTCTGGCCCGCTATCCGCTGGTTCGGCATGCCGAGACCATGGAACAGTTCATTGAACCGATGGCGGCTGTGACCGTGGCCCCGAGTAGCCGCAACGACTCCCGCCTGCCCAACGAAGACAGCCGCTACATTGAGTTTTCGGATATTTCGCTGTTTCGGCTTAACCGTTATCCGGGACTGGATCGCCGTGAAGGCGGGCAGAGGATCGATTACGGCGTGCGCGCCGGGGTGATCGGGCGAACTCAGGGCCGGGCCGGGGTGTTCGTCGGCCAGAGCCACCGGTTGAGCCAGGACCGGCCGTTCGAGCTGGGTACCGGGCTCGAGAACAGCGTTTCCGACTATGTCGGCCGGGCTGAACTGTCGCCGGCCTCGTGGCTCGACTTGTACTATGCCGGCCGCTACGATCATGGCTCCTTGGCACCACGGGCCCATTCGACCACCGCAACCGCAGGCGTGCCGCTGCTGCGCTTGAGCACCAATTACTACTATGAGGATGCGGTGCAAAATCAGGTCACCGGCAGGCGCGCGCCCAGCGAATACGTTACCTTTGGTGGCAGTTCCACGTTCGTCGATCATTGGTCGGTTTCGGCGGGCCACTCTTTGGCCCTGAACCCAAACCCTGGTCCGCGCGCCACCAACATCTCGTTTAACTATATGGATGAGTGCTTTATTCTTCAGACAATCGCCAGCCTGGATCACACCACCCCGCCGGGTCTCAACCCCAACCACACCGTTTATCTGCGTTTGGTGTTCCGCAACCTGGGTGAAGTGACCACGCCGAAGATGTCTACGTCCGCGTTTGGCAAGTGATCGGGCCGTTTTTTGGAACCTTCCGCCATGACCAAGCCTGTTGCACCGCGACCACTGCGCCGAACCGGCATGAAATCGATTGTGATTCCAGCGCTGTTGAGTGCGCTGCTGGTTGGCTGTGCGGCCAAACCGATGACGGTGACGGCCAATCCTGAGCCGATGACGGTGCCGACGGTGCCACCGCCCTCACCTGAATTCAATCTGGACAATGCCCGACCGATCGGGGCCCCAGCTCGGCCGCGACTTGAAGCCGCCGCCGTAGTGCCGGTGCCGGCCCCCTTTCTGGCTCCGGAACCTTTGCGGACGCCGCCGGTGCCGACGCTAACCATGCCGACGGCGGTCGCATCGCCGCCACCACTGGCAACCACCGCCGCCCCTCCTGCGGTCGCCCCCCGAGCGGCCGTAGCCAGCATTCAGCAGCCCGCCTTGGGTGGAAGCCCGACGACAGCGACGGCAGACGTGTCTGCTGGCAGTGAACGGCGGGTGCTGTTCGGTACGGGTTCGGCGGAAGTTTCGCGTGAGGCTCAGGCAATGTTGGCTGAAGTCGGCGCGATGATGGAAAAGGCACCGTCGGCGCGGCTTCAGGTGTTGGCCTATGCCGCCGGCACCCTGGACACCCAGCGAGAGGCGCGGCAACTGTCTTTGGCACGGGCGTTCGCGGTTCGCGATTTCCTGGTGGAGCGCGGTGTTCGTAAAGGCCGGATTGATGTTCGCGCCTTGGGATTGGCGGGCGAAGGGCCACCCGACCGTGCCGATCTGCTGTCGCGCTGAGCTTCAGAAAATGATTTCTTTGCCCTTGGAACCCCACCAGGAGCCTGGAGGGGTCCAGGGGCAAAGCCCTTGGTGAGGTTCGGGGCAAAGCCCCGCAAGACGGTGATTCTCGTTTCGGCCATTCCTGGGGGGCGGAGAACCGCCCTCTCCCGGCGGGGCCATTCTTTTTTAATAATTTTAAAACTGCACATCCCGAAGTGGGTGCGGTTTAGATAGAAATAAATCTACACCTGTAAGGACGGAGAACCGTCTCCCGGACCCCCACCTTTTTTAAACAATTGTAATAATTTTAATTTTATCGGTATACATGTATGGATCC
>CAUYTZ010000367.1:0-1112 GCA_963575695.1 uncultured Gammaproteobacteria bacterium | reverse complement strand
GCCATTGCGTCGTCTCGCTGACTGAGGAAGCGTCGGTGATGTCGAGAGGTGAATGTGACATGTGGAGGTGAAATACCGATGTGAACTAGTGGTCAGAATGACGACGCCCGCAGTGGGTTTCCCCATGCGGGCGCATGTTTCAAAGACTACGAATATGCATACCATTATGCCTGTGAAACGCGACAAAGAAAAACACGACAAAGAAAAATAAATCACGCAAAGTTTGGACTTGACAATTTCATGATTTTGTCAATCAAAAATTGCCTTGACCATACTTTAGGAAGGGCGCGCCCATTAAGCCGCCACGAAGTCTGACTCAATGCGTATTCAAAGCGACGTTGCGCCGTGCGCTCCGAACAGCCGAAACGCCAACTGATAACCTTCCAGGTCGTGCCCTCGGCGCGCGCCCAGACCAGCTTGGCATCCTCCGCCGGGAGCCAGCGCAGCCATTCCAGGGTTTCATCCATGCGGTCGATGGCTGCGGAGGACGGCGGCCCACGCCGGAGAGGCGCGGGTTCGGGGTCACCGGCGTCGGCGCAATCCTGGAGGAACGTCGGCCAGGACGAACGGCCTATTTGAAACTGCTTCTCCGGCAGGCGGCGCAGGGTGTCGACTGCCTCTTCAATCCGCTCTTCGACTTGGCCGACCGTCCAGCGATTGTCACAGCGATTACCAGCCATTGCTGGCCTCCTTTCGAGTGCCGTAGAGGGTTTCACCGATTTGGCGAATGAGTTCGCGTTGAGGCCAAGCCAGACGAGGATCGTCGGCGCTGATCACCAGCACGCCCTGATTGCGCCAGCCGTCGCGCTTGAGCTTGTCGGGCGGGGTGCGCTGACCACCGAAACCGCGAGGGTAGAGCTTCATGACCTCACCTCCGCCGTGACGGGCGCGACATCCATCGAGTTCAATGCCGTTCCAGGGCAGGCAGAACGCGGCCGAATGCCACGGCCGTCACATCCGGTATCCGTGTTGCTAAATTCACCAGAAGGCCGCGTACGGTCAAATGCGGCGGTCTGGGGATGGGGTGCCGTTTCCGCCAGCAGGTCGGTCAGCGCCCCGATCAGCGAGGCCGGGATAACACCGTTGCCAGCCCGGCCCATGCTGTGCGCCAG
>CAUYTZ010000366.1:0-26993 GCA_963575695.1 uncultured Gammaproteobacteria bacterium | reverse complement strand
GATCGATGAATCGGGATATCTGCGCGACAAACGCGCTCCAATCCCTGGCGAGGAGAGAAATCGTGTCCATCGCGTTGATGAATCACGATTTTCCCGCCTCGTCAAGCCTTTATCCTAGCGCATATGGGGCAAAGCCCTGGTCGGGGGCTGGGGGGCCTACACTTCTTCTTCAGCCCCAGTCGTCAACTGGGGCCACACCGTGTCCAGCCATCCCGGCGGCCTGGACACCAGCGCTTCCGCCTCCGCCGGTGCCAGGGGTTTGGCGAACAGATAGCCCTGGCCATAATCGCAGGCCAAAGCCCGCAGCAAAATCACATCGGCCACCGACTCGATGCCTTCGGCCACCACATTGAAACCAAGCAGTCGGGCCAGATCGACGATCAGGCGCACGATCGACCGGTTTTCTTCCGACTGATGCATGACCGAAATGAACGAACGATCAATCTTGATCGCATCCAACGGCAATTTATAGAGATAACTGAGCGAAGAATAACCCGTGCCGAAATCGTCGATCGACAGGCGAATGCCAAGTTCCTTTAATGAGCGCAGCGTATTGATCGACTCCTCCGGCCGACGCATGACCGCGCTTTCGGTGATTTCCATTTTAATCCAGGCTGGGTCAGTCCCGGTTTCCCGCAGCACCGCCTGCAAATAAGCCAAGAAATCCGGTTCTTCAATCTGGCGTGGCGACAAATTAAGGCTGAGGAACAGCGCGGCCGCGCCGGGTTCGCGCATTCCCTGCCAGCGCCCCAGTTGCTGGCAGGCTTCATGCAAAACCCAGCGGTCCATAGCCACGATCAGCCCGGTTTCTTCCGCCACCGGCACGAACTCGATTGGCCCAATGTTGCCCCGCTCCGGATGATTCCAGCGGATCAGAGCTTCGAATCCAGCCAGACGGCCGGTAATCAATTCGACGATCGGCTGATAGGCAACCCACAACTGCGGCTTCACGCCGCGATTGGCCAGGGCCAGGGCCAGACGCAGGTCGTGCTCGGTCCGAACCAGATCGACCATCCGCCCGTGCATGGCCGGGTCGAACCACACCGCGCGCGAGCCACCGGCCTCACGCGCGCGTCCGGCGGCGATTTCGGCATCGCGCAGGGCATCTTCCGGGCGCTTGTGCTCGGGCGAATAGCGGGCAATGCCAATGCTGGCGGTCAGGTAAACCGGCACGCCGGAAGGCGTAACCGCAGCCCGGATTGTGGCCAGCACCGCGTCTAGTCGGCGTTTGATTTCGTCTTCATCGTCCACCTTAGCCAGCAGCAGGGCGAAACTGTGATCGCCGACTCGGGCTACCATGCCGGTGAGCCCGACATCGGCAATCAGCCTTCCGGCCACACCGACCAACAGATCATCGACGAAGGCATGGCCGAAACTGTTGCGAATGTTGGCAAACCGGTCAATATCGACGTTAACGATCGCAAACTGGCATCCGGAGCCGATCGCTTCGCCAATATCGCGCATCAGGGATAGCCGGTTAGGCAAACCGGTCAGTGAATCGCGATAAGCCAGATCAGCCAAACTTTGTTCGAATCGCTTATGGTCACTGATGTCGTGCAAGAAGGCCAGGAACAAAGGCCGATTTTCGACCGTGACCACGGTCAGCCCCAGTTCGGCCGAAAACTGGCTGCCGTCGGCGCGCAGCCCTTCAACTTCCGTACGTTGACCAAGCACCGAATCGGTTCCGGTTCCGGTCCTGGTTTCGGCCAAAGGCTGGCTATTGGCAATCAGGTCGCAAAAAGCCGACTTCGATCCCGCCCGTTGTGGCAAAACCAGTTCATCGATCGAGTGGCCAAGAACCTGATCGTGCTGTCGGCCAAAGGTTCGTTCGGCTGCCGGATTGAATTCGACGATCGCACCGCGTTCGTCCAGCACCATGATGCTGTCCAGCGCACCTTCGATCACGGCCAAATTAAGCGACTGGCTGGCACGCAGGGCCTCTTCGGCCACGCGCAGGTCGGTTAAATCCTGAATGAACATGAACAACGAGTCGATCGAACCGTCAGCCGCCGGATTGGGCGTCAGCGTGCGCCGCGCATAGCGCCGACCACGGCTAGGGTAATCCATCCAGCCTTCGGAAAACACCGTCTGGCCCGTCAGGGCCCGTTCAAATAACGGCTTAAGAGTCCGCATGGTATCGCTGCCGAACACCTCTTCCACCGTCCGGCCCAAAAGCTCATTCAGCGACAGGCCGGTGAACTCTTCATAGTGGCGATTGACGAATCGGTAACGAAAGGTGCGATCGAGGATCGACAGCCGTGCTGGAATGGTGTCGAGCGCCCGCGACAGATCTTCGATCTGGGTGAAGCGCGCACCCGGAACCGCCGCCGGAAGCGACGCGAGGTCAACGGTCGTCGGAAGCGACGCGGGGGCCTGGGAGGGAAAACGATCCATGATCGAAAGGCGTGACTCTCTAAGCATTCTTTTACTTAGCGGAACCCCGGACCGCCGTCAAATTCATTGCGTACAGCTATGCTTGCAAAGCGTAGCCCGGCTGGTTGACAATGGTGACTATGAGCACAACCGAACAAAATCCCCCCGAAGTTATGGGCCAGGGCCAACCCCAACGGGCGCGGGCCCAACGCGCGCAATTGTCGCCGCTCACCCGCCGCCGGCTGGCCAATTTCCGCGCCAACCGCCGTGGCTGGTGGTCGCTGTGGCTGTTTTTGATTCTGTTCGTGGTGACGCTGTTTGCCGAAGTCATCGCCAACGATAAGCCGTTGCTGATCAGCTTTAAGGGCGACTGGTTGCTGCCCATCGTTTCCGCCTATCCCGAAACCCGCTTCGGCGGAGAGTTTGCCACCGAAGCGGATTATCGCGATCCCGAAGTCCAACGCCTGATCAGTGCCGAAGGTTGGATGGTGTGGCCGCTGGTGCCCTATTCCTATCGCACGATCAATTATAACCTGCCGGTGCCGGCCCCGGCTCCCCCTTCGACCGACAATTGGTTGGGCACCGACGACCAAGGCCGCGATGTGGTCGCGCGGCTGATTTATGGCTTTCGCATCTCGGTGCTGTTCGGGCTGACGCTGACGTTGTTGTCGTCGGTGATCGGGGTCGCCGCCGGCGCGGTCCAGGGCTATTTTGGCGGCAGAATCGACCTCTTTTTTCAGCGTTTTATCGAAATCTGGTCAGGCATGCCCACGCTCTACCTGCTGATCATCTTGGCCAGCGTGGTCACACCCAATTTCTGGTGGCTGCTGGGCTTGCTGCTGTTGTTTTCGTGGATGTCGCTGGTCCATGTCGTGCGCGCCGAATTCTTGCGCGCGCGCAATTTCGATTACGTCCGCGCCGCCCGCGCGCTGGGGGCCGGCGACATCACGATCATGGTCCGCCATGTTTTGCCCAACGCCATGACCGCAACACTGACCTATCTGCCGTTCATTCTTAACGGCTCAATCACCACTTTGACCGCACTGGATTTTCTGGGTTTTGGCCTGCCGCCGGGGTCTCCATCGCTCGGCGAGCTGTTGGCTCAGGGCAAGGCCAATCTGCAAGCGCCGTGGCTGGGGATCGCCGCGTTCACCGTGCTGGCGGCGATGTTGACCTTGTTGATTTTTGTCGGCGAAGCGGTGCGAGATACCTTCGACCCGCGCAAGACCGTCGGCCATGGCTCATAAGGTTTGATTCTGAATTTGTTCGCCTTCGGCGACACTTTTTAGCTTCCACGACACGCTCTCGCCAGCCCGGAACGGATGCACGGTTACGCCGCCTTCAACCGTAACTTGGCTTGGAGTCGGCGTCGGTCGTCGTTCCAGAGACACCGTTGCCTCGTTTATCGGCAAACCATAGAAGCGCGGCCCGTTCAAGCTGGCGAAGGCTTCCAGGCGATCAAGCGCCCCGGCCTGATCGAAGGCTTCAGCGTAGAGTTCGAGCGCGGTTGGTGCGGTGAAGATGCCGGCGCAGCCGCAGGCGGTTTCCTTGGCCGTGATCGCATGGGGCGCGGTATCGGTGCCGAGGAAGAACGGGGCCTCGCCCGAGGTCGCCGCATCCAATACCGCCAGACGATGACGCTCGCGCTTGGCCACCGGCAGGCAATAGAGGTGCGGACGCAGGCCGCCGGCGAACAACGCGTTGCGGTTGATCAGCAGGTGATGAGCGGTGATGGTCGCACCCAGCCGGCCGCTCGCCGCATGGGCGCGCACGAACGCGACCGCTTCGGCGGTGGTGACATGTTCCAGCACCAAGCGCAGGGCCGGAAAGTCGGTCAGCAGCGGGGTCAGCACCCGATCGATGAACACCGCTTCACGGTCGAAGATGTCGACCCCGGAATCAGTGACCTCGCCGTGAATTAACAACGGCAGGCCGATTCTTTGCATCCGTTCCAGAACTGGCCGCACTCGGGCCAAATCGGTTACGCCCTGCTCGCTGTTGGTGGTCGCGTTGGCCGGATAGAACTTGACCGCGCTTAGGAGTCCTTCGGCTTGCCCGCGCTCCAGATCATCGGGATCGGTGGCGTCGGTCAGGTAGACGGTCATCAGCGGTTGAAACGCGAGTCCCGGCGGCAGAGCGTTCAGAATCCGCGCCCGATAATCGCGAGCCTGAGTGGTGGTCGCCACCGGCGGCTTCAGGTTGGGCATCACGATCGCGCGGGCGAACTGACGAGCGGTGAACGGCAGCACCGCAGCCAGCATGGCACCGTCGCGCAGATGAACGTGCCAATCGTCGGGACGGCGCAAGGTTAGAGACTGAAGCATGGGCTATCTCTTTTGGAGCGCGGGATCTTTTGGAATGCGGGGGGGGGGGAGGCGAAACCCCCGGATCACGGAAACAGCGCGCGCAAACCCTCGCGGCTGGCCGAACATACACCACGCTCTGTGATCAACGCCGTGACCAATCGCGCCGGAGTGACATCGAACCCCGGATTGCCGACCGGGCTGCCGGCCGGAATCAGCGTCACCGTCGCCAACCCGCCATCATCGGTGCGGCCGGTGATCCGGGCCACTTCGTTTCCGTCGCGCTCCTCGATCGGAATTTCCTTCAGCCCGTCACGCATGGTCCAATCGATGGTTGGCGAGGGCAGGGCGACATAGAACGGCACCCCGGTATCGACTGCCGCCAACGCTTTTAGATAGGTTCCGATCTTGTTGCACACGTCGCCGTCGGCGGTGGTGCGGTCGGTACCCACGAGGCACAGATCAACCTTGCCGTGCTGCATCAGATGGCCACCAGCGTTGTCCACGATCACGGTATGGGGCACGCCATGGCGGTTCAGTTCCCAGGCGGTCAGGCTGGCCCCCTGGTTGCGTGGCCGGGTTTCCTCAACCCAGACATGAACCGGGAGTCCCTGGTCATGGGCCAGATAGACTGGGGCCAGCGCGGTGCCCCAATCGACCGTGGCCAGCCAACCGGCGTTGCAGTGGGTCAGAATGTTGATTCGGGTTCCGGCCGGCTTGCGCGCGGCGATGGCGCGAATCAGGCCTAGGCCGTGTTCGCCGATGGCACGGTTTAGCGCCACGTCTTGGTCACACACGGCGGCGGCTTCGGTCCAGGCAGCGGCGGCGCGCTCGGCCGCAGGCAATGGTCGCAGGTGCCGCTCCATCCGCTCCAGCGCCCAGCGCAGGTTAACCGCAGTCGGTCGGGTGGCGAGCAGGGTCCGGCAGGCTGCGGTCAGCGCGCCATCGTCGGCTTCGGCAATCATGGCCAGGGCCACGCCATAGGCGGCGGTGGCCCCGATCAGCGGTGCGCCGCGCACAATCATGGTGCTGATCGCCCCCGCCGCATCATCAAGGCTGGTCAGTCGGGCCACGGCGAAGTCATGCGGCAAACGGGTCTGGTCGATGACCTCAACCGTGCGGCCGTCCGCACTTGGCCAGATGGTGCGATAGGCGATGCCGTCGATGTTCATGCCGTTTTTCCTTATCGCCTCATGCTGGGGATTTGCGCTACGTGCCGTTAGGCCGCTAGGATCATTTCTGCCTTCGCCCCGCCACCACCCCTCGCGACAGGAACCGGACCCATGAATCTTAAAGACCATATCCGCAGCATTCCCGATTTTCCCAAGCCCGGGATTCTATTCTACGACATTTCGACCCTGCTTGCCCATGCCGGAGCCTGGCGGGAAGCGATTCGCGAGCTGGCGGAAACGGTCATCGAATATAAGCCGGATTTGATCGCCGGTATCGAGTCGCGCGGGTTCCTGGTTGCGGCGCCGCTGGCGCTGGCGCTTAATTGTGGCTTCATCATGGTCCGCAAGCGCGGCAAGTTGCCCGGGGCTAAGATTTCCTACAATTACGATCTGGAATATGGCTCGGACACGATCGAGATTCAGGCCGATGCGGTCAAGCCGGGCCAGCGGGTGGTGATGGTCGATGATTTGCTGGCCACCGGTGGCACCATGAGCGCGTCAATCGCTTTGCTGCGTCAGGTTGGGGCCGATGTCCTGGCGGCGGCGTTTTTGATCGAACTGAGCTTCCTGAACGGTCGTGACCGGCTGGATCTGCCGTGCCATGCCTTGATGAGCTACGATTCGTAGGTAACACCTCAGCCTTCGGCGATCAGGGGCGCTTCGCCCCTGGTCGCGGTTCCTTGGGATGAAAAGGCAACCAATTCGCCATGCCCAATTTACCTGAGGCGGAATTCGCGGATGAGTGAGAAACTTTGGCGCTGGAGAAACTTGAGTCCGCCATTCATTTACGGCTTAACCGCTGGCCCGACCGGCAAAGCCGACGCGATCTTTACACCTGCGAAGGCCGTGCGTCCGCGAGACGCCCGTGATATGATTAATGCGCTAAAGCCGAAGGGTGGAGGGCTAATCAAATGGATCCTAAAACCATAGATCTGGATAGCGCCAGAGAGAGCGCCGGGCGCGAGATCCTGAACTTGGTTGACCGGATTGGTTTTCCGACCCAGGCGGCTGGCTGGATCTATGCCGTCGATCCGGAAACCACTGCTGGCCGCTGGAACTATTACCTGATCACGCCGATGCTGGATGAAAAAGGTCCGCACTGGATTTATGAACGGTTGTTGAAGGTGTTCTCAAGAATTGGCTTGCCGGCAGGGATTACGCCGCTGGATATTCATGTTGGGATCCCAACAGACCGTCTTTATCTGGTTCTCTCTCGTTTGATTACTGTTATTGAAGCGCCATTTCATGTGGTGAATGGGGCTATTGGTGATGAAACCATTGTCTGCAGAGCTTATTTCTATCGCATAAACAAGGAGCCGATATCGGTCAAGCCCCGCTTGTTCGATCGTAGAGTTCAACAACTGCTGGCCGCTTGATTCCTCGCCCTCTCCCCGCCGCTGTTCCGCCCCAGGCACCCTGTTTCACTATCGGGATGCACAGAAAATTCTCATGACCAACTTCAACTCCGATTTTCTGCGTGTGCTCGCCGAGCGCGGCTTCATTCACCAGTGTACGGATGAAGGCGCGCTTGATCAGTTGGCTGTGGCCGGGCCGGTCACCGGCTATATCGGCTTTGATTGCACCGCCGACAGTCTGCACGTCGGCAGCTTGGTGCCGATCATGATGTTGCGCTGGATGCAGCGCACTGGGCACAAGCCAATCGTGTTGATGGGCGGCGGCACGACCAAGGTCGGCGACCCGTCGGGCAAGGACGAATCGCGCCAGTTGCTGACCGACCAGCAGATCGCGGCCAACATGGTCGGGATTCGTAAGGTGTTCAGCCAGTTCCTGAGCTTTGAGGACGGTGTCGCCGGTCGGATTCCGGCAATCATGGTCAATAATGCCGACTGGCTGGATCAATTGCACTACATTCCGTTGCTGCGCGAGATCGGCCGGCATTTCACCATCAACCGCATGTTGACCTTCGAATCGGTCAAGCTGCGTCTGGAGCGTGAGCAGCCGCTGACCTTCCTGGAATTCAATTACATGATTCTCCAGGCCTATGACTTCTTGGAGCTGCACCGTCGCCACCGCTGCGTGTTGCAGATGGGGGGATCCGACCAGTGGGGCAACATCATCAATGGCGTGGAGTTGGGGCGGCGCACGGATCAGGCGGCTCTGTTCGGGTTGACCACGCCGCTGATGACCACCGCGTCGGGGGCCAAGATGGGCAAGACCGCAGCCGGCGCGGTGTGGCTGAATGCCGAGCGGCTGTCGCCCTATGATTACTGGCAGTTTTGGCGCAACACCGAGGATGCCGATGTCGGCCGCTTCCTGCGTCTGTTCACCGAGTTGCGACTAGACGAGATCGCGCGGCTGGAAGCGCTGGCTGGGGCTGAGATCAACGAGGCCAAGAAGGTGCTGGCGTTCGAGGCCACGGCGTTGTGCCATGGCCGGGAAGCGGCAGAGGTTGCGGCCGAAACCGCACGCAAAACCTTTGAGGAAGGGGCTGCGGCGGAAGGTTTGCCGACGTTCGAAGTGCCGTGCGCGACTCTTTCGGGCATGGCGGTGGTCGATGTGCTGGTGCATACCGGGCTGGCGGCATCGAAGGGTGAGGCGCGGCGGCTGATTCGTGGCGGTGGGGCTCGGATCAACGACGTGACGGTAAATGACGAGGCGGCGAAGCTGGTTATTGCGGACGTTACCGCCGAAGACACGATCAAACTGTCGTCAGGGCGCAAGCGCCATGCCCTGGTCAAGGTGGTGTGATCAACGCCTAAACGCTGCGCCCAACAGCCCGCCAGCCAATATCCCGTCGACAGAAGCCGTCCAGCCAGTCGATCGCGTCCACCGCTTGATAGGCGCGGCGCTGTGCCTCGGCCACGGTCTGGCCACAGGCGGTGACGCCCAGCACCCGGCCGCCGTTGGCCACGATCCGGCCATCACCGGAGTCCCGGGTGGCGGCATGAAATACGGTCACGCCGTCAATCGCCCCAGCCACACCCAGGTTGCTGATCTCGCTACCCTTCTCGAACGCGCCCGGATAGCCGCGCGCGGCCATGACCACGCACAGTGCGGTTTCGTTGCGCCAGCGCAACGAAACTTCGTCCAGCCGGCCTTCAGCCGCAGCGATCAACGCCGGTAGCAGATCGCAATCGAGCCGTGCCATCAGCGTCTGGCATTCCGGATCGCCGAAGCGGACATTGTATTCCAGCAGCAACGGCAACGGTCCTTCCGGCCCAGCAACGATCATCAGGCCGGCGAACAACACACCCTTAAACGGAATCCCTTCCGCAGCCATGGCGCGCACGGTCGGAAGGATGATTTCGTCCATCGCCCGCCGTTCCAGCGCCGGGGTCAAGACCGGGGCCGGTGAATAAGCGCCCATGCCGCCGGTATTCGGTCCCTGGTCGCCATCATAAGCCGTTTTGTGATCCTGAGCCGAAACCAGCGGCAGCGCGGTCTGGCCATCGACCAGGGCAAAGAAGCTGACCTCCTCGCCATCAAGGAAATCCTCGATCACCACCTCGGCTCCGGCGACGCCGAAGCGATTCAGCACCAAGGCCTCGTCGATCGCCAACCACGCTTCGTCAACCGTGCGCGCCACGGTCACCCCCTTGCCTGCGGCCAGGCCATCGGCCTTAACCACGATCGGGGCACCACGCTGGCGGACATAATCCCGCGCCGCCTGGGCATCGGTGAAACGACGATAACCGGCACTGGGAATGCCGTGGCGGGCGCACAGATCTTTCATGAATCCCTTGGAGCCTTCCAGGGCTGCCGCCGCGGCGCTGGGGCCAAAAGCTTTGATCCCGACGACACCAAGCCGATCGACCAGCCCGGCAACCAACGGCACTTCCGGGCCGACCACGACCAAGCCAATATCCTGTTCGGTAGCGAAACGAACCAGGCCATCCAAGTCATCGGCAGCGATCGGCACGCATAGGGCTTGGGCGGCGATGCCGGCATTACCGGGGGCGCAGTACAGGGCGTCACACAACGGGGACCGCGCGATGGTCCAGCACAGGGCATGTTCACGTCCACCAGAGCCGACCACCAACACTTTCATCGTTTCGCACCCCAAACGTTCTGATGTGGCAACAAGTTCTGAGTTGCCGCCGGCGACCAGAGGCTTCGCTCCTGGACCCACCTAACCGAACAACGCGTCGATGTCATTCTGGGAAAAGGTCTCATGGCCGGTCGATTCCGTGGTCGGTCCGGACAAAACCAACCCCCCATCCACCTTGATCACCGTTGGCGGCAACGGCATCATTTCGAGTTCGCGACGATTCCACAGATTCAGCATCGCCTCGACCCGTTCTTCGATGAACGAAAGCGCCCGTACCACCTTGGTAATGCGCTGTCCGGTCAAATCCTGAAAATTACAGGCTTCGAAGATGCGGACAATAACATCGTTCATATCACGGACGCGGGAAGACTGATAACCCTCCGGCATCTGCGCCCTCAACTCGTGAACGATTTCTTCCAGTTCTTCGGCGCAGGAGATAATTGTGTTGGTCGCAACTTCGGTTGCCGAAACCACCGCATTCAGTTCTTCAGAAGCCTGTTGAAATTTGTCTTCCTGGGCCAGCGGATGACGCAGGGCGGCGATCTCCATCTTGGTCGCCTTGATCCGACCGGATATGTCAGAGATTTCAATCTGGATCTTATCGATCTCAGTTTTATCCAGTGCCAGCGCTCGGTCGAGTTTAGCGTCAATTCCAGCGATGGCGCGAAGCATTTCGCTCGGATCGAATCCGGCTATGGTTACCTCTCCGGTCACAGTCGGGGCCGGCAAAGCCGCCGCAGTCAGACCAGCCTGCGCGCCGGAACTCGGAGCAAATGCGCCTTTTGTACGGCGCGCTATCTGCATTTCAGCCACGAACGGCCGGTTCGAGCTTTTCATCTAATCTCCAGTCCCCAATCAGCCGAATAGAGCATCGATTGCGGATTGATCGAGCGCAGGGGTCTTTGCCGCTGGGGCCGGCTCCGCCGGTTTGGGTTTGGTGGGGGCCGGGCGGGGGGGAGCCGGGGAGGGGGGCGGGGGGGGAGGCTTCGCCTTAGCTGGGGCCGGAGCCGGAGCTGGGGCCGGTGGTTTAGCTTTGGCCGGCGGAGTCGGCGCATCGAACAAGTTGTCGATATCGGCCTGAGACTGCGGCCCTCCCCCACTCTTCGCCGCAGGTGCTGGCGGCGGGGGGGGTGGCGGGGGTGCGGCCTTGGCTGGGGCCGGCTTGGCTGCAACCGGGGTCGGAGCTCTGGCTGGAGTCGGGGAGTCGAACAACGAATCGATATCAGCCTGCGACTGGGGGGCACCGCCGCCCTTGACCTCTGGCGGGGGAGGGGGCACCACCGCAGCACTGAACATATCGTCGATGCTGGCCTGTGTTTCAACGGGTTTCGCCGGGGGTCTCGCCGGGGGCGGACTGTCAAACATGCTATCAACGTCATCTTGACTGACGCCGAGGCCTTCCAATTGAGGGCCGTTGAGCAAATGCGCGTCTTCTCGCGTGTCAACCGGCTCTCGAATTTCCGCCATCAAGGCGTCGCCATCGTGCTCCCAGATGCGCAGGATCGAGTTGATTCGCTCCTCAATAAAGCGCAACGCAAAAATTACCTTACTGGTGCGCTGACCGGTCAGATCCTGGAACGAACACGCGGTGAAAATGGCGCTGACTTCCGAATCGATGTCGGCACATATATCAGCTTCGGCCCCAGCGGCGCGCAAACGCCCGGCCAGATCCAACAGTCGTTCGGCGGAATTGAGAATTTCGAAAGACGCTCGCTCGGTTGACGTAACGATGGCATCCAGTTCGTTGGTGGCCGACAAGATCTTATCGTTCTTGTCATCGGGCGGACGCAGAGCGGCAATCTCCTGCCGTGCCCGCTCAATCGACGCCCCCATTTCAATGATTTCGCGCCGCAGTACCCCGGCCCGGTTGTTGCCATCCCCTTGCTGACGCCAGGAAACACGGAATTCTTCCAGCATCGCCCGAACCTCTTCGGTCGATGCTCCAAATGCCCGACGGCGGAACAGGCGCAGAAAAGACCGCCCCTTGGCTGTCCGGGCGATCGTTTCCTCGATATGATCAAACTCCTCCTCGGACAGCCGGGGCAGTTGGTCCACCACTTACGCTCCCAAGACGGACTGAATCTTCATTTTTAGCGTTTCGGCATTAAATGGCTTTACAATGTAATTGTTGACCCCAGCCTGTTTGGCGGCAATCACGTTCTCGGTCTTGCTTTCGGCAGTGACCATAATGAACGGGGTGGCATTCAATTTAACGTCGGCGCGGATTTCCTTCAACAGTTGTAGCCCGGTCATCGGCTCCATATTCCAGTCGGAAATGATCAAGCCAAACTTGTTCTCCCGCAGTTTGGACAGCGCGGTAACGCCATCGGCGGCTTCTTCCACATCGGTGAACCCGATTTGGGTCAGCAGATTGCGCACAATCCGCCGCATCGTGGCATAGTCATCGACGACGAGAACTTTGATATTACTCATATTCGAGAGTCTCCGTTCCACACGTGGACCAGCGTCCGGTTCAAACTGGGGGCATATCTGGGCTCCCAGCTTGGCGGCGAGGCATCAAAAAAAGTTTGTCCGGCCCGGTGTGGACGGACTCGATCGGCAGCCACACTCCACACCCCCTAATTCCAGACTGTTTATCTGAAACCAGGGGCTGAAGTGGCGCGATTTTAACGGCCGCGCCGAAGATTTCAAGCGCCGTGGTAAGTTTGCCTTAAGGAAGATCGAATCGACGGGGATTTGAGCGATTGTTTGGAGCGGCTTTTTTGGGGGGGAGGACGGCTTTGGGTCAAGCCGGTCCGCTGACCCCGGCACTTTCGAATGTGGCCATGTCGTTATGGCAGGCGATCGCGCCGCGCAACAGCGGTATCGCCAGCGCTGCCCCCGATCCTTCACCCAAACGCATGCCCAAATCGAACAACGGCTTCATGCCCAGGCGCTCCAGCAACCGACGGTGGCCGGGTTCAGCCGAGCAATGAGCGACGACGCAGTGATCCAGCGCGCGCGGATCAATCCGGAACAGCACCGCCGCCGCTGCGGTGGCGGTGAAGCCATCCAGCACCACCGGCGTGCGGGCATGGCGAGCGGCCAACACCGCGCCCGCGATCGCGGCCAGTTCGAATCCGCCCAGTCGGCACAGCGCCTCGAACGGGTCCGACCACGCCGCCGGATTGGCGGCGAGTCCGGCTTCAACCACTTGGATCTTGCGCTTGATGCCTTCGTTATCAACCCCGGTGCCCGGCCCGACCCAATCGGCCGCGCTGCCGCCGAACAACGCCAGACACAACGCCGAGCCTGCGGTGGTGTTGGCGATGCCCATTTCCCCCACACACAGCAGGCTCAGGCCAACATCAACCGCCATCATGCCATAGGCCATGGCGCGGCAGCATTCGCCTTCGCACATCGCCGGCCCCTTGGTAAAATCATCGGTCGGCGTTTCCAGGTTCATATCGTAGACGGTGAGTTCGGCGTCGGCGACCTTACACAACTGGTTGACTGCCGCCCCGCCGGCCTGGAAATTGGCCAACATTTGCGCGGTCACCGCCTGCGGATAGGCGGAAACCCCATGAGCGGCAATGCCGTGGTTGCCGGCGAATACCGCCACCCGCGGCCGAGACAGCTCCGGAGTCGGACGCCCCTGCCACCCAGCCAGCCAGATCGCTAGATCCTCCAACCGGCCCAGCGCGCCACGCGGCTTGGTCAGCTGCGTCTGGCGCAGCGTGGCCGCAGTCATCGCTTCCATGTCGGCGCTAGGCAGGTTGCGGACCAGGGCGCGAATGTCTTCCAGGGTCAGGGCTGGTTTGGCCTTACTCATGATAACGGTGTTCCCGATTTACGTTCGAATGACGAAGCAAAAGTCAGTGCGACTGTGCCAGGAAACGGCGGGCGGGTCAAAGCCGACGCTTGGTCGGCAGCGGTTCTCCCGGCAGCGGTTCTTATGGACCACTGAGATCGCGATACCGAATTGAGACGGTGCCGTTTGGGATCGCAAATTGCGATGCAGACTGAAATGCCGTCGTGGTTTATGAGCGAAACCTTAAAACCCCAAGCTTTTCGGCCCACTTTTCCGCGCCGCCCAAACCGCACTGATTTGGTTGGTTTCTTGTGCCGCAAACACGGTTGCAGGCTGCCCATCTCGCTTCCAAAATCCTGTGGCACGGATGCTGCTCTTTCATTCTCCATCAAACACGAGGTCCAAACGCTGGCGACCATCGACGTTCCGGCTAAAGACAGTCAAAGGGGTATGGTCATGAGTGGCTTCATCGGGATCAATGGATGCAATGGACGCAATGAAACCGCACCGCAGTTAATTGAAGGGGTGTGGCTGATCAATGCCCATAGTCACGATTACATGTTTAGCCGGGCAGGATTGGCGATCTTGTCCGCCGTCAAAATTGAACAGCGCTACGCAACCACAAATGAAGCCGACTTGATCAAAGTCGTCGCGCATTCGCCCCTGGCAGGTACTTTAGGTATTGCCCATAGTGATTGGGCAAACTTTGGGGCTGTGATCCAAATTACAACCGCTAAAAAGGAGATCAAATTCGATGCTCACAGCCAGCTTGCGCTCGTTTATCACGGCACGATCAATAACGGTGCTGAGGTTAAAGCCGAACTGATTGCGCTTGGCCATATCTTCACATGCAACAGCGAGGCGGAAATCATCGGTCATCTGATCGCCGAATTTATGCTCCATCGTCCGGAACCGCTTGAGGCCATGACCGCCGCTCTTGATCACCTGCAGGGCCGCTATGCTGTGGCCATGATCCTGGCCGGGTTTCCAGACGTTATTCTGGGTGCCCAACGAGGAATGCCGCTGGTGTTGGGCCATGGTTTGGGCAAAATATTTGTGGTCAGCGATCCGATTGCGGTATCTTCGCGTGCCGCCAGCTTGACCGTGTTGGCAGAGGGCGACACTGCCGAAATTAGCCGCTTCCGCGTGGTAATTCGGGACCGCAATGGCTTGCCCTCATCATGCGGTGATTAACTTGCGTCAAAACGGGTTCTTGTGCAGTCTACTGTGTTTCCCATATCCAGAGTTCGTCGGGATCACGCGCACGAGGATGGCCAACCATGGATTTCGAGAAATTTACCGAGCGCAGCCGGGGTTTTGTGCAATCGGCGCAGGCGCTGGCCGTGCGCATGACCCATCAGCGGCTGATGCCGGAACATGTGCTGAAGGTTCTGCTCGACGACAATGAGGGTATGGCCGCCAAGCTGATCACCGCTGCCGGCGGCGACCCGGCCGTGGCCCTGATCGCGACGGATAAGGAATTGGCCTCGCTGCCCAAGGTTGCCGGTTCTGGTGCCGGGCAGGTCTATCTCGGCTCCGAACTGGCGCGGCTGTTCGAATCGGCCCAGCAACTGGCCGACAAGGCCGGCGACAGTTACGTCACGGTCGAACGGCTGCTGCTGGCCTTGGCCCTGGCCGAGGGCACCGCAGCGGCCAAGTCACTGAAGTCAGCCGGAATTTCCCCTCAGTCGCTGAACAAGGCGATCGAAGAGATCCGCAAGGGCCGCACCGCCGACAGCCCAACCGCCGAGCAGGGTTACGACGCGCTCAAGAAATTCGCCCGCGATCTAACCCAGAGCGCGCGCGACGGCAAGCTGGACCCAGTGATCGGCCGCGATGAAGAGATCAGGCGCACGATTCAGGTTCTGGCGCGGCGGACCAAGAACAATCCGGTGTTGATCGGCGAACCGGGAGTGGGTAAGACCGCGATTGTGGAAGGTCTAGCCCAGCGGATCGTTAACGGCGACGTGCCGGAGGGCATCAAAAACAAGCGACTGCTGTCGCTAGACTTATCAGCGATGATCGCCGGGGCTAAGTTCCGTGGCGAATTCGAAGAACGGTTGAAAGCGGTGTTGCAGGAGATTCAGGCCGCAGCCGGCGAAATCATCGTGTTCATCGATGAAATGCACACTCTGGTCGGTGCCGGCAAGGCCGAAGGGGCGATGGATGCCTCCAACATGCTTAAGCCGGCCCTGGCCCGGGGCGAACTGCACTGCGTGGGCGCAACCACGCTGGATGAATACCGCAAGCATGTCGAAAAGGATGCGGCTCTGGCCCGGCGGTTTCAGCCGGTGTTCATTCCCGAACCCACGGTGGAAGACACGGTTTCGATCCTGCGCGGTCTGAAGGAAAAGTACGAACTGCATCACGGCGTGCGCATCACCGACAGCGCGATCGTGGCAGCGGCGACGCTATCCCATCGTTACATCACCGATCGCTTTCTGCCCGACAAGGCCATCGACCTGATCGACGAGGCCGCGTCACGCCTGCGCATGATCGTGGACAGCAAACCGGAGGAGATCGATGAACTCGACCGCCGGATCATCCAGTTGAAGATCGAACGCGAGGCGTTGAAGAAGGAACCGGATCAGGCTTCTCGCGATCGACTGGCCAAGCTGGAAAATGAACTGATCGATCTGGAAACAAAATCCGGAGATTTGACCACACGCTGGCAGGCGGAAAAAGACCAGTTGGCCGGGGCCCATAAGCTTAAGGAGCAATTGGATCAGGTTCGCTCGGAATTGGATCAGGCTCAACGTAGTGGCAACTGGGCCCGAGCCGGCGAACTCACCTACGGAATCATTCCGGACCTGGAACAAAAACTCAAGACGGCGGAAGCGGCCGCCGAGCACCGGATGCTTAATGAGGAGGTGCGCGACGATGACGTTGCCGCCGTGGTCAGCCGCTGGACCGGGATTCCGGTTGATAAGATGCTGACCGGAGAGCGAGAAAAGCTGCTGCACATGGAGCGAAGCCTGGGCGCGCGCGTGGTCGGCCAGGAAGAAGCGATCACGGCGGTTTCCGATGCCGTGCGCCGGGCCCGGGCTGGGTTGCAAGACCCTCACCGGCCGATCGGCTCCTTCCTGTTCCTGGGTCCGACCGGGGTCGGCAAGACCGAGCTGGCCAAGGCGCTGGCCGAATTCCTGTTTGACGATGAAACCGCCATGGTCCGGCTGGATATGTCTGAATACATGGAAAAGCACGCCGTGGCGCGGATGCTTGGCGCGCCGCCGGGCTATGTTGGCTATGACGAAGGCGGGGCGCTAACCGAAGCGGTACGGCGTCGGCCGTATCAGGTGGTGCTGTTCGATGAAATCGAAAAAGCTCATCCAGATGTGTTCAACGTGCTGCTTCAGGTGCTGGATGACGGCCGCCTGACCGACGGCCAGGGACGTACGGTCGATTTTTCCAACACCCTGATTGTGATGACCTCCAACCTCGGCTCGGAGGTGCTGGCCAACCAACCCGAAGGCCAGGATTCTAACGAAGTGCGTGCCGAGGTCATGGAGGTGGTGCGGGCGTCGTTCCGGCCGGAATTTCTTAACCGGCTCGATGAAGTTCTGCTCTTCCCCCGCCTTAGCCGCAGCCACATGAACGGGGTGGTTCGGATTCAGATCGCGCGGCTGTGCACGATTCTGGGGCAGCGCGAAATCGTCTTGCGGGTGGATGAAGACGCGATTGATTGGTTGGCCGAAGCTGGTTATGACCCGGTCTATGGGGCGCGACCGCTGAAGCGGGTGATTCAGCGCGATCTGCAAAATCCGCTGGCGACGCTGATTCTGGAAGGTAAGATCGGTGATGGCCAGATCGTGGCGATCGGCACCGACGAGACCGGCCTAACCATCAACGGTGTTTCCGCCGGCGTCGCGCTCCGCCGGCGTCGAACCGGGCATTAGTAAGCTTGAATAAGTAAAGTGGGCCCAGGGGCCTCTAGGCCCCTGGTGGGGTGCAGGGGTGAAGTCCCTGCCCAGTACGCCGTTCTTCATGATAGGTTCCATGCGATTGAAAACGGGCTTTTTGAATTATGGCAACCACTTCCCAATCCAGGTCTTCCAGAATAAAGGCGCGTGTGCATCTCCGCAGCCAGGGCTTGCGGCCAATTCGGATCTGGGTGCCGGATGTGCGCGCGCCAGCCTTCCGCTCGGAAGCGCATCGCCAGTCGCTTGCGGTTGCGACAGGGGGCCATTCTAGCGAGGATCAGGCGTTCATCGATGCGGTTTCGGTTTGGGGTAGTGAATGAGGCGCGGTGACATCTGGACGGTCGCAGGCGGCAAAGATTACGCAAGCAAGCCGCGCCCAGTCGTCATTGTGCAAGATGACAGTTTCGACGGGACGGACTCGATCACCGTCTGCGCCTTCACTACGGACGAGACGAACGCCCCACTATTTCGTCTTCTGGTGGAGCCAAACCAGCGCAACGGGTTGCGCGCCACCTGCCGTATGATGGTAGACAAAATCACCACCGTCCCGAAAGCCAAGGTCGGGACTCAGATTGGTCACTTGGACGATGAAGACGTGCTACGCCTTAATCAGGCCATTATTGTCTTTCTTGGACTGGCAGTTTCGCCAAAATGAAGCTGGAAGCGTGATGGCCTCCGGCGGGCAAGAGCTTTGCCCCTGCACCCCACCAGGGGCCTCTAGGCCCCTGGACCCACGTTGTTTGGGACGAAACTTACAGCTTTCCAGCGGAGCCGTATGAAATGCTTGCCTATATCGTGCGCCGCCTGCTGTTGATCATACCGACCCTGTTCGGAATCATGGTCGTTAACTTCCTAATCGTCCAGCTCGCCCCAGGCGGACCGATCGAACAACTGATTGCGCAGATGCAAGGTACGGCGGTGGAAGCGACCGCGCGCATCGGCGGCACCCAGGGCGGCGGCGATTTGCAGAATCCAGCCGCCCGTGAACAACAGTTGCGCACCGATGCCGCCACCAGCCGCTACCGTGGCGCACAGGGATTGGACCCGGAGTTCATTCGCCAGTTGGAACGTGAATTTGGTTTCGACAAGCCGCTTCATGAACGGTTTCTACTCATGATTGGCAACTATATGGTGTTCGATTTCGGCAAAAGCTATTTCCGGGATCAGCGTGTGGTCAATCTCGTTCTTGCGAAGTTGCCGGTATCGATTTCACTGGGGCTGTGGACCACGCTGCTGGTCTATCTGGTTTCGATTCCACTCGGCATCCGCAAGGCGGTGCGCGATGGCTCATCGTTCGATATCTGGTCGAGCGCGGTGGTGATCGTCGGCTATGCCGTGCCGGGATTCCTGTTCGCGGTGATGCTGATCGTGGTCTTCGCTGGCGGTCGCTATCTGTCGTGGTTTCCGCTCCGGGGGATCATCTCGGACAACTGGGCACACCTGGCCACCGCTCAACAGGTGCTGGATTATTTCTGGCACATCACCTTGCCGGTGGCCGCGCTGGTCATCGGCGGTTTCGCCAGTCTGACCATGCTAACCAAGAATTCTTTCCTAGAAGAGATCAACAAGCAGTATGTGATCACGGCGCGGGCCAAAGGATTGACCGAGAATCAAGTGCTTTATGGCCATGTTTTTCGTAATGCAATGCTGATCGTGATTGCCGGCTTTCCTTCGGCGGTAATTCATATTCTTTTCACCGGCGCGTTGCTGATCGAGGTCATTTTTTCACTGGACGGCCTAGGCTTGCTTGGTTTCGAAGCGGCGATCAACCGTGATTACCCGGTGATGTTCGGGACGCTCTACTTTTTTACCCTGATTGGGCTGCTGGCCAATTTGGCCGGCGATGTGATGTATATGATGGTCGATCCCAGAATCGATTTCGAGGCGCGTAGCGGCTGAATGAAGCGGGGCCAGGGCAAAGCCCTGGTCGCCGAAGGCCGGTGTGTCATTTCCAAGGCTCGCTGGTATAATGCGCCCATTCGGCGCAGAATTAGGGGTGCCGCTACCGCGCAACCGGGGAGTACCCAGGGTGGAAATCGATATCGTTATTCCGTCGCGTTTCGGATCAAGGCGGTTTCCGGGCAAGCCGATGGAACTCATTCGCGGTCGTAGCCTGCTCAATCGGGTGTGGTCGATCGCGCGGGCGGTGTCCGGCGTGCGTCAAGTCTATGTCGCCACCGATGATCAGCGCATCGTCGATCACGCCGCCAGCTTTGGGGCTAAGGCGATCATGACCCGTCCGGAGTGCGAAAACGGCACCGAGCGGGTGCGTGAGGCCATCGCCACACTGGCTGACAAGCCGCAAGCGGTGCTCAATCTGCAAGGCGATGCGGTGCTGACTCCGCCCTGGGTGCTGCAAGCCCTGGTTGAAGCCTTCAACGCCGATCCGTCGATCAGGCTGGTTACGCCGGCGGTTCGCTGTTCCTGGCGGCAGTTGGAAGAGATTACCGAGTCAAAGAAAGTAAGCCCAACCAGCGGGACCATGGTGACGATGGATAAGTTTGGCAATGCGCTGTATTTCTCAAAGAATATTATTCCCTATCTGCGGATCAAGAACCCGGATCAGCCGCCGCCGGTCTATCGTCACATCGGCATCTATGGTTACGAACTCAACGCCTTGGAGGAGTTGGCGACACTGCCGCAAACCCCGCTGGAAATCGCCGAGCAGCTTGAACAGTTGCGGGCGCTGGAAAACGGCATTCCGATTCGCGTGGTGACGGTCGATTACCGCAACCGGACTCATTGGTCGGTGGATGCGCCGGAAGACGTGACCATCGCCGAGCGGATTATCGATAACGAAGGGGAGTTGACCTAGGCAGGCTCCGATTCGAAATACCGGAAGCCGCCGCCGCCGCGCCAGCCGGTCGCCTCGGTAACGCCGCCGGAGTCTTGGCCGTCAACCACTTGCCTCAGACGCGGAAGGATGTGGCTGTGGCAGTGCGCGCCTTGTTCGATCATGATCCAGCGTCGGCCCATTTTGTGTGCGACCGCGCCGGTGGTGCCTGACCCGGCGAAGGCGTCCAGCACGAAGTCGCCGGGGTTGGTGGCGATGTGCAGGATGCGGTGCAGCAGCCGTTCCGGCTTCGGGGTGCCGAACGGATCGTTCTTCCCGAACAGGGCGTGCATTTCCTTTTTGGCCTCGTCGGTGTGGCCAACCTCGTCATGCGGCCACCAGGTCCAGGGCACGAAGCCCTCAACCTCGTCCAGGAAGCGGATCTGGCTCGGCTGGGCGGTGCCATTTTTGCCGAACCAGATTTTGCCCTGATCGAGCAGACGGTTGAATTCCGGTTCGATCACGGACCAGCAGCGCCCGGCTGGCGGCCGGTGGGCGGTGCCGTTGGGTGAGACGATGGTGTACATCTGATTGGAGCGGTAGCCCTGGGCGGTGAGCGGAATCGAACGCCAGCGGCCGCGCGGATGGTGGTTGGGATTTTTGTAGATCTTGGCCTGAGACTCGGTGATCGGAACCAGGTTGCGCCGGGTTTTAAACCGCTCTGCCTGGCGGGCATAGACCAGGATATATTCATGGGCGTCGCCGATCGCGCCTCGGTTTTCCCGGGAATAGCGCTTCTGCCAAACCGGGCTGGCGATGAAGTTTGTGCGACCGAACACTTCATCGCACAGCACTTTGAGGTAATGGGCCTCGCGATCGTCGATCGTGATCCACAATGACCCGTCTTCAGTTAGTAGTCGCTTGATCCGTTCCAACCGGTCGCGGATCGCCGATAGCCATGCCCCATGCTCGGCACCGTCGTTATAATGACGGAAGGTGGTGCCGGTGTTATAGGGCGGATCGAGGAAGACACACCGGATCTTACCACCAAATTCTGTTTCCAACGTGGTCAATGCCGGCAGATTATCGCTAAAGATTAGGCGGTTGTCGAAGAACTCGTCGGCGACCATCGCTTGCTCTGCGTGATGGCTGTGTTCGGGATGCTCGCGCAGGGAGCTGGCGGGCAGGGGCTTCCGGCGGTATTTGTTGGTCCAAGTCAGTTCCGGTCCTGGCTTGTTGGTCATGGGATCAGGGCGATCAAATTTAGGGTTTCCCGATAAAGTGGGTTCAGGGCAAAGCCCGGTGAGGCCAAACACCTTAATCCAGCGAATCCAGGGTCTTTACCGCTGCCCCGGCTTCCCGTACTATGACTTGTTACGCACTGGAGGAAAAAGGCTATCTATGGGCTCCGTGAGCATAATCCGGTTCTCGTCGGGGACCAGCCGGGACGAACAGGCGCGTGACGACTGGGCCGAGGTTCGAGCTGGGTCGGGCCAAAGACGATGCAGGGGGGGCGGGGAGTGACGGGTAACGAGCGGAACGCGGAACGCGATGGGCCTTTTCAGGTGCGTGGTGGTTCTTACACCATGGTGGTGTTGAAACTGATTGATCCTTCATCGCGCAACTTCTTCCCGTTACTGGGCGAGAAGGTGCGGCAGGCACCGAACTTTTTTCGCAACGCGCCGATTGTGCTCGACCTGGAAGAGCTGTCGCAAGAACGCGAATATTTTGATTTTGTCGGCATGATTCGTCGCTTGCGTGAATACCAGATGATCGCGGTCGGGGTTCAAGGTGGCGGTCCGCGTATGCGTGAATTGGCGCTGGCGTCGGGGTTGGCGATTCTGCCGCCGGGGCGGGGGCAGCGCGGCGAAGGCGGTTTCCGCGCTGAGAACGCGGCTAAGTCCGAAGCCGAAGCTGCCGCAAAAGCCGAGGTTATAAAAGCCGAGTCTATAGCCAAAGTGGAAGCGGGGGTGGAGTCCGAAGTCGCCGCCGCCGCCGCCGACCGAGCGGAACCACAGGATCGTTCGGCCGAGACCGCCTCTCCACCGGCTGTGACGGGGGCCGCCGCACTGTCCCTTTCCACCACTCAACAATCCGGCCAGCAATCCGGCAGCATTCCCGGAGTGCCGTCGCCGCCGGTGCCGCCACCGTCGCCGCCGTCCCGAATCACTTTGATCGTTACGGAGCCGGTGCGTTCCGGCCGCCAGCTCTATGCCGCCGGTGGGGACATGGTGGTGATGGCTCCGGTCAGTGCTGGCGGGGAACTGCTGGCGGATGGTAGCATCCATGTTTATGGTCCGTTGCGCGGGCGGGCCATGGCCGGGCTGTCCGGTGATACCAATGCCCGAATTTTTTGTATGAGTCTGGAAGCGGAATTGGTTTCGGTGGCCGGAATCTATCGATTGAACGAAACCATTGAACCTTTGGTTTACAAAAAGCCCGCGCAGGTTTATCTGGATAATGGCTATTTGCGCCTGCAACCATTCTGATCCCGGAACCCGGCATGGCACGAAAAAAACGAACCACCCCAATAAGGGTTAAAGCGATGCCAGTCACACCGGACATTCCCAGGGACAGTGCTGAACGTGGGAGAGGCTCGTTGGGTAGGGTAATCGTCATGACTTCCGGCAAGGGGGGCGTGGGCAAAACCACATCGAGCGCCGCCTTTGCCACCGGATTTGCAATGCGCGGCCACAAGACCGTGGTGATCGACTTCGATGTCGGATTGCGCAATCTTGATCTGGTCATGGGTTGCGAACGTCGGGTGGTATTTGATTTCATTAACGTCATCAACGGCGAAGCCCGGCTTAATCAGGCCCTGATCAAGGATAAGCGGGTGGATAACCTGTTTATCCTGCCCACCTCTCAGACTCGCGACAAGGACGCGCTGACCAAGGAGGGGGTGGAAAAGGTGATGGAGGAACTCCGGAAGGAGTTCGAATTCATCATTTGCGATTCGCCGGCCGGAATCGAACGTGGCGCGCTGATGGCGCTTTATTTTTCCGACGATGCGATCGTGGTCACCAATCCCGAAGTCTCCTCGGTGCGCGACAGCGACCGGGTGCTTGGCATTCTGGATGCGCGCTCACGTCGGGCCGAAATGGGATTGGCTCAGGTTAACAAGCACTTGCTGCTGACCCGCTACGATCCCGAACGGGCCGAACGTGGCGAAATGCTCAAGGTCGATGACGTGCTGGAAATTCTGGCGATTCCCCTGCTGGGGGTAATTCCGGAAAGTCAGGCCGTGCTCAGCGCCTCTAACGAAGGCACCCCGCTGGTTTTGGCCGACAAAGGCAACGCCGGCCAGGCCTATCGCGATGCCGTTGGTCGGTTCTTGGGCGAGCAGATCGAACATCGGTTCATCAAACCGGAACGGCGCGGGCTGTTTGATCGCCTGCTGCGGAGGTCGTGATGAGAATATTTGATTTCTTCCGCTCAGCGCCGCCCAAGAAAAGCAGTTCGGCGGCTCATGCCAAGGAACGGTTGCAGATCGTCATGGCCCATGAACGGGCCGGGCGTGAGGGGCCGGACTTTTTGCCGATTCTGCAAAAAGAACTGCTCGACGTGATCGCCAAATACGTGGACATCGACAGTAACAAGGTCGAAGTCCGCTTGGATCGTGGCGGAAGTTGCTCCACGCTTGAAGTCAATATTGAATTGCCCAGTCCAGCCACACCTGGAGGGGTGACGATCAAGGCCAAGGCGGCGGCGACCTCGGCTAAAAGCGTAACGCCGGCTTCGGCCAAGACTCCGGCCTGAAGCCTAAAGCTAGGGGAACAAGGGGCTTTGGCCCTTAGTCCCCCCGGCTTGGTGCGTCAGCCTCAAGGCTCGGCTGTATTCCTGGACTCGACGTACCGGCAATTGCGCTTTATAATCGGTCCAGTCTTCGCGGTGGCGGCTTAACCGCCGTCCAGCCGAAGTTTCCCTTTTTGGAGGCCGAGGAAAATCATGCGCGTGCCAAGCGTTACCTTCAAGACCCGGGTGCGGAACGAAGCTCTCGGCGGGCCGAATCCTTTTGAATGGAAGGATCTGACTTCCGACGCAATCTTCAGCGGCAAGAAGGTGGTTCTGTTCGCCCTGCCCGGGGCCTTTACGCCGACTTGTTCGACCAAACAATTGCCGCGCTACGAAGAACTGTACGACCAGTTCAAGGCGCAGGGTGTCGATCAGGTCATCTGCCTGTCGGTCAATGACGCCTTCGTCATGTACCAGTGGGGCAAGGCTCAGGGCGTGCAAAACGTGTTCCTGCTCCCGGATGGCAATGGCGAATTCAGCCGCAAGATGGGCATGTTGGTCGATAAGACCAATCTGGGTTTTGGAATGCGGACTTGGCGTTATTCGATGTATGTCGAAAACGGCGAGATCGTGAAGACGTTTGCCGAGCCGGGTTATTCTGACCAATGCCCGACCGATCCCTATGAGGTTTCTGACGCCGATACCATGTTGACTTGGCTGAAGGGCCGCTGACCGGTTTCTAGTGAGTGGGTCCGGGGGTCTTAGGCCCCTGGACGCCACTGGTCACATGATTGGGCTGCCGCCTAAACCCGCCTGGGGAATGAATTCCCCAGACCCCTTCTTTTTTGTGAACTTACCGGCCATGACCATTCGTTCCACGGTTCCGTTCGATGATCAACGTCCGGGCACCTCGGGCCTACGCAAATCCGTCAAGCATTTCCAACAGCCGAATTATTTGGAGAACTTCATCCAGTCGGCGTTCGATTGCCTGAACGAGGTCGAAGGCTGCACTCTGGTCATTGGCGGCGATGGTCGTTATTATAATTCGATCGCCATTCAGACGATTCTCAAGCTGGCTGCGGCTAATGGCGTGGCCCGGGCGGTGGTTGGTCGCGGCGGCATTCTGTCTACCCCCGCCGCCTCACACCTGATTCGCGAACGCCAAACCTTGGGCGGTTTCATCCTGTCCGCCAGCCACAATCCTGGTGGGCCAGACGGTGATTTCGGGATTAAATTCAACGGTGCTAACGGTGGGCCGGCTTCCGAGTCGCTGACCGAGGCCTTCTTCGCCCGCTCCAAGCTGCTGACTCAATATCGGATCATCGGTGAAGCCGCCGACGTGGATCTGAACCGCGATGGCGAAATCCGTTTGGGTGGAATGGTGGTGGAAATCGTCGATTCGGTCGCTGATTACGCGGCGCTGATGGAACAGATTTTCGACATGGACGCCATCCGTCGCCTGTTCGCCGGCGGTTTCCGTATGGTGTTCGATGGCATGAGCGCGGTCACTGGCCCTTACGCGATCGAGATTTTGGAACGCCGTCTGGGTGCCGGACCCGGCACGGTGATTAACGGCGTGTCCCTGGAAGATTTTGGTGGCCACCATCCAGACCCCAACTTGGTCCATGCCGCCGAACTGGTCGAGCGCCTGTCCGGCCCTGACGCGCCTGATTTCGGTGCCGCCTCCGACGGCGACGGCGACCGTAACATGATCCTGGGCCGTGATTTCTATGTCTCCCCCAGCGACAGTCTGGCGGTTCTGGCGGCGAATGCCAAGGTCGTGCCCCACTTCGCCGCCGGATTGAAGGGCATCGCCCGCTCGATGCCGACCAGCCAAGCCGCTGACCGAGTGGCCAAGTCGCTGGGTCTTCCCTGCTTTGAAACGCCGACCGGGGGGAAGTTCGTCGGCACCCTGCTGGATGACAACCGCATCAGCCTGTGTGGTGAGGAAAGTTTTGGTACCGGTTCCGACCATGTTCGGGAAAAAGATGGGCTGTGGGCGGTGCTGATGTGGCTGAATGTGTTGGCGGTGCGCAAGCTGTCGGTTGAAGATTTGGTCCGCGAGCACTGGCGCGGCTTTGGCCGAACCTTCTATGGTCGCCATGATTACGAAGGTATCGACAGCGCCGCCGCCAATAACCTGATTGTGGATTTGCGCGCCGCCCTGCCTGGTCTGCCGGGGCGGGTGTTGCCCGCCGGGCGGGTGGTTGCGGCCGACGACTTCGCCTATACCGACCCGGTCGACGGCAGCCGCTCTGAACGCCAGGGCATCCGGATCGTGTTCAACGATGGCTCGCGCATTGTTATGCGTCTATCCGGTACCGGAACCAGCGGGGCCACGTTGCGAGTCTATCTGGAACGCTATCAGCCGGACCCCGCCGGTCACGACCTGACCGCAGACGAGGCCCTGGCTGATCTGGCGGCGCTGGCTAAGGGCCTGGCCGGAATCGAACACCACACCGGGCGAACGAAGCCGGATGTAATCACCTGATCTTACTTAAGAAAGGGGGTCCAGGGCAGCGCCCTGGTCGCCGAAGGCAAAAACGTGCCATCACTGATCACGGCCGCATTGAGGGCCGCATCCCGGTGGCGTTTTTCCTCCGCGATCAGCTTGTCAATACTGGAACGGTAGGCCGTCTCGCTCTTTTCCAGGATCTTGCGCTGGGCCTGCAGCCGTTCCTCATCGATGCGGGCGGCATCCAGGCCGAGCCGTTTGGCGTTGTCAATCAGGGGTCTGTCTAATTTTGGTTGGCGCAACCTGTTGGGGAAAATAATAGACGAAAATATATCCAGGAGCCTTCTGGATGCCGTCTCCACCATTTTAATTGTGTGTTGACTGTTCATACATTAAAGTCAGCCATTACTATTGCAGTGGTCCGATCGTCTCTGATGCCAGCCAAAGCAGAGATGATGCCAGTTACAACCTGCGACCATGAAGACAGTAGCCCATGCAATGG
>CAUYTZ010000365.1:0-1635 GCA_963575695.1 uncultured Gammaproteobacteria bacterium | reverse complement strand
ACATGATCACATCTCCAGAACTTCTTCGTCTCTACCACAGCATGATGCGCATTCGCTTGGTGGAGGAGGGCATTGCCAGTCGCTACAAAGAAAATGAACAGTTAATGCGCTGTCCGGTTCATTTGTGTACTGGCCAAGAGGCAACAGCGGCGGGCGTTTGTGCGCATTTGCGTCCAGAGGATGGGCTGTTTGGCACCCATCGTGCCCATGGGCATTTTTTGGCCAAGGGGGGGGATCCTCTGGCTCTGATCGCTGAGCTGTACGGTAGAAAATCCGGTTGTTGCCAAGGTCGGGGTGGTTCCATGCACTTGGTGGATCATGCGGCAGGCTTTTTGGGGGCTACCCCGATTGTCGGGGATACCGTGCCGCTGGCGGTGGGAGCCGCGTGGGCCGGTCAGCGGCGGGGAGATGGCAGCATTGCCGCCGTCTTTTTCGGCGATGGCTGTTTTGAGGCAGCAATTCCCGGCGAAAAACAATTGCAAAATCAATGCGTTACAAATTGGTAATCTTTGGTTATAATTTCTTTACTCTGAAAATCAATACCCTGTGCGGTTTTTATGCCGTTTTCAGAGAAAATGAAATCCTTTTATGTGCGATTAAGCGAGAAAAAACCTCATAAAGGTTATAAAAAAACATAATTAACCGGGAATTGCTGAGTTGGCCTGCATCCAAGGTGTCCCGGAAATGAGGGTTGTTGCTGGCGTGTGTTCCCAGAACGGCTTCGTTGAGCATTTTCGTAATATTCATGTAATATTTGTCAGCACCCCGGCTGCCTTGGGCCTTGGCGTACTCGATAAATGCCTTGATGGTGTCGGTCAGCTCATGCCGCATCACCTTGCCAGTGGTCCGGTTCTCTTGCCATTCTGGTAGGAGTTGTTGCGCATCCTGGCGGCCTTTCTGGTATGCGGCCTTGATGGCAGTCTTGGTCTGGTACTGGCCTGTCTTGCGGATGGAGGGCAATACCTCTCCGGTAACCCACTTGCGGAACGGTTTGGCCTGGGGTTTCCGACTGGTCAGAACCAGGGCGTACATGCCCGATTCGGAGATGATGGTCTGGTTCGGGTTGCCATCGGTTCCATCATTTAAAATGATGGTACTCCTCTCGTCGTCGTCGAGCCTGGACATGGCTTGGGACGTGTTCCCAAGACCCAGCACCGCGCAAACATCAGCGGCAACGAACCACGGGTTGTCATCTTTGTCGATAACGCGAACCTGCTGACTCTCCAAACTGAACGGAACGATGTTATTCAATGGACTGCTCCTTGGTTGATATTGTCCTTTGCCCCAGCTTTTGCCACAGTGTCCAGGATGCTCTTCGTTATTGATGCAATCAGCTCGTTCTGAAGTTTCTCTGCTTCTGACCTTCATTGAAATTCTTTTGCCCTCGCTTCGGGATCCGCTATCCGTTGAATTTCTTTTAGCTGCCTCTTTGTGTCCTTGTCCCATTCCAACTCCCAGTCCAGTTGGCACTGCCGTGCGGCTTGGCGGCCTTTCTGGTATGCAGCCTTGATGGCAGTCTTGGTCTGGTACTGGCCTGTCTTGCGGATTTTCGTGCTCATGCCGCTCTCCTGAATGATTGTTGCGGGTGTTGGATACGCCCCACGCCACCTGGGCAACGAAATGGCAACAAAAAAA
>CAUYTZ010000364.1:0-22554 GCA_963575695.1 uncultured Gammaproteobacteria bacterium | reverse complement strand
CAATGTCTGGATCCACAATCACGCGCGCCTTTTTGATCTCCTCGACCGCAACGGGTCGGGCACGCCGCGACTTCAACAGTGCCTCTGGATCGAACACCGCGCCACAAGATGGACAAGTCGGTGGCTCCCGACGCAAATCGTAATATCGCGTGCCACAATTCGGGCAGATGCGCTTCGTTCCCCACTCCGGCTTCGCCAAGACCCAACCTCCGTTTTCCTTTGCCACCCGCTCGGCGGTGCTGGGGTGCCCCCCGCTAGCCCATTTGCCATGCCCTGCGGCAGTTGTCAAAAACAAAGTGCCTACCCAAGCCCTCAAATACGATTGCCATCTGTTCACGGCTCGATTAGAGACTGCCGACAGCGGAAAAAGGTTCATGCCAAGGGAGGCCAACATGCCTGAACAGACCAAACCGATGCGTTCGTCGGTGACCGGCGTGTTGACCGGTACGGCACGAATTCCGGGCGACAAATCGATCTCTCACCGATCGCTGATGCTGGGCGCACTCGCGGTGGGCGAAACCACGATCGATGGCCTACTGGAAGGCGAAGACGTGCTCTGTACTGCCGCTGCGATGCGCTGCTTGGGGGCGGAGGTAATCCAGGAGCCGGGCGGACGCTGGCGGGTGCGCGGCACCGGCGTCGGTGGCCTGGATGAACCGGCCCGAGTGCTGGACATGGGCAACAGCGGCACCGCCGCCCGCTTGCTGATCGGCGTGGTTTCAAGCCATCCCTTCGTCAGTTTCTTCACCGGCGACGATTCGCTCAACCGCCGGCCGATGGCACGAGTGACCAAGCCGCTGGAACAGATGGGTGCCCGGTTCCTGTGCCGGGGGGGGGGGCGCCTGCCGCTGGCGGTGGTCGGCTCCGACCGCCTGATCCCGATCAACTATCGGCTGCCGGTACCCTCGGCACAGGTCAAATCAGCGGTGCTGCTGGCCGGTCTCAACACCGCTGGCAAGACCACGGTCATTGAGCCAGAGCCGACCCGCGATCACTCCGAACGGATGCTGCGTTATTTCGGGGTCACCGTAACCAGCGAAACCCTGTCCGACGGTGCTCTGGCTGTGACCATCACCGGTCATCCTGAATTAATCGGACGAGCGGTTTCAGTCCCGGCTGATCCCAGTTCAGCGGCGTTTCCGACCGTGGCGGCGCTGCTGCGGCCCGGCTCGGTGGTAACGCTGCCCGGCGTCGGCACCAACGACCGCCGCACCGGTCTGTACCAAACACTGATCGAAATGGGTGCCGACATCACCTTCACCAACCCCCGCGATCAGAGCGGCGAGCCGGTGGCGGATCTGGTGGTGCGGTACGGTGGTTTGAAAGGGGTGGAGGTGCCGCCGGAGCGGGCCCCGTCGATGATCGACGAATACCCGATTCTGGCCGTGGCTGCGGCTTGCGCCGAGGGCGTGACCGTGATGCGCGGTCTGGCCGAGTTGCGGGTCAAGGAAAGCGACCGGTTGGCGATGATCGCCGCCGGGTTAAGCGCCTGCGGGGTTAGGGTGGAAACTGGGCCGGACAGCCTAACGGTTTACGGTACCGGCCGTCCGCCACGGGGGGGGGCCACCGTCGCCACCGCCTTCGACCACCGCATCGCCATGAGCTTCCTGATTCTGGGCACCGCCACCACCGAACCGGTCACGGTGGACGACGCCACCGCCATCGACACCAGCTTTCCCGGGTTCGCCAATTTGATCAACGGCTTGGGGGGGCGGATCACACCGCTGTGACTTTGCATCGAACTGAAAAGCCCCCCAGAAACGGATCTGGGGGGCGGCATCAGGCCCGGCACGTTATCCCTGCCCGCTGGCCAGTCCGGCGGCTGCGGCCACGATATAAGGTGTATCAATACCGTAGAGGTGATGCAGGTGATCGCGGCTGCCGTTAACCACCTCGAAGCCGTCGCGCAGACCCAATCGGCGTACCGGCCGCGACAGCCCGGCATCGGCCATCGCCTCCAGCACCGCGCCGCCGAAACCGCCATCCAGCAATTGTTCTTCGACCGTAACCACCGCTGGATACATTGCCAACCGGCGTACCAGCTCGGCACCGTTGAGCGGCTTGATCCGGAACAGGTCGATCACTGCGGCCGAAATCCCAGCCGTGGCCAGTTGCTCACGCGCCTTCAGTGCCTTGTGAGTCAGGTAGCCGCAGGCGACGATGACCACGTCCTTGCCCTCGGCCAGCGTCGCCAAGCCATCGACTTTGAGCGCCGCGAAGGTGCCGTTGTAGGCCGGAGCCATGCCTTGGCGTTCCAGGCGGACATAACTTAGCCGGGGGCGTGCGATCAGGTCGCGGGCCAGAGCCTCGGCAGCCTCCGCGTCACATGGCGACAGCACCTCCATCCCGTTGAGTGCGCGCATCGCGGCCACGTCTTCAGGCGTGAAGTGAGTCATGGTCGCATGGTCGTAGCCTAAGCCGACCCCGACCGCGATCAGGGTTACTGGCAGCCGCATTGAAACCAGCACCGCCTTGATCTGTTCGTAACAGCGAGCGGTAATGAACGGAGCCATGGCGTAAAGCATGACCCTTTTTCCGGCGATCGCCAGCCCAGCCCCGAGATCGACCATGTTCTGTTCGCAAATGCCGGTGTGAATGAACTGCTCGGGCAAGTCACGGCGGAAGGCATCCAGCGCCGCAGCACCAAAATCGGCGCTAAGGAAGTACAGATCGCGGTCGGCCTTAGCCGCTTGAAACACGGTGTCGATGAAGGCATCGCGCATCAGCCGTTCGGTTGATTTTATTTCGGTCATGACTTACGCTCTTCCTTCAATACCCAGTTCAGCCCGCGCCTGTGCGATCTGCGCCGCATTGGGCATCTTGTTGTGCCACTCGGCGCGGCCTTCCATGAACGAGATACCCTTACCCTTGACCGTGTTGGCGATGATGCACAGCGGCTTGCCGCCGGTCTGGCCTAGTCGAGCGAAGGCCGCCAGCAGCGTCGGGATCGAGTGGCCATCGACGCTGACCGCCTCCCAGCCGAACGCGCGCCATTTGGCTTCCAGGTCGCCCAGTTGCAGCAACTCTTCAGTTTTGCCCAGGATGCACAAGGAGTTGCGATCGACGATCGCGCACAGGTTGTCGATGTGGTGGTGGGCGGCGAACATTGCCCCTTCCCACACCGAGCCTTCATAGCACTCGCCATCACCCAGGATGATGAACGAGCGCTGGCCGCCGCCGTCGCGTCGTGCGGCCAGTGCTAGCCCGGAACCCATGCCGATACCGTGGCCGAGCGAGCCGGAAATGCCCTCGATGCCCGGAATCCGCCAGTCGGCGTACATGCCGAGCAGGCCGCCGGGCTGGGTGAAACGCTCCAGTTCCGCGCGCGGGAAGAAATCTAGATCGGCCAGGATCGGGTATTGAGCCATGGCAGCATGGCCCTTGCTCATCAAAATTTTATCACGGGCCGGGTCTTTGGGCTGACCGCGAGTCCAGCGCGCGACGCCGCCGTAATAGAGTGCGACCAGAATCTCGACCGCAGAGAAGCTGGACGGAATATGGCCCGCCTTGTGGCGGATGACCATTTCAAACAATTCGCGCCGCAGCCAAGCCGCCTTGGCGTTGAGGTCTTCACTGCTCATCCCGCTCTCCCTGACCATAACTCTTTCGCGGCAACGCCTTATGGCAATCCGGCCCAAATTCCCTCTCCGACACAGAGCCAGTGTTATACCTCAGACGGCGGGTGCCCGTGGGAAAGCCAGGATTTCCGCCCAGACATGAAGCGCTTCCCCGCAAAGAACAGGTGGAGAAGTTCGGCCCGAAGTTCAGCCGCTTGGCCAAAGAAACTTGGGGCTTCGCCGCCCCCCCAACCTATCCATCTACATATTACGTCGATACTGGCCGCCGACTTCGAACAGCGCTTGTGTGATTTGTCCTAGCGAGCAGACTCGCACCGCATCCATCAGCACCGTGAACAGGTTATCGTTGGTGGTTGCCACCCGTTTCAACCGTTCGATCATCGCCTGCGTCGCCGCGCCGCTGCGGGATTGGAACGCGTGCAACCGGGTCAACTGGCTTTGTTTTTCCTCATCCGACGAGCGTTGCAACTCCGGGGTGATCATCCCGGCGTCTGCGTTGGCGTTGAGGAAGGTGTTGACGCCGATGATCGGGTAGTCGCCGTTGTGCTTAACCATTTCATAGTGCAGCGATTCATCTTGAATCTTGCCGCGCTGATAGCCGGTTTCCATCGCACCCAGCACGCCGCCGCGCTCGCTGATCCGCTCGAACTCGCTCAACACCGCTTCTTCAACCAGATCGGTCAGGGTATCAATGATGAACGCGCCCTGGTTGGGGTTTTCATTCTTGGCCACGCCCCATTCGCGGTTGATGATCATCTGAATCGCCAGTGCCCGACGGACACTTTCAGTCGTGGGCGTGGTGAAGGCTTCGTCATGGGCGTTGGTGTGCAGGCTGTTGCAGTTGTCATAGATCGCAATCAGCGCCTGCAAGGTGGTGCGGATGTCGTTGAAATCCATTTCCTGGGCATGCAGCGAACGGCCCGAGGTTTGAATGTGATACTTCAACTTCTGGCCACGTTCGCTGGCACCGTAACGGAAGCGCAACGCCGTGGCCCAGATCCGCCGCGCCACCCGGCCAATCACCGAATACTCCGGTTCCATGCCGTTGGAGAAGAAGAACGACAGGTTGTGGGCGAAGTCGTCGATGTGCATACCGCGAGCCAGATAGGACTCGACGTAAGTGAATCCATTGGCCAGGGTAAATGCCAACTGCGAAATTGGGTTGGCTCCGGCCTCGGCGATGTGATAGCCGGAAATCGAGACCGAATAGAAGTTACGCACTCGATGATGGACAAAATATTCTTGGATATCGGCCATCATGCGCAGGGCAAATTCTGTCGAGAAGATACAGGTATTTTGGCCCTGATCTTCCTTTAGAATATCGGCCTGCACCGTGCCACGCACATTTTCCAGCACCCAAGCCCTGATCTTCTCAATCTCCTCGTCGGTCGGCTGGCGGTTGTTGTCCTGTTCAAACCGCACCACCTGTTGATCCAGTGCGGTGTTAAAGAACATGGCCAGGATGATTGGGGCCGGGCCGTTGACGGTCATTGAGACCGAGGTCAGCGGCGCGCACAACTCAAAGCCGTCGTAGAGCACCTTCAAATCATCGAGTGTCGCGATCGACACGCCCGAGTTGCCGACCTTGCCATAGATATCGGGCCGTTCATCGGGATCGAAGCCATAAAGCGTGACCGAATCGAACGCGGTCGACAGGCGCTTGGACTTGGTGTCCCTGGACACAAACTTGAAGCGGGCGTTGGTGCGGAAAGCGTCGCCTTCGCCGGCGAACATCCGGGTCGGGTCTTCGTTCTCGCGCTTAAACGCGAACACACCGGCGGTATAGGGGAAGCTGCCGGGCACATTTTCTAGTAGCAGCCAGCGCAGGATTTCGGCTTCATCTTCCCAGCGCGGCAGAACCACTTTGGGAATCTTGGTTCCGGACAAGGTGGTGCTGGTTAGGCCCGTGCGGATTTCTTTGTCCCGGATCTTAACCACATATTCGTCGCCGGAATAGCTTTCGCGCACCTTTGGCCAGATGTCGATCAGCTTATGGCAACGCGAGTCCAGGTCCGCCTCGCGCTTGGCCAGCAGCGCTTCGACAGCCTGGGTCGGTTGGCCTTCGGCGGCGAGCAGATCGCGGGTGACGCGCAACTGCTGCCGTTCGCGGGCGATCTTGACCTGCTTTTTGACCGATTGGTGATAGTCGCGCACCGTGGCGGCGATTTCGGCCAGATAGCGCTGACGCTGCGGCGGCACGACGCCGGTGCCGGGATCGGAATGGCGGCATTCGACCGGAGCCGGAGCGCCCTCGGTTGCGGCAAGGTTAGTGAATCCAGCCTCACAAAAGCATTCCAGCAGGTGGTGGAACAAGGCGGTGACGCCGGCGTCGTTGAAGCGGGCGGCGATGCAGCCGAACACCGGCATCTCTTCCACCGGGGTCGAAAACGCCTCGCGGTTGCGCTGAACCTGCTTGCGCACGTCGCGGAAGGCATCCATCGCCCCCTTGCGATCAAATTTATTGATCACCACCGCCTGAGCGAAATCGAGCATGTCGATTTTCTCAAGCTGGCTGGCGGCACCGTATTCCGGAGTCATGATGTAGATCGGCACGTCCACGAACGGCACCACCCCAGCGTCACCTTGGCCGATGCCTGGGGTTTCGACCACGATCAGATCAAAGCCGGCGACTTTGCATGCGGCGATGATGTCGGCCACGGCCGGCGGCACGTCGTTACCGGACTGGCGGGTGGCCAGTGAGCGCATATAGATTGAGGGGCCGTTGATCGCGTTCATGCGGATGCGGTCGCCGAGCAGGGCCCCGCCGGTGCGCCGTCGGGTGGGATCAACCGCGATTACCGCGATTCGTGGCTCGCCGGCATAGAGCCGGAAGCGGCGAATCAACTCATCGGTCAGCGACGATTTGCCGGCCCCGCCGGTGCCGGTCACGCCCAGAACCGGCACGGTAATCGTTTTGGCCTTGGCCCGCAGCGTCTCCAGCGTCGCCGCTGGCACTGTGCCAGCTTCGATCTGGGAAATCATCCGCGCCAGACTGGCCCAACTGGGATTGGACAAGGTGCCAATGTCCGGGGTTGGGCCGGGGGTCAGATCGAAATCGGCCAGTTCGACCATGTGTTCGATCATGCCTTGCAAGCCCATGCGCATACCGTCTTCCGGAGAATAGATCCGGGTCACGCCATAGGCTTGTAGCTCGGCAACTTCGTCCGCCACGATCACGCCGCCGCCGCCGCCGAAGATGCGGATGTCGCTGCGTCCGGCTTGGCGCAGCAGATCGATCATGTACTTAAAGTATTCGACGTGTCCGCCCTGATAAGAGCTGACCGCGATCCCATGCACGTCTTCTTGAATTGCGGCTGCCACCACTTCATCAACCGCGCGATTGTGGCCCAGGTGAATGACCTCTGCCCCGGCCGCCTGAAGGATACGGCGGATGATGTTGACCGAGGCGTCATGGCCGTCGAACAGGCTGGTGGCGGTAACGAAGCGAAGTTGGTTGTGGGCGCGATAGCCGCGGCGGGCCGGGGTAACGGAAGAGGCGGTATCGTCGGGCACGGGCGAACTCCCTGAAGTCTTGGCTTTGGTGGGCACTTCGGCTTCACGATAAACCCGAACCCCGCCCAATCCAAGGGCATTTGGCACAAGGGAGACCGGCCTTCGGCGACCAGGGTTTTACCCTGGCCGCACTTTATTAGCTATGTGACTGATAATCCAATCAATAGCGCAGGTAATAAGGGACATCGACCACAATCCTGGCCCGACCATTCTCGCGCTTATCAAACATCAGCGCCGCCTTCAACATTAGTGCACTCTGATTATGCAACAGATTTTGCCACCACCGTCGCGGAATGAAATAGGGCACCACCACCACCGCCGGTCCGCGTTCTGGTTCTTGCGCGTCGATTTCTTCCAGGTAATCGATCAAGGGTCCGATGGTCGAGCGATAGGGGCTTTCCAACACCACCAGTGGCTCTGGAAAGCACATCGCCCGCCAGTTTAGCTTCAGGCTGGCGGTCGTTGTTTCATCCAGATCGACCACCACTGCGGTCACGTCGTTGGTGATCGAGCGGGCAAAATGCAGCGCCGCCAGGGTGCCGCGGTGAATCTTAGACACCGGCACCACCACCTTGGGTCGGAACTGGTCCAATTCGCGTAGCCACATGCCAGTGCCGCCATGCCTAAGCGACAACTCATTGGAAATGCGAAGATAATTGCGCTTGACCCCACGAATGAGATAGAGCACCAGCGGTACCAGCACCACGATGATCCAAGCGCCTTCGGTGAACTTGCTCTGAGTCAGCACGATCAGGGCGATGCCGGACAGCAGCGCGCCGAAGCCGTTGATGAACGCTTTGGCCTCCCAGCCCGGACCTTGTATCCGCTGCCAGCGGACGACCATGCCCGCTTGCGACAGCGTGAACGACAAAAACACGCCCACGGCATAGAGCGGTACCAGGGCGTGAGTATCGGCGTTGAACAGTACCAGCAGCAGCCAAGCCAAGCCGGCCAGCAGCAAGATGCCGTTGGAATAGGCCAGACGGTCGCCAAGATTAGCCAGTTGGCGCGGCAGGTAATCTTGCTTGGACAGAATCGAGGCCAGGACGGGGAATCCGGTATAGGAGGTGTTGACCGCCATCAGCAAAATTGACGCCGTCGCCGCTTGCAAAGCGATGTAAAGCCATCCTTGTCCGAATATGGCGTGGGCAACCTGAGACAGTACGCTTTCTTCTTCCAAAGGACCAATTTTCAGTATGTTGGCCAGAATAGTAATCCCGATGAACATGACCCCCAACAGCCCCGACATCATGACCAGTGTTAGGCCAGCGTTGCGCGACTCCGGTTTTTGAAACGCCTGCACGCCGTTGGACACCGCTTCGACCCCGGTCATGGCGGTACAGCCAGAGGAAAACGCGCGCAACAACAGCAGCAAACTGATTGAACCGGCGGTCTGGGCCATGCCTTGGGCCGCTTGGGCCGCAGCTTGGGCGGCAAGGTGGCCGTGGCCAGAACTCGCCGGGAGGGTCGCCAGGGTGCCGAAAGCGAGACGCCAGAAGCCGCTCCCAATCAGGACAAGGGTTAGCGCGATGAAAACGTAGGTCGGCAAGGCGAAAATCGTTGAGGATTCACGAATCCCGCGCAAATTAGCCCAAGTAATCAGGGCCACCGCGACCAAACACAGGCTGACGTTGTGCGGCAGCAGGGCGGGATAAGCCGAGGTCACGGCGCGGATTCCGGCCGAAACCGATACCGCCACGGTTAGGACATAATCGATCAGCAGCGCCGCCCCCGCGATCAGTCCCGGCACCTCGCCCAGATTGTCATAAGCGACGATGAACGCGCCGCCGCCGTCGGGATAGGCATGCACCGTCTGCCAGTAGGAAGCGGTGAGCATACACAGTAAGGCGACGATGCCCAACGCGATCGGCAGCGACAGCCAGTAAAACGCCGAGCCGGCCGCGACCAGCACCCACAGGATTTCTTCAGTGGCGTAGGCGACCGACGACAGCGCATCGGAGGCGAACAGCGGCAACGCACGCCACTTGGGCAAACGCTGGTCTTCGAGCGACTCCGAGGTAAGCGGATTGCCGAAGAAAATTCGTCGCAAGGACAGGGCCAAGGGTGACTTCCCGAAAGGACCGCCGGTGGCGAAGTGTGAACGGCGGCGGCTTAAGCAAATGCCGCCGGCCCCATCCGTTCAGCGCTTCAACCGCGAAGCTGCGGTGGCGTGTTGGGCCAGTTGTTGGGCCATGGTATTTACTTTGTGCAGAGCTTCATTGCGTTCCCGCTGCATTTGCAACCGTTCCTGCACTTCACGGTTGTTGGCCTCCAGCAGGTCTTGTACCCGCCCGCGCAGAATCCGCAACTCTTCGATCAGCCGGGGAACATCGCCGCGCGCGTTGGCCACAAACTGGGCATCGGCTTGGTTGGTTTCGGCGTTACGATAGTCAAACAGGGCAATCGGTCGTTCGTCCTCTTCGCTGGCTCCGTTCAGCCACACGCAGGCCAAGCTGTCGTCGGCGACAATCCGCCACGGTCCCGGCGTCGCCCGTCGGCAGCGGCGTTCGATGCCATCCAGAAAATCGCTGAAGCCATCAGCCCGTTCGGCCATATCCGCTGTGCTCCCCGATTGGGTGCTCCCCGTCTGGCGCTGTCTGTTGCGCCGCAGCACGAAAGGAGCACCGACCTCGGGCGGTTGTCAAGCGGGGTTCGTGACGCCCGTGTTTCCCAGGTGACGACCGGAGTAGGGCAAGCAAACCCTCTTCCCACCGCAGCCAGGGTCCGCTATAGAACTGTACCACTATCCCTTGTGGCTGTTTCAGGCCGGTAACATCGGCCGGACTTTCTGGTGTCCGCTCATGACCAATGCTTTGTCCGCCCTCACCGCCGGCATTTCCCGCCGCATCGCCGGTGAACTTGCCGTCCGACCGCAACAGGTTGAAGCCACCGTTCAGTTGCTGGACGAAGGATCGACCGTGCCGTTCATCGCCCGCTACCGCAAGGAGGCGACCGGTGGCCTGGATGACACCCAGTTGCGCCGGCTAGAAGAGCGGTTGCTCTATCTCCGTGAGCTGGAAGACCGTCGTGGCGCGATTTTGAAGAGCATCGCGGAGCAGGGCAAGTTGAGCGAGGTGTTGGCGGGCCAGATTAACGCCGCCGAAACCAAGACTGATCTTGAAGATTTGTATCTACCTTACAAGCAGAAGCGGCGGACCAAGGCCTTGATCGCGCGCGAGGCGGGTTTGGAGCCGCTGGCCGATCTGCTGTTGGGCGATCCCACTCGGACGCCCTTGTCCGAGGCCGAAGCGTTTGTTAACGCAGACAAAGGTGTGGCCGACGCTAAGGCGGCGTTGGATGGGGCCCGCCACATCCTGGTTGAGCGTTTTGGCGAAACTGCGGAACTGGTCAAGCGGCTGCGGACTCTGTTCGCCGAGCAGGGCCGAGTCGTTTCGAAGCTGATCGAGGACAAGCGCGCCGAGGGGGCCAAATTCTCCGATTACTTCGATTCCTCCGAGCCGTTCGGACAGGTACCGTCACACCGTGCGTTGGCCATGTTCCGGGGCCGGGCCCAGGGTGTGCTGGATCTAAAACTGGAAGTGGGCGAACCGGACCAGACCCCGCACCCGTGCGAGGCGATCATCGCCCGGACCACCGGCATCGTCGATGCCGGCCGGCCGGCCGACCGTTGGTTGCTCGACACCTGCCGCTGGACATGGAAACTTAAAATCGGCCCCCATATCGAAACCGACCTGATGAGCGAATTGCGCGAACGGGCCGAAGACGAAGCCATGCGCGTGTTCTCGCGCAATCTGCATGATTTGTTGCTGGCGGCTCCGGCCGGGCCACGGACGGCGCTGGGGCTAGACCCGGGCATTCGTACCGGGGTTAAGGTGGCGGTGATCGATACCACCGGCAAAATGGTTGAAACCGCCACCATCTACCCGCACGAGCCACGCAAGGATTGGCAAGGATCGTTGGCGGTGCTGGCGGCGTTGGCCCTGCGGCATAAGGTCGATTTGGTCGCGATCGGCAACGGCACCGCTTCACGCGAAACCGACAAGCTGGTTGCCGACCTGATCGCGCTGCACCCGCAACTGAATCTAACTAAGGTCATGGTTTCCGAAGCCGGAGCCTCGGTTTATTCCGCTTCGGAACTGGCGGCGGCCGAGTTCCCTGGTCTCGATGTCACGCTGCGCGGTGCGGTCTCGATCGCGCGGCGGTTGCAAGACCCGCTGGCCGAACTGGTCAAAATTGATCCCAAATCAATCGGCGTCGGCCAGTATCAGCACGATGTCGAGCCACGGAAGATGGCCCGCGCCCTGGATGCGGTGGTCGAGGACTGCGTGAACGCGGTCGGAGTCGATCTCAACACCGCTTCGGTGCCGCTGCTGACTCGGGTTTCCGGCCTTAACGAAACCGTGGCGCGCAACATCGTCGAATACCGTGACAAAAATGGGGCCTTCCTTAACCGCCGTCAGTTGATGGAGGTGCCACGGCTGGGGGCCAAGACCTTCGAACAAGCCGCTGGCTTCTTGCGTATTCTCAACGGCGACACCCCGCTGGACGCCTCTTCGGTTCACCCCGAAGCCTATCCGGTGGTGGAGCGGATTCAGGCGCAACTTAAACGCGAACTCAAGTCGTTGATCGGCGATGCGAAGGTGTTGCGTACGCTCGATCCGGCCGAATTCACCGATGAGCGTTTTGGCGTGCCGACCGTGACCGATATTCTGCGCGAGCTGGAAAAGCCGGGCCGTGATCCGCGCCCGGAATTCAAGACCGCCGAATTCAAGGATGGCGTGGAGCAACTGAAGGATCTGAAGCCGGGCATGGTTCTAGAAGGGGTGGTGACGAATGTTACCGCTTTTGGTGCCTTCGTCGATATCGGCGTCCATCAGGATGGTTTGGTTCACATCTCGCGGCTGGCGGACAAGTTCGTCAAAGACCCGCACACCGTGGTTAAGCCGGGCGATGTGGTTAAGGTCAAGGTGCTGGAAGTGGATCTGGCGCGCAAGCGGGTCTCGCTGACCATGCGCCTAGAAGAAAGCGCCGCTCCAGTGGCGGCGGCGTCCGTGCCGACTCCGCGTTCCGAGGGACGTCCGTCCGGACCGCGTGGGCCAAAGTCGGGAGCGGGGCAGGGTGGCGGGGCGCGTAGGCCGGCTCCGGCTGCCGTCGTTCAGGCTCCGACTCCGCCGTCGTTTGGGGACAATGCCCTGGCCGATGCGTTCGCACGGGCCAAGGAACGCAAAGGGAAATAGCCTTCGGCGACCAGGGGCACAGCCCCTGGACCTATTTACTTGGGATGGTTTTCATGTTCCATCCCAAGTAAAGGGGGTCCAGGGGCCTTCAGGCTCCTGGTAGGTCCAGGGCAAAGCCCTGGTCGCCGAAGGCTAACCTTCCCTCATCACTTCTCCGGTGCGGTTTCCTGGAAGCCGGCGGCATGGCGCAAGCGGTCCAGGCGCAGTTTATTGGCCGCCTCCGATGCCTTGAGCAGCTCCTTGTACCGCTCCGGATCGGTTCGCTCCACCACCCGGAACCGGGTTTCGTTGGCCATGAACTCGCCGAGTTTGGTCTTGCCCTGAACCCCATCCAGCACCAGCGGCTTTTCGCCATTGGCCAGTCGGCGCGGATCGAAGCGATACAACGGCCAGTGACCGCTATCGACCGCCAACCGCTGCTGGTCCAAGCCATGGGCCAGATCATAGCCATGGGCGATGCAGTGGCTATAGGCGATGACCAGCGACGGCCCCTTGTACGACTCGGCTTCCTGGAGCGCGCGCACGGTCTGGGCGTCTTTGGACCCGAACGCAATTTGGGCAACATAGACATGGCCATAGGTCATGGCGATCATGCCCAGATCCTTCTTGGCCACGGCGCGGCCGGCGATGGCGAATTTCGCCGAAGCGCCGAGCGGGGTGGCCTTTGATTGCTGGCCGCCGGTGTTGGAATAAACCTCGGTATCCAGCACCAAAATATTGACGTTGCGTCGGTTGGCAAGAACGTGATCCAGGCCGCCGTAGCCGATATCATAGGCCCAGCCGTCGCCACCGACGATCCACACCGTTTTCGGCGTTAGATAGTCGGCCAGATCTTGCAATCGGCGCACCATCAGCGCTTCACCCGGGGCGAGCGCGTCGTTACGCAACCCCTCCAGCACCCGGCGCAATTCCAGCACCTGGGACCGCCGAGCCTGGATCGCCGGCTCGCCCTCGCAGGCTTCCAGCAGTTGGGCCGACAGGGCGGCGTCCAGGTGTGACGCCAGGCGCAGCACCAAATATTGCGCCTGAGTGACCAATTGATCCGCCGCAACCCGCATACCGAAGCCGAATTCGGCGTTGTCCTCAAACAGTGAATTGGCCCAGGCCGGGCCGCGACCATCGGCGTTGGTGGTATAGGGTGTGGTCGGCAGATTGCCGCCATAGATCGAAGAACAGCCGGTGGCGTTGGCGATGATCATCCGGTCGCCGTACAACTGGGTCAGCACCTTGATATAGGGGGTTTCGCCACAGCCAGAACAGGCCCCCGAGAATTCGAACAGCGGCTCAAGCAACTGGATCTGTTTAACGTTCAACGGAACCTTGGTCCGCTCCGCCTCCGGCTTGGTCAGGTACCAGTCATATCGTTCCTGATTGGCCGTTCGTCCTTCGGCCGCTGGGCGCATTTCCAGCGCCTTACGGCGCGGATTGGCCTTGTCCTTGGCCGGACAGACCACCACGCACAGGGTGCAGCCGGTGCAATCGTCGGGCGAAATCGCCAGCAGGTATTTGTGGCCGGCGAATTCCTCGCCGCGATAGGCCAGCAACGGCATCCCTTCCGGGGCGTCGTCCACCTGATCGGCGGCGCACGGCTTAACTCTGATGACCGAATGCGGACAGACCAGCGCACATTTGTTGCACTGGATGCACAATTCGGCGTTCCAGACCGGAACATCGGCGGCAATCGCGCGCTTTTCGAATTTGGCAGTTCCGGTCGGCCAGGTGCCGTCGGGCGGAAAGGCGCTGACCGGCAGAAGGTCGCCATGGCCAGCGATCATGATCCCGGTCACTCGTTGGACGAAATCGGGGGCTGTGATGGGAACCGCCGGTGGCCGGTAATGGCTGGCGGTGGCGTGCTCTGGAACCTCGATCGGGTAGAGGTGAGTCAACGCCTCATCGACGGCCGCAAAGTTGCGCCGCACCCCGTCTTCACCGGCGCGACCATAGCTGTCTTGAATCGCTTCCTTGATTCGCGTTACCGCTGTGATCAGCGGCAAATCGAACGATTTAATCAGCGCGGCCAGTTCGAAGAAGCAGGTCTGCATGATGGTGTTGATTCGTCGGCCCAGCCCGGCCTCGCGCGCCACCCGGCTGGCGTCAACGGTGTACATCAGCACCTGTTTTTCGATCGCCTGTTCCTGAACCTCGCGCGGCAGCGATGCCCACACCTCTTCCGGCGTACCCGGCGCGTTCAGCAGCACGGTTGCGCCATGTCGGGCGTTGGCCAGGATGTCCATGCGTTCGATCAGCGGGAAATGGTGGCAGGCGACGAAATCGGCGTGGCGAATCAGATAGGGTGAACGAATCGACTCGTGCCCGAAGCGCAAGTGGGAAACCGTGGTGCTGCCCGATTTGCGGCTGTCATAGACGAAATAAGCCTGAGCATGGCAACCGGTTTCATCGGCGATAATCTTGATCGAATTTTTATTGGCCCCGACCGTGCCGTCGGCACCAAGACCAAAGAACAGCGCCCGCACCACGTCCTTGGGCTGAATGTCGAGATCGTCGCCCGGCGGCAGCGATGAACCGCAGACATCATCAATAATCCCGACCGTGAACCGACGCTTGGGCCGTTCACGGCTCAGTTCGTCGAACACGGTCTTGACCATGGTCGGCGTAAATTCCTTCGACGACAGGCCATAGCGACCGCCGATTACGACCGGTTCACCTTGAAGCGGGTTGGTGCCGAGGGCGCGAGCCTCGCTCAACGCCGCGATCACGTCCAGATAGAGCGGCTCGGCCGGCGCGCCCGGCTCCTTGGTCCGGTCCAGCACCGCGATCGCGCGCGTGGTTGGGGGCAGGGCGGCGACGAAGTCCACGATCGAAAACGGTCGGTACAGCCGCACCGTGACCACGCCCACCCGCTCTTCGCGATGCTCGGCCAGCCACTGCGCGGTTTCGCGTGCGGTTTCCGCCCCCGAACCCATGGCGATGATCACCCGCTCGGCTTGCGGATGGCCATGATAGTCGAACAGGCGATAGCCACGGCCGGTGCGCTGGGCCAGTTGGTTCATGGTCTCTTGGATCGCGGCCGGGCAGGCGTCATAGAACGGCTGGCAGGCCTCGCGCGCCTGGAAGAAGGTGTCTGGATTCTGTGCCGTGCCCCGCACCACCGGATGTTCGGGGCTGAGGCCGCGATGGCGGTGGGCCGCGACCAGATCCTCGTTGATCAGCGCGCGGATGTCGTCGTCGGACAGGGTATGGATGTCGTTGATTTCGTGCGAGGTGCGGAAGCCATCGAAGAAGTGGATGAACGGCACCCGCGTGCGCAGAGTCGCGGCGTGGGCAACCAGGGCGAAATCATGTGCTTCTTGCACCGACGACGCCGCCAGCATGGCGAATCCGGTTTGGCGGCAAGACATAACGTCGGAATGATCGCCGAAGATCGACAGCGACTGAGTCGCGAGCGCACGCGCGGCGACATGGAGCACGAACGGCGTAAGTTCCCCGGCAATCTTGTACATATTGGGGATCATCAGCAGCAGGCCTTGGGAGGCGGTGAAGCTGGTCGCGAGCGTGCCGGCCTGTAACGCGCCGTGAATCGCTCCGGCGGCCCCACCTTCGGACTGCATTTCGATCACCTGCGGCACATCGCCCCACAGGTTGCGCGCGCCTTCCGTCGCCCATTCGTCGGCGAACTCGCCCATGGCCGAAGACGGCGTGATCGGGTAGATCGCGATGACCTCGCTGCACCGGTACGCGACAGTTGCCGCCGCCTGATTGCCATCCATCAGGGTGGTGTTCGCTTTTGTCGAGGCCATGCCCAAAAATCCCTCAAGTGTTCGCATCCGCGCGCGACCATAAGAGATCAAACGGGATCAGGGAAGACGGTTAATTACGGACCAGCGGTTCTGAAATGGAGCGGCGGGGCTTTTGCGCTCTGCCGTCGCCTCTGCTATGCTCGGGAGCACCCGTTTTTGCCGGAGGTCGTCCGTTGTCCGCAGCCGTGACCATTTATCACAACCCGAAATGCAGCAAATCGCGCGAGACGCTGGAACTGCTGCGTCGTCGCGGGATCGAACCGCAGGTGGTCGATTATCTTAAGACTCCGCCCGATGCCGCCACGTTGCGCCGACTGCTGGCCGCGCTGGGGCTGTCGTCGCGGCAATTGCTGCGGGCCAAGGAAGCGGCGGAGGCTGGATTGAATGACCCGGGGTTGTCGGATGAAGCGCTGATCGAAGCCATGGTGCGGACGCCGGCGGTGATCGAGCGGCCGATTGTGGTGGTTGGCGAACGGGCGGCGCTGGGCCGTCCACCCGAAGCGGTGCTGGCGCTGCTGGAGCCATGACCACTTACAGCCCGCAGGCGGGACCGGGACCGGGGGTGGGACCGGGGGTGGGTGGCGAGGCCCAAGCGTTGGCCCATGTGGTCCAGGTGGTGTCGCGGTCCGGCAGCTCGTTTGCGTTGGGCATGAAGGTTCTGCCGCCCGAGCGGCGCCACGCCATGTTCGCGATTTATGCTTTCTGTCGGGAGGTGGACGACGTTGCCGATGATGAGGGCGACCCGGCGGAAAAACTGGTTCGCTTGGGCCGGTGGCGGGAGGAGATCGAGCGGCTGTACCAAGGCCGACCGACGGTCTTGACCACCCGGGCCCTGGCTGGGCCGGTGGCGCGGTTCGCTCTGCCCCAGGGGGAATTTCTAGGGTTGATCGACGGTATGGAGATGGACGCGCGCGCGGACATTCGCGCCCCAGACTGGGCGACGTTGCGGCTTTACTGCCGGCGGGTGGCGGGAACGGTTGGGTTGTTGTCGTTGCCGGTGTTTGGGGCCAAGGTGACAGAGGCCGATCAGGCGTTTGCTCTGGCGTTGGCCGACGCCCTGCAACTGACCAACATCCTGCGGGATGTCGATGAGGATGCCGGGCGCGGCCGGCTTTACCTGCCGCGTGAACTCCTGCTGGCTAATGGTATCGATCCTGGGGCCGAATTGGCGGCGATCCTTGCCGATCCGGCTCTGGCGCGGGTCTGCGAACAGGTGGCGGTGGTGGCGCGGCAGCGGTTCGACGACGCCGATGCGGCGTTGCGGCGCACCGAGCGCTGGCGGCTGCGGCCGGCGTTGCTGATGGGTGGGATCTATGATGGCCTGTTGCATCGCTTGATGCGGCGAGGCTGGTCTCAACGCGCGCCGTTGCGAATATCGAAATGGCAAAAGCTGTGGGCGGCGTTGCGCTATGGGTTGCTGCGCTGACATTTTCCCGCGTTTATTCCTCCCACCCCCCTTCACCATCCCTCTACTCCCCGCGACGGAATGGCCATAATTCAAATTACCAGCCGCATCGCTCTGGACGAAGGCGAATTAAGCGAAGACTTCATTCGCGCCTCGGGACCGGGTGGGCAGAATGTCAATAAGGTTTCCAGCGCGGTGCAGTTGCGTTTCAATGTCCGTATGTCGCCGTCGCTGCCCGATCCGGTGCGGGTGCGGCTAGAGCGTCTGGCCGGACGACGGCTGACCAATGACGGCGTGCTGGTGATTACCGCTCAGTGCTTTCGCACTCAGGAGCGCAACCGCCAGGACGCGCGCGACCGGTTGATCGCGTTGATCCGGGAAGCGGCGATCCCGCCGGTGCCGCGTCGCCCAACCCGGCCGACGCTGGGCAGCCGCAAGCGGCGGCTGGAAGGCAAGAGCCAGCGTTCGGAAACCAAGCGGCTGCGCGGTGATCCCGACAGCGAGTAAAGGACTTCACCATGACAAATACCCCGGCGATTTCGATTGCAGATCTTAACGCTCTGATCCGGGAAGGGGTGCCGATGATCGGAAATCTTGGGGTCGAGATTTTGGCCCTGGCCCCCGGCACAATTCGCCTGCGGCTGCCGTGCCAGGATGACTTCGTTCGCCCTGGAGGCACCGTGACCGGGCCGATCCTGTTCGCCCTGGCCGATGTCGCGCTCTATGGGGCCGTGCTCGGCCTGATCGGTCGGGTTGAACTGGCGGTAACGACCTCGATGACGATCAATTTCCTGCGTCGGCCGCCGATGCGCGCGGTTTTGGCCGAAGCGCGGGTTCTTAAGCTGGGCAAGCGGCTGGCCTATGGCGAAATTCTGCTGTTTTCCGAGGGAGATGACCAGCCGGTCGCCCATGTTACCGGCACCTATTCGATACCGCCTCATGCCCTGGTCGATGTTCCTCCCCCCGGCTCGTTTCAAGGCTGAAATTTAAGGCTGAAGTCAGCGGGGGTAAGCCACAGTAACGAGAAGGGGTTGCGCAGAGGTATTATGGCACCTCTTGGCTAACTGGCTTGGCAGGCTTGACGATTTTGCCTTGACAGTGGCGGCGTCAACGGCCTAAACCGTCGCTCCCGCGCCGGCTCGGCCGGTTTCGTTTGCGAGATTTGTCTGCGAGATTTGTCATGAAAACCCTGTCCCTGAAACCGTCGGAAATCGACAAGAAGTGGCTTGTGGTCGATGCCGAGGGCGTGGTGCTAGGCCGGATGGCCAGCATCCTAGCTTCTATTCTGCGCGGCAAGCACAAGCCTACCTTCACGCCGCATATGGATTGCGGCGATCATATCATCGTTATCAACGCCGCCAAGGTTCGCCTGACCGGGAACAAGCGCAAGCAAGACATCTATTATTGGCACACCGGTTATCCTGGCGGCATCAAGGGCCGTTCGAAGGGTGAAATCCTGGACGGTCGATTCCCGGAGCGGGTGGTGATCAAGGCGGTGGAGCGCATGGTACCGCGCGGGCCGCTGGGTCGGCGTCAGATGGGCAACTTGCGCGTTTATCCTGGTCCCGATCATCCGCATGCCGCGCAGTCGCCGGAAGTGCTGGATATCGCTTCCCGCAACCCGAAGAACAAGAGGAGCGCGTGAGCGGTATGGCTACTGAGACCCGTGTTCTCACCAGTCTTAAAGAATTGGGCGCTCCGGAGGCTCCGGAAGCCGTCGCTGCCGTCGGCAACGAAGTGGTTCTGCCCAAGATCGATGCTCAGGGTCGTGCCTATGCCACCGGCAAACGTAAGGATGCCGTGGCTCGGGTATGGATTAAGCCCGGCCCCGGCCGTGTCACCATCAACGGTCGCGACGTGACGGTCTATTTTGCCCGGCCTGTGTTGCGGATGATTCTGGGGCAGCCGTTCCAGGTCACTGATCGCGCCAACCAGTTTGACGTGGTCGCTACGGTCAAGGGCGGCGGTTTGTCCGGTCAGGCCGGTGCGGTTCGCCACGGCATCTCGCGCGCGCTGACCTTTTACGAGCCGGGATTGCGCAGGGCGTTGAAGGCGGCTGGGTTCCTGACCCGTGATAGTCGGGTGGTCGAACGCAAGAAGTATGGCCGGGCCAAGGCTCGTCGTAGCTTCCAGTTCTCCAAGCGCTAAATTTGGTTGTGGTTATGGTGGATCAGGAACCTTCAGGCTTCTGGTCCACCGTTTTTTGTGAAAGAGGCGTGACGTGTCGCGCGATGCCGACGAACCGGGCCGGGTAGCGGCACAAAACCGGCGAGCCCGGTTTGATTACTTCATTGACGAAGTGCTGGAAGCCGGAATCATGCTGGCTGGCACCGAGGTCAAGTCGTTGCGTGGTGGCAAGGCCAGCATCAACGAATGCCATGCCGGCGAGATCAACGGCGAGCTTTATCTATTTAACGCCTATATTCCGGAATATAATTTGGCCGGACGCCACCTTCAACATGAGGTGCGGCGGCCGCGCAAGCTGCTGGTTCGGCGACGGGAAATGAATAAGCTGCTGGGCGCGATCCGGACCAAGGGGGTCACCCTGGTGCCGATCGCGATCTATTTCAACGACCGTGGCACCGCTAAGGTCCGTTTGGGGTTGGCCCGGGGCAAGCGCAAGCACGACAAGCGGGACACCGAAGCCCAGCGCGATTGGCAGCGGGATAAGGCGCGGTTGATGCGCAATAAGGGTGGCGATAACGGCTGAGAAGGCCCGTGTGTCATTTCCAAGGCTCGCTGGAATGAGAGGTTGTTGCCCGGAACCGGAAATGCTAGATGAAAAACTGCGCGGGGACTGGAAGAGAGACTAGGTTCCCGTTTCGTCCAGCAGGGGGGGGCACAAGGTGCAGAATTATTCGTATTCCGTTAAAATGCGTTCCAAACGACGTTTTCAGAGTAGCGTCTTCAAATTGGCGCTGCTGGCATCGGTGGCTTTGCCATTTTGCCTGCCTTCGGTCGCACACGCAGGTCACAACACCGCCCCGTGCCAAGCTGAAGAAGGTAACTTGCTGACTAACTGCGGTTTTTTTGCGGATCCGACGAGTGGCGGATACACCGACGGCACTTCAGCGACATTGACGGGGGGGCAACCTACCGGCTGGAGGATTGGTAACGATGTCGCTGGTGGTGGTACTGATTTTACCTACGGAGTGTATATCGCGAGTATAATCAGCGGGACTACATTCACCGGCGCGGGTAGAAACGCTACCTTTGTTTTTACGGGTCAGAATGACGATCATGCCGTAACCCTTACTCAGACGGTGACGACCGTTAAGAATGCCACCTATAAGGTTAGCTTGCGCGCTTGGCGTGAGGTCGGCAGTACAGGGTCCATTGTCGTAAATTTTGCGGGCAATCCTCCTCTGGCGACTCTGACCGGTCTGACCGGTCTGACCAATGCGTACACCAAATATGAATATGAAACCATTGTCGGTTTGAATTCTTCCGATTATCAACTTGTATTTAACTCAAATAATGGTAAGCTCTTTGTTGACGACTTGGGTGTTCATTTGTCTCAGCTTCCAGTGGAAGATCCAACACCAGAACAAGAAGTTGAAATCAAGAAAGAACTCTCTGCCGAGTATGTTGTTCTACGAGCGTCGATTCTCAGCAAACTGTCCGGAGCTGAATTCGACGCCGAGGAAGCCGCACTGCTGCTGGGATTCGAACGTGATTATCAAAGGACAACCATAGATCTTATCCGCAGGGAATTGCACAGCCTTAGCACCACCCCCAACCAGAATAACGTGGTCACCGCTCTTCTCCGCACAAGTCTCATCGAAGGCAGCTCGCGCTCGCTCGATTTCGATACTGTGCTCTACGCCCTTGAGGGGCTGCCCGACGCCTCTCTCCCATCCGCGCTGGGTCAGATCGCCGGTGCCAGCAACGCCAACACCGCCCAGACCATGACCGCCACGAGCCACGCTTTCGGCAACGCCGTGTCGGCCCGGTTGGATCAGGTCCGGGCCGGCGGTACGAGCGTAGCCGAACTTGCCAGCCGCAACATGACCAGTGTCCGCTTCAACAGCGTCGGCGGCGCGGCTCACGGCTCCGCCGGGATGTCGAGTTCGTCCATGAGCGGTGCCGGTTTTGGCGAGTCTTCGGCAGCAACGGCCGGCATTTCCGGGGGTGACGTGACGGGCGAGGCTTCCGGTAAACTCAGCGTTTGGGCGCGTGGCCTCGGCGTGTTCTCAAACAACAGCGGCGACGATACACATTCCGGATTCAACCGCACCACCGCCGGTGCCCTGGCCGGTGCCGACATGCTGGTGATCCCGGATCTGCGTGTGGGTGCCACCCTCGGCTATGCTCGCTCCGATGTAACCGGCAAGAACGCGTCCGGTAACGCGACCGTGGATAGCTATTATGCCGGCATTTATGCGGGTTGGACCCCAAGCCAATGGTTTGTTGACGGTAATCTTGGTTTCGCCCTCAATAAAGTGGAAACCGAGCGTGACATCGCCTTTGGCATCATCAACCGTACGGCCAAGGGCAAGACCACGGGCTACAACGTCAGTCTCGAAACCAAGACCGGGTATCGTTTCTCCCTCAGCGACTATACTCTGGAACCCAGCGTGAGTTTGCGCTACGACCTCTCGTACAGTGATACTTATACTGAGACCGGAGCCGAGGCGCTCAATCTTACGGTTCAAGGCAAGAAGCGCCATTCCGTGCGTTCGGGCGTGGGCGGGCGGGCGATTCGCACCTTCCATCTCAATGACGGTTTGGCGCTGGAACCGGAACTTCGTGTTCGTTGGGATCATGACATCCTGGATCCCGGCACCACGACCAAACAGTCTATCTTGGGCCAGGAGTTCACCGTTACCTCGGCTAAAACAGGTCGCGATGCGGCGGTCTTTGGGGCGGGGGTGTCGGCCGTCATCGACAAAAACCTCCGGCTCTATACCCACTACGACAGCGAAATTCGCACTAATCAGCTTGACCACATCGTAACCGCCGGCAGGGGAATCGGGTGAAAATATCAACCAGAGATGAGGCTTGCGAGGAAATCGTCATCCCATGCCGCCACCTTGCGACGAGCGCGTAGAGAAACCTTTCCCGGAGCTTTCCGGATCAGGTTGAGCGCCATATGCTTTATG
>CAUYTZ010000363.1:0-3998 GCA_963575695.1 uncultured Gammaproteobacteria bacterium | reverse complement strand
CCTTGGCGGCCTTCGGCAATGACCACTCGGCCTCTCTCAGAACGAGTCCCTGCCCCAGGGCCCCTGGGTGGGTCGCTGCTCCCGCGACTGGCGGTGCTGCCATCGCACATTCTCCCCCTGCTGAAGGTGAAATGATACACTGGGGTGAAAAAAATTAGTGTATGTTGAGACTAAAAGATCAAAAATAATCAATCTGTTTGATAATAACCAGATTGGTCAGTGGGAGAACTCGTTAATCAGATACAGGGTTTTATTGCGCCCCAGCACCTGCATCCGATAAATGCCGAGGTTGAAGTTATCCTCCCGCCCCGGTCCCGGCCCCTTGGTCACCACCAGCGGCCAGGTGATCAGCGGTGCCGGCTCGTCCGGCCAACAAGGACGAGTTTGTTAACACCCTCGGCATGGAGGCCTACGCCTGGCCGGTGCGCACCACCGATGAACGCGGCTGGCGGATTATTATGGAAAGTAACCCGCTGCCTCTGTGCCGGCGGCCGCATGTCCTGGTCAAAGTTCTGACCTCGAACTGATGCTGCGGCGCAGCAAAGGGTTGACTTTCCGGTTGCCCCCAAAGGGCCTGGATAACCCTGTGGATAAAAACTGAACGGAGACAGTTCCGTGAAGCCGGGCGGTGCTCAAGGGTAATTGCCTATCAATTAGGCAGTTGCCAAAAGCCGTGGGTTTTCGGAACCGACTCGTCCCGGCCGCCATCCTGGACTCGGCATCGCAGCATAGGAATATATACTTGACAACCTGCTGGCGTCATGCTAATGGTCCGCTTGCTTTTCCCGACACGAAGGAGTGTCACATGCGCAGTCCTCCCAAACAGTTAACGCTCAAGCATCTTGATGCCATGATTGCGGATTCACGATATAGGAACCCCAGTCATCCGGAGCATGCACCGTGGATTGATCTGGTTGCCAAAGGGTTTAAGACACTGTTCCCAGGACCGGTTCGCCGAGATGAGACAGGACGCCCGCTTGACAGCATCGCCAATGACGGAGCGAATGAAAACCGGCGGCCAGCTCGCATGCCGGATACGATGTTCCGGCTGATCAAAGGAGAAGCTGCGCCGATCACAAGCGAGAAGACGCTGAGCGCTATGCGAGAAAACAGCGGCGTCGAGTCAACACACTCTCTGAACCAATCTGGAATGGTTCATGTTCGGGCCTATACTCGTGTTCAGGATGGAACACAGGTGGAAGTGTCGGAATATGATCGAACCGCTTCCGCGCAAAGCGCGGCAAATCAAGACAACGCCACCCAAACTCCAGATGATAAGCGAAGTCAGGCGTCGGTTCCGGACAACGGCAAAACGGACACACCTCCGGGCGGGGACGGCCAGAATCCCCTTGGCCCCAACGCTGACGTCGCATCTGCGGCCGATTGTGAGTATCAATTTGCTATCGACAACGCTCGATGCCGCACCTTGCCAAATAATATTCTTAGACAGCAATGCTGGGCGAATGCGATGCAACGATATGCCGCTTGTTTGCACGGCGGCTTTCTACCTCCGCTCTTTCCAAGATAATGGAGAACAATATGAATCAGCTTGAGCTTGGCCAAATTATAGCAATAAGAGACCTGGAATTTGATGGGAACTCAGTTAGAGTGTCTATTGGAATTCCCAGGCAGGAGCCTGGGGGGACGGATTACGTTTGTCCTTATGAAATTTTTGGACCACTAACCAAGAAGGCATTCTATGCAATGGGAATAGATGCAATTCAAGCGCTTCATCTGGCAATGAAGACTATTGATGCTGAGCTGGACGTTTGCGCAGAGCGAAAAACCGGACGTCTGACCTGGCTGGGAGGACAAGATCTTGGTTTCCCAAGCTGGAAAATAGAACAATAGCATTGCTATCATCTACATAACAGTTGGCCAATATTCCGTTGCGATTGGAATGCTGGCCAATTTTGCATTAGATTCTGCGCGCCGGTCACCGCTTCGGTGCTGGCGGCCTCGTTCCCCGAACTGGCCGGACTGGCGGCGGTGGATGACGCCGCGGTCAGGGTGCTGTGCGCCCAGTCGGCGGCTGCGGTCCAGGCGCCCAAGCCGTGAACCCCGCCCAGTTGGCGGTGGATGGGGTGTTCCGCCTGTTCGGAACCCCCGCCACCTACACCCCGGCCGGCGGCCCGGCCCGCAGCGTCCGGGTGATCGCCAAGCGGCCGGACACCGAGATCCGTTTCGAGGACACGCGGCTGATCTCGGCCACCGCCCTGTTCGAAGTCCGGGCGTCCGAACTGCCAGCGTTCCGGCCCAACGAATTGATCACCCTGGACGGGGTGGATTACGCGATCCAGGCCGCCCGGCGGCTGGACCCCGACCGGCTGGTCTGGACCCTGGAGACCTACGCTTTGTCACCCGAAGAGGCGCCGCCGCCGGCCACCCGGCACCCCCTACTTCCTGTCCCGCCGGGGCGGTTGCCGCTGTCGAGGCGGAGTTTCCGGGTATGATCGAGCAACACTTCGAGCAAATAGCCTAACAAAATTTAGAGCCTATACTTGTGATGACATCGGGCTTGAGGCATGCCAATGCACGAGTTCATCAATGTTTACCAATATCAGTTTATCAAACTTGCCAGCAGACTCTATTGCCCCGGATGTAAAGTTTGATGTCGTCACAAGATACCCTTTCGATGCGCCATTTTCCTCTATAACCCCCTTGAACTGCTGTACAAGAGGGCTTCCAACCGGATTATTAGTCGCGTGCCGTTTGCACTGAATGACGATCAGCCCGTCGGGGTGATCGACGAACCCGTCAACTCCTAAGTCGTTTGACTTCTTGGTCGTCCAAGCCTTCACGCCATCAGTCTTAAAGAAACTGACGATGTGTGATTCAAAGTCAAATGGGTCCATGGCGAGAAGCTTCTGCCGAAGTTTTACCTCGTCCGATGGCATGGGAAATCGCCTTGAGTCAATCGGATCGGTGCGCATCGCCGTTTTAAGGGCTGCGCTTGTTCGCCGGGCAATCTCGTCACGGGCAATAATTTCAAGTATCCCGATAAGATATGGAGCCGCATCTCGATTAGTTACCATTGTTTCCAAGATCGAGGAGATGCCTGCGGCTCCAAGAAAAACCAAAAGGAGTACAGGCAGACCCAAAGCGCCTCCAAGCGCTGCTATCCCAGCCCCCTGACCCCCGATAAAAGGGGCTGCCAACAAAGTCACCGGAACCGCGATTTTTACGGATAAAGGGAGATTGGAGTTTTTGTAGCTCTTTACAGTCTCTGTCACGCTGTTTCCAACGACTCGAACAGCGCTCTTCATATCAGTCAGATAATATAGAGCCTTGATCTTTTCGCTATGCGTCTTATCACTATTAAGAAGATCACGAGAATCAGATAGCCATTTCGCAATTTCTTGACGATCACCTTCGTTAGTTACTTTCTCAATTGATTGGGCAAAGACTCTTACTAACCACTCTCGCAAACGAGATAGTATTGCTCCGTCAGCCATGTTCATGCCCTGTGCTAATCTTTCACATTCACGCCGATCCCACTTTACCACTGACAAGCGCCTCGAGGTAGCAGGAACCGATCCGCCTAATCTCGGTTGAAGGGTATGCCGGGCAATATTCCCCGCTTCTCCCGATCAGTACGGATGCCTCTCATGCCCAGTCGTCGCGAAACCGTGCTGTCGGCGCTGTTTGCGGCGCTGACCGCGGTGCCCGGAGCCGCGATCGAACGAGAATCCGCCGTGCCCGAACGGGTGCCCCAGGGCGGCCTGATCATCGTTCGGGACGGGGATGCCGGCAAGCCCGAGATCACCCTGTCGCCGCTGACCTACCACTACGACCATGCCGCCCGGCTGGAGGTCTACGCCCAGGCCGGGCAGCCGGCGGCGCGCGCCATCGCCCTTGATGCGCTGTTGCGCGCGATCGGCGACCTGCTGTCGGCGGATCGCTCCCTGGGCGGCGCGGTCGAATGGCTGGCCTGGGACGCGCCGCTGTCCGAAGACCTGCCGGTGACGGGCGGCAGTCCGATCAAGGCCGCCACCGTG
>CAUYTZ010000362.1:0-1160 GCA_963575695.1 uncultured Gammaproteobacteria bacterium | reverse complement strand
GGATAGCTTCCGGCGGCAAAACCTCGTGGCCATGGTAGCGGGCGGTCCAGGTCTTCAAAGAGAATGCCCAGCGGCTCGATCAGATGATGGGCGAAAGCCGCCGGGCTGAACATGCCGCCGCCGCCACCAGTCAGGAAATGCGGTCGCTGGCCGATCCCCGGCTGATCACGTCATCTCTGGTCTACGTGGCGCTTGATCAGGGCTTCTTCGCCGCCGAAGCCATCAACCTGATCCCCAACCTGTGGGGCCGGTTGCAGGACTACAATTTGTTCCCGGCCGAGGGCATCACCACCCGCGACATCGCCCTCGATCTGGTCAACGAGTACCTGACCATCCTGCCCGAGCGCGAACCCGGTTCGCCCGCCACCGTCGGCAGGAACGAGGACCGCAGCGTGCTGTCGTTCCGGGTGCCGCACATTCCCCACGAGGAACTGGTGCTGCCGGCCGATGTCCAGGGCCGCCGCGCGCCCGGCCAGATCGGCCCCGACAGCATGACCATGGCCTACCAGCGCAAGGTCGAAGCCGGACGGCGCAAGTTCGCCCTGACGCTGGAATACCTGCGGATGGGCGCCCTGAAGGGCATCATCGTCGGCGGCTCGGGCAAGACCCTCTACAACCTTTACACGGTGTTCGGCATCACCCAGAAGAGCGTCGATTTCGCTCTCGGCACCGACACCACCGACATCGACGCCAAGATCAACGAGGTGCTGCGCCACATCGAGGACAACCTGCTGGGCGAAGTCATGACCGGGGTCATGGCCCTGGTCAGTCCCGAGTTCTTCGACAAGCTGATCAGCCATCCGTCGATCAAGGAAGCCTACAAATACTATTCCGCCACCGGCGCCCAGCCGCTGCGCGAAGATGTCCGGCGCCGCTTCCCCCATAAAGGGCTGGTGTTCGAAGAGTATCGCGGCTCCGGCCAGCTTTCCAACGGCACCACCGCCCGGTTTATCGCCGCCAATGAAGGCCACGCCTTCCCGCTGGGGACGACGCAGACCTTCAAGACCTACTTCGCCCCCGCCAACAAGGACGAGTTCGTCAACACCGTTGGCATGGAAGCCTACGCCTGGCCGGTGCGCACCGGTGACGAACGGGGCTGGCGGATCATCATGGAATCGAACCCGCTGCCCTTGTGCCGCCGGCCGCATGTCCTGGTCAAA
>CAUYTZ010000361.1:0-4745 GCA_963575695.1 uncultured Gammaproteobacteria bacterium | reverse complement strand
GTAAGCGTGTCGGCGGAACCGGACCCCACAACGTTTTCGATCCCCGACAGGCTGTCGCTTCCGTCACCGCCGCTCGCGGTTCCGGTGGCCAGATTGACGGTCACGCCGGCCTGTGCCTGGCTGTAGGAGGCGGTATCCGTTCCGTCGCCGCCGATCAGCGTATCGTTCCCGGCACCACCGGCCAGCGTATCGTCCCCATGCCCGCCATCGAGGACATTGGCGGCACCATCGCCCGTCAGCGTGTCCGCAATATACGAGCCCGTGACGTTCTCGATCCCGCTCAGGGTGTCCGTACTGAAGTCGGTATTGATCGCGGTGCCAGCCGCGAGGTTTACGACCATGGCACCGCCGGCAGATTCATAGTTGACGGTATCGATGCCGTCGCCACCAGAGAGCACATTATTGCCAGCGCCACCCTCAAGGGTGTCGTCACCGGCCCCTCCGCTCAGGGTGTCATTTCCCTCCGCTCCGGAGAGGCGATCATTCCCGTCATCGCCGGCCAAAACGTCATCGCCACTTCCCCCCGCGAGGGTGTCGTCGTCGCTGCCGCCCGCGAGCGTGTCGTTCCCCTCTCCACCGTCCAGGCTGTCGGCACCGCTGCCCCCGGTGAGGGTGTCGTTGCCGTCTCCGCCGGAGAGGCGATCATTCCCGTCATCGCCGGCCAAAACGTCATTGCCGCCCCCCCCCGTGAGGATGTCGTTTTCGCTGCCCCCTGAGAGCGTGTCGTCTCCCTCTCCACCGTCCAGGGTGTCGTTGCCGCTGCCGCCCGAGAGCGTGTCGTCGCCAGTACCGCCGTCCAGGCGATCATTTCCGTCATCGCCGGCCAAGACGTCATTGCCCGCTTCACCCGAGAGCACGTCGTTGCCGGCACCGCCCGAAAGGACGTTTGCATTGGCTTCGCCCGTGAGGGTGTCGGCATAGCCCGAGCCGGTCACGTTCTCGATGCCGCTCAGCACGTCACCGTCCGCCCCGTAGGCGATACCGTAGGTGACGCCATCCTCAACGCGGACCGCCAGGTCGACTGACACGCCGGTCGTTGCCGTTACGTAACTTGCGGTATCCTGTCCGTCCCCACCAATGAGCGTATCAAAACCGGCCCCGCCGATCAGGGTGTCGTCGCCGGAACCACCCCAGAGTGTGTTTGAGGCGGACGTTCCAATCAGGGTGTCATTGTGGCTGGAGCCAACGACGTTCTCAATCGAGGACAGGGTATCGTTCCCGTCCGCCCCCGACGCGGTCCCGGCCGACAGATCAACCACAACGTTGCCCGAGGCGCTGGCATAGGTAGCCAGATCGTTGCCATCCCCACCGAGAAGAGTGTCGTCACCCGCTCCACCGCTCAGGGTGTCATTTCCCGCCCCGGCAGAGAGAATATTGGCGCTGCTGCTGCCGACCAGCGTGTCATCATGGGTCCCGGTCGTGACATTCTCGATTGAAGAGAGTGTATCCTTTCCATCCCCCACTGCGGTACCCGCGCCCAGATCGACACTGATGCTTGCCGTTGCGGTTTCATAAATCGCAGTATCCGTGCCTTCTCCCCCGGCCAGCGTATCACTCCCGCTGCCGCCGTCGAGGATGTCGTTTCCATCCCCGCCATAAAGCCTGTCATCGTCGTCCCCTCCGGAAAGGGAGTCCTCCCCGGCACCGCCCCAAAGGTTATCCGCCTCGCTCCCCCCGATCAGGCTGTCGTTCCCATCGCCTCCGTCTAGAAGGTCGTTGCCCGCCAAGCCCGACAGGGTGTCATTGCCGGCACCGCCGGTAATCTGGTTGGCGCCGGTGTTGCCCTGCAAATAATCGTCGTAGTCAGAACCCCTGACACGTTCAATATTGGACAGCTTGTCTTCGCCATCCGCGCCGGCCGCCGTGCCCTGCGCCAGGTTGACCGTGACGCTTCCAGAGGCGCCGCCATAGTCAACGGTATCAGTGCCATCCCCGCCGTCAATCGTATCGTTGCCGGTCCCGCCGCTCAACGTATCGTTACCAGTGCCTCCCGACAACACGTCATCGCCCGCATCACCGTCGAGGACGTCATTGCCACCCGCACCCGAAAGGGTATCGGCAGACTCCCCTCCCGCAATCTGGTCGCTGCTTGACGTTCCGGTCGCAACAAAGCTGCCTGTATCTACCCCATAAGTCGTATCAGCAAAGCGCAGCATCTCGACGCTGTTTAGAATATCCGTGCCGTCATTGCTGCCGGATGTCCGCGTGTCCGTGATAATAACGTTGCCACTGGAATCTCTTTCAATGACGTAGTCGTTGTAATTGCCCGTGAAGACGACCGTATCCGTTCCGGCACCACCAAGGATGACATCATTTCCGGATCCGCCTATGAGTTTGTCATTCCCCTGGCCACCGATGAGGACGTCGTTTTCGGAACCGCCATCGAGCGTATCATTGCCGATCCCTCCCGACAGGGTGTCGAGGCCGGCCCCCCCCGTCAATATATCCTTGCCCCCGCCCCCGATCAGGGTATCGTTGTCCGCTCCCCCATCAAGCCGGTCGGAACCCGAGCCCCCAAGCAGGAAATCGTTGCCGCTGCCACCCACCAAGGTGTTGGTTCCGGACCCGCCAAGCAGGGTGTCATTGCCTGCACCGCCGCTGACATAATCGTTGCCGTTGCCGGCGCTGACCATATCGTTGCCGCTTCCTGCGAAAACATAATCGTTCCCATCGCCGGTAATGATGATATCTGCATCGGTGTCGCCCGCATCACTGTACCCGACGACAACATCGTTGCCGGCACCGGACACGATGGTGTCTGCGCCGCTGCCACCCGAAATAAAGTCGTTCCCGCTGCCGGAAACGATCACATCATTGCCGGCATCGCCCCAAATATCACTGGTGCCGTTGCCTGCGATAATCGTATCGTTTCCGCTGCCGCCAGAAATTGTGTTCTCTTTTCCCTCGGCAATCAGAACGTCGTTGCCATCGCCACCTTCCAGAGTGTTGTACCCCGTTCCCCCACTGATCAGATCATCACCGCTGCCGCCCAATAGCTTGTTATAACCATCGCCACCGGCAAGAGTATCATTCCCCGCACCCCCGGACAGTAGATTTCTCTCACCACCGCCGATGATGATGTCATCGTAGCTCGACCCAACAACGTTTTCGAGATGGCTCAGTGAATCCGTCTCAATGATCGTTCCGTCAGAATCAACGACCCTTCCCTCACCATCTTTGAGGCTAACCAGGACACTGGAGGAGGCATATTCATAGCTGACCGTATCTTGATCGCCTGAGCCACCATCGATAGTATCGTTGCCTGATCCACCACTCAGCCAGTCGGAATCCGCACCTCCCGATAGGTAATCGTTACCACTTCCACCCGAAATGGAATCGTTTCCAGCCTCACCTTGAATATAATCATTACCGGTGTCGCCGATGATCAGGTCAAGTCCGTCGCCACCGTTAATAGTGTCATTGCCATCCTGGCCATATAGGGTATCATTGCCACTGCCACCGCTAATATAATCGTCACCATAATCACCTTCAATATAATCGTTTCCATCGCCACCCAACAAGAAGTCCCTGCCAGTTCCGCCATCTATTGTATCATTTCCACCATAACCAAATACGATATCCATTCCTTGCCCGGTGCTGATGATATCGCTGCCATCAGATCCAAAGATAGTATCACTTGAAACAATACTGCTTGCCCCGGAAACAATATCATCACCGAATTCTTTAACCGCATCATTATCGATGTGGACTTCAAAGCCAAGCTCGATCTCGAGACCAAGCGTAAAAGAGGCATGGAGTCCGACCGTTGTGACTCCATCCTCGCTGATCACCCCCCCCGCGAAAGAGCCACCGACATTTGCGCCAATGCCGATGCCAGCGGTAACCGAGCCGTCATCCGTGAATGCTCAATAACCGGTGGCGTTGGGCTGGTTCCGCGATGGGTGCGACAAATCGACTCAGGGGGATTCCAAAACATTTGGCGATGTGCATTTATTGACGCATGACGCCAACCGCCACACCATCGATTGATCTTGAAGCCATGTCCGCCGCTGAGTTGCGGACATTGGTGATCGAGTTGCTGGGGCGTTTGGCGAAAGCAGAAGCGCAAATTATCGGATCGTGCCCCAGGACGTGGTGTAAGAGCGGGGGACCGTGAGGGTCACCACCGGCGCTGGTTGCCGGTTGTTACGCTACGGCGATGGCCGGCAGCGCATCCGGATTATCGCTCAAGGGAACCAAGGTTTCCAGGGTCATGTAACGGCGCTGGATGGCCCATTCGTCGGTTTGCTCCAAGAGGATGGCTCCGACCAGGCGAAGGATGGCGGCCTCGTTGGGAAAGATACCCACAACATCGGTGCGGCGCTTGACCTCTCCATTGAGGCGTTCGATCGGGTTCGTCGAGTAAATCTTTGCCCAATGTTCCTTGGGGAAGGCCATGAAAGCCAGGACGTCGTTCTCAGCGCCATCCATCATGTCGGCCAGCTTGCGGAACTTTGGACGCAGGCTGTCGGCGACTTTGCGCCATTGCTCGCTGGCGGCCTTGGCGTCGCCTTGGGCGAACACAGTGCGTATCATGGCCGCGACCATGGGGCGCTGGTCCTTGCCCTCCGTGCCAACAAAGATGGGACACCGGCCCCCCGAAGGTTTACCCTTGAGGGCGTAGGAGAACAGTCCCATGGTAATGCCCAATAAGGTTGTAGAAGCACATGTCGCCCCAGGCGCCGTCGCGGAAGCTGGCCGTAGGCCGGCTGGAGAGACGGCGCCTGGGGCGACGAATCCGGAGT
>CAUYTZ010000360.1:0-11237 GCA_963575695.1 uncultured Gammaproteobacteria bacterium | reverse complement strand
TCCTCGAACGCCAGTTCAGGTTGAGCGTGCAGCGTACGCCGCCACGCGGTCATGTCGTCGTGAAAGGCGGCAATGCGGTTGACGATCGGCATGATTGTCTTATCCGGTAGCGAATCTGTCTCAAACAAAGTGGGGCCAGGGGCCTTCAGGCTCCTGGTGGGTCCAGGGCAAAGCCCTGGTCGCCGAAGGCACCACCTTTTGAATGTGAGTTTTGATTAATGGACGTAGCGCGACAATTCCTGCTCCGCTTGGGCAAACTCCATCCATTGAACCCCACCCTGTTTAAGAGTGGCCAAGTCGCTGGGATGCCATTCGTCCGTTTCACGATCAACGACCAAGCATTGCCACAAGTTAGGTAGTTTTCGTTCCAAAATATCGCGGTGAGCCTGAACCTTAACTGCAATCCCCATCTGACTGGGGGACACCGGCTCAACCAGAACGATTCGATCATTCGGACTTACTTCCAGCGTCTGCCCGCGATGGTGTATATAGCGGAATTTGCGATGGGTGCCGCTAGCACCGGCGATCAGGCCAGGCCGAAATTTGCCATCGTAGCATGCATGCACGAAATTGCTGAACGCGAAATCAAAGCTAGGAGTATCGCGCATCGGATGGGCGATCGCAGTTTGCATCACGCCATCCTTGGACGCATTGGCCACCAGCATGACCGCAGCGGCGAGCTTGCCAGCATTCTCAACCGTGATCGCCACTTCACCGCGATTATAGTTTAGGCCATAGCGGGTGGCGCAACCAGCGATGAAACTGCCCGGCTTTTTGGTTTCCAATCCCATTGAAAGCACTTCGGCCAAACCGCCAGCATCGTCGGAAACCCGGAAATGACCATCAGGTAGCGGGCTAATCCGCACACAAACTTGAAGATGCGACGGATAGAGACAATGGGTGTGAACCAGGATGCCGGAGTCAGTCGTTTCGACAGCGTGCAGATCCTGTAGCAGATCCATGGGGAGCGTGCTGAAGAGCATAGCGTTCACCGTCCCAACTTAAGGTACCGCGGGATATCGATCGCGAATATCCCATGCTCACGGAGGAACCAATCGAGTGCGGCCTGGACCCCAAGCTGCCCAGGCGCAAATTTCTCAGGTTCGCCCAGCATACCATGTACTCCGACTCGATTTAAGCACGCGGTTCGGTATGTGGGCCATGAAAAAAAGACGGGGCCGGCGGCAATGCCAAGAGAGAGGGTGACTGCCCGCATAGGACGCATATCGAGTCGGCAAAAATCACGGCGATGGCGCAAGGACAATGCAAACTCTCCTGGAAGGCGGGATGGGCAATATGCCGCTACCAGTAAGAATCCGGTATCGATACCATTCTGATGGACTGACCATTTCATTTCCTTCACATGCAGGGTTGTGAGCGGATACGGATCTTGATCCCAAGCGACGCGCCGGTCAGGGAGCGCCATGAAGGCGTCGATCTCATCGATGATCGTACTCAGCGGTACCTCCCACTTTCATGCCACGATCATCCATGTTCTCAAACGCTCCGTATAGGCTGGATTCCCCGCCCAATTTAGTCCCCGTGACACAAGAAGGGTTCCTGCTTGGTTGGCGGCAATATTACCAAGCATTACTGCAATTTCTTCGGCGGTATGCCTGCAAAGAACCGACGATTGGATCTTCAATCATGCCACCATCCGTGCATCTTTGTGGCCATAGCCATGTTGAGACTGGCGTACCTCCGTGGCGACAACGCGGGCTACGTCCTGCAACTTCTCGGAAGCAACCTCGGGAAGACGCTGACGCAGCATCTCGGCGATGCGCCGCTCAACGGTTTCATCAAAGGAGACCAGCACCTGTTCAGCCGCCTCATTCCTGATGTCGCTATTGGTCATCAAGTCCCGCAATAGCTCGGGGTTCTTGGCGATCTGACGGATCATCTGATCGGCGGCGAGGCCTTGGACAACTTTGCCGCGTTCCCAACGAACCCAGGTTTTGGGGCCAATGGTAAGCAGCTTTTCCATTTCCGCCTGCGTGAACCCATACTTGAGGCGAACCGAACGCAACTCATCAGGAGTGAGCAGATTATCCTGCTTGCGAAGTATGGCGGCGATCGCGTGCTGGTTTTCATCTAGCATGTCGCCGCGATAGCTTATGTTACCACAGTGCCCGCAACGAAGATGGCGATCTCGCTCAACGATAACTTCCCGCTGGCCAACCCGATGAGTTACCTGTGCCACCATCTCAGCAACCGCTTGCTGACCACACTCCGGACAAAAGTCAACAAACACTGGCCTATCGGTCATCGGTGCCACGGCGCTACTGACCCTTTGCTGGAGGTGAATGGGCTTGATTCGCTTTTACCGTTGGGCTTGAAGGCAACCCCGTCATACCCGCAGAAGCCGGAACATTCCCTTTGAAGAGAGTACCAGCCAATTGCTGCGCCGCCAAAGGTCCGCCCATGGCTACCACAGCAAGAACCGTCGCTACCCACGGATTGCCATAGACGCCAAGAAAGGTTGCCGCACCCAACCCAAATAAAGAAATTAATCCACCGACAATCTGACCGCGATCCCGTCTGCTCTCATCACGTAGGACGCTGGTCATTTCGATCTCCATCCGGTGATGACGCTGATCATTAAAGGCGTCTATCACCGACTTGCCGATCCCAGGCGCAATCTGCTCCAGCTTCTCAAGCTCTGAAGCCTGGGGCATCAGCGCAATGTTCATCGTCACTTTAATGTCAGTGTTCGTGGCATTATTGCCAAACACTATCCCGAATGGAACCTTTGATCCATCCCACAGCGAGTTGTCGACAACGCCAGCCAAAGAGACATCCCGGACGATGGAAACTTCCTGTTGTGAGGTTGGTTTAGAACGCTTAGACGGTAAGCCTTTATTGTTGTCCATTAGTTAACCCCCTCTTTACCGTATCCATCGCCTTGTATAGATCATTCCCGACCGCTTCCCAATCCCGGTAATGCCCTTCGATATCGGTTTGCGCGTAAAGCTGGCGTCGGGATCCCGTCGGTATAGCCGTGTAAGTCTGTGCAGCCCCATCCAACCAAGCCCGCATGGCGGGATGGCGGATAATCCAATCGCGAAGCCAAGTCACCATCGCCGTTTCTCCTTGCCTGCGGCATCCAAGGGGCGCTGCCCCCTGGAACCCCGCCAAAGGCCAAAGGCCTTTGGAAACCGTTATTTTTCCTCTTACGCTCTTACTCTACCCCGCCGGCCATATACCCGGGCAACCAACCCTCATGGGCCGCGCGCAGACGCTCCACCGGAATGGCGTCGAAGTCATTGATGATCAACGAGTCGCCACCGGCCGCACCCAGCACCAGCGCCGGCACCCCCGCCTGTTTCGCTGCCGCCAGCAACGCGGTGAAATGTTTTACCGCAAACAGTTAACGACTCTGGTCCTCGCCGAACAGGTACCCGACCGGGTCCACACCCTCCGGCAAAGTGATGGTCGCGCCGCGCTTGCCAGCCAGCGCCATTTCCGCCAGTGCCACCAGCAACCCGCCATCAGCCAGATCATGACACGCGGTGATACGGCGCTGTTCAATCTGGGCGCGAACAAAATCGCCGTTGCGCCGCTCCACCGCCAGTTCAACCGGCGGCACATGGCCTTCCTCCCGGCCGTGAATCTCGCGCAGGAACAAGGACTGACCCAGGCGCCCAACGGTGTCGCCGATCAACACCAAAGACAAACCATCGGCCGGCAAGGCGATCCCAACCACCAGCGAGGCATCCTTGATCAGCCCGACGCCCCCAATCGCCGGGGTGGGGAAAATCGCCTGACCATTGGTTTCGTTGTACAAACTAACATTACCCGACACGACCGGGAAATCCAGCGCTCGGCAGGCTTCGGCCATGCCTTTGATGGCACCGACCAACTGGCCCATGATTTCCGGCTTTTCCGGATTGCCGAAGTTGAGGTTGTCGGTAATCGCCAGCGGCAAAGCCCCGACAGCGGTCAGATTGCGCCAGGCTTCCGCCACCGCCTGAGCCCCGCCACGTTCCGGATCGGCCTGGCAATAGCGCGGCGTGCAATCGACGGTCATCGCCAGCGCCTTGTTGGTGCCGTGAACCCGCACCACCCCGGCATCGCCACCCGGAATCGATGCGGTGTCGCCACCGACCTGGCTGTCGTACTGCTCCCAGATCCAGCGCTTAGAGGCCAGATCCGGACAACCCATCAGCCGCTCCAGCACCCGACACGGCCCCTCGCCGGCCGGCAGCGGTACCGTTTCCTTGCGCAGGCAGGGCAACTTGGGCGTCGCCACCCACGGCCGCTCGTACATCGGCGCGCGTTCGACCAGCGGGGCCACCACCAGATCGCAACAGATCTGGCCGTGCATCCGCAGCACCAACCGCCCGGTATCGGTCAGCCGGCCGATCACGGCGAAATCCAGTTCCCATTTGTCGAAGATCGCCCGCGCCTCGGCCTCCCGGCCCGGCTTCAGGATCATCAACATCCGTTCCTGGCTTTCCGAGAGCATGATTTCGTAGGGAGTCATCCCCTGCTCGCGGCACGGCACGCAATCCAGATCCAGATCGAAACCGAGTCCGCCCTTGTCGGCCATTTCCACCGACGAAGAGGTCAAGCCGGCCGCGCCCATATCCTGAATCGCCACGATCGCGTCGGTGGCCATCAATTCCATGCAGGCTTCGATCAGCAGCTTTTCGGTGAACGGGTCGCCGACCTGCACCGTCGGCCGCTTGGCTTCCGAATCTTCAGAAAACTCGGCCGAAGCCATGGTCGCACCGTGGATGCCGTCACGCCCGGTCTTGGACCCGACATAGACCACCGGATTGCCCACCCCAGCCGCAGCCGAATAGAAGATACGGTCAGTCTGAGCCAAACCGACGGTCATGGCATTGACCAGAATGTTGCCGTTGTAGGACGGATGAAAATTGGTTTCGCCGCCCACGGTCGGCACGCCAACGCAATTGCCGTAACCGCCGATGCCGGCAACCACACCCGAAACCAAATGGCGAGTCTTGGGATGATCGGGGCTGCCGAAACGTAGCGCATTCAGGTTGGCGATCGGGCGCGCGCCCATGGTGAACACGTCGCGCAGAATGCCGCCGACCCCGGTCGCCGCACCCTGATAGGGTTCGATGAACGACGGGTGGTTGTGGCTTTCCATCTTGAACACCGCCGCTTGACCGTCGCCGATGTCGATCACGCCGGCGTTCTCGCCCGGCCCCTTGATCACCCACGGGGCCTTGGTCGGCAGGGTTTTCAGCCACACCCTGGACGATTTGTACGAGCAGTGCTCGGACCACATCACCGAATAAATACCCAATTCGGTGAAGGTCGGGGTGCGGCCGACGATGTCTAGCATCAGCCGGTATTCATCCGGCTTCAAGCCATGTTCGGCGGCCAGTTCCGGGGTCACGACGGGTTCGGTAATGTTCACGGAGGATGATCCCAAGGCTGGGGAGGAAACCACGCCTTATGTCGCACGCCCGGCTCTCCGCTTCAAGTTATGTGGGTCCAGAGGTCTTCAGGCTTCTGGTGGGGCCAGGGCAAAGCCTGGTCACCGAAGGCTGGGGAAATTAAATGATGTCGGAAATCGGCGGTTTTTTCCATGGGACTCGGGAAAGCAAAGTGCTATAGGGGCCGGGACTGTTTGGCCTTGTGGGACTGCGCGCGCCCGCGAAACTGGAAAGCTTGTTCGATGAGCAATGACCACGACGAGATCGAAGACGGTGAGGACGCGAAGTTTGGTGAAGCGCTCGAAATCGCCGAGAAGCACCTGGACAAGGCGATCACCGAAGCGGGAGCGTTGGGCCCGTTCGTTGCCGTGGCAATGATTGAAGCCGCAGTTAATGCGGCGTTGGATCAGGCCGCCGACGAAGATGTGATCGACATGCTGCGCGATCTGGCCGACCAAATTGAAGCCGATGCCGACAGCGACAGCGAAGAAGAATAGTTCTGTTCCCTGCCGGCCGGGCTGCTGCGGCAAGCCCGGCCGCAGGCCGAGGGTCTGCCGTGGGTGAGTGGCGGAGTTGGTGCGCTCCGGCCGAAGCCGTGGGGCGGCTGGACAAATTGCTGGCGGAAGCGGTGTCAGACCTGTCGCGGTCCCGGGTGCAGGCTCTGATCGCGCAGGGGCGGGTAACGGCCGGTGGAAAAATAATTACCGACCCGGCACAGAAGATTCGTCCCGGCACCCGTTATGAAATTGAAATTCCAGAGCCGGAACCGGCCGAACCCATCGCCCAGCAGATTCCGCTGGTCATCGTGTTCGAAGACCAGGACGTGCTGGTGATCGATAAGCCGGTTGGTATGGTGGTTCATCCCGCCGCTGGCAATCCCGATGGCACCCTAGTCAACGCCTTGCTTGGTCATTGCGGCGACAGCCTGTCCGGTATCGGCGGGGTCCGCCGGCCTGGAATCGTTCATCGCCTGGATAAAAACACCAGTGGCTTGCTGGTGGTGGCCAAGAACGACCGGGCCCATGCCGCATTGTCGGCCGGATTCGCCGACCGCAGCGTCAGCCGAACCTATCTCGCGGTGTGCTGGGGGTTGCCCAATCCCAGCCGGGGGGAAATCGAGGGCGCGATCGGTCGGTGCCCGTATGATCGCAAGAAAATGGCGGTGGTTGAACGTGGCGGCAGACCATCTCTAACCCGTTATCGGGTTGAACGGGCCTGGGGGCTGGCGGCGGCGCTGGTTGAATGTCGGCTGGCCACCGGCCGCACCCATCAAATCCGAGTCCACATGGCGTCGATCGGTCATTCGTTGGCCGGTGACGAGCTGTACGGTGGCTGCCGGAAACGCAAGGGACCGGCTGAAACCGAAGCCATCCGCGCTCTGTTGGCCGAATTTCCGCGTCAAGCACTGCACGCGGCCGAACTGGTCTTTCCTCATCCGGCCAGCGGTGAAACGTTGCACTTTACCGCACCGTTACCGGTGGACATGCAAGATTTAATCGCCAACCTGGAACGCACGACCCCAAACCAGGGACTTGGTCAGGGGCCGGGAAGCTGGTAAGAAAATTTACTGACACTCGATCAGGTCGGGCGTATTATGTTGCAGTAGCGAAGCCCATTTATCTTGCGCGGTGTATCCATAGGATGATTTTGCGATGACGGCCTTGACCACCACCCAGACGGCGGCGGTTGCGAACGGTCCGAATATGAGTGCGGAAGGCAATCTTTCGCGCTATTTGCAGGAGATTCGTCGTTTTCCAATGCTGGCCCCGGAAGAGGAGTTCATGCTGGCCAAGGCTTGGCGTGAACAGGGCGACACTAAAAGCGCCCATAAGCTAGTCACTAGTCACTTGCGGCTGGTGGCGAAGATCGCCATGGGCTACCGCGGCTATGGCCTGCCCCTGTCCGAGCTGATTTCTGAAGGCAACGTCGGCATGATGCAGGCGGTCAAGCGCTTCGAACCCGATCGTGGTTTTCGACTGGCGACCTATGCCATGTGGTGGATCAGGGCGGCGATCCAGGAATACATCCTGCACTCCTGGTCTCTGGTCAAAATGGGCACCACGGCGGCACAAAAGAAGCTGTTCTTCAATCTGCGCCGACTGAAAGGCAAGTTGCAGGCGATCGAGGACGGTGACTTGCATCCGGATACTCTGCGCTCGATCGCCGAGACCTTGGATGTGGCCGAGGTTGATGTGGTGAACATGAACCGGCGTCTGGCCAGCCCGGATCATTCGCTCAATGCGCCGCTGCGGATTGATGGCGAAGGTGAATGGCAGGACTGGTTGGTCGATGATGCCGACAACCAGGAAACCGTCCTTGGCGAACAGGAAGAATTGGGCAAGCGTCGCCGGCTGCTGGTTGAGGCGATGGCCCATTTGAGCGAACGCGAGCGGCAGATCCTGATCGAACGGCGGTTGCGTGAAACGCCGACCACGTTGGAAGACTTGTCGCACAAGTTTGGCATCAGCCGTGAGCGCGTGCGGCAGATCGAAGTGCGGGCGTTCGACAAGCTACAGAAGTCGATTCGCCACACCGCCGTTGAACAGCGGCTGGATATCTCCGCCTCGGCCAGGTAGCCCCCCCTCGCGGCTGTGGGGCGGCTGGGGCGGCTGGGCTGCCGCCACAGCCCGCCCGCAGCGCTAAACTTCCCAATCCCCTTGGGCAGGTTCACTCCCGAACGGCGGAAACTTGCCCATGGTATGGCCATGGTTAAGCGGGCCATGGCCACGACCCAACCCGGGAGCGGTCAGCAATGCCCGTTCCAGGTAGCCACGGGCCCTGATCACCGCGCCGCGCACTGAGAAGCCCTGGGCCAAGCCGGTAGCGATCGCCGTAGCCAGGGTGCAGCCGGTGCCGTGGGTGTGCGGGGTGTGGTGACGCGGGGTCTCGAACGTTTCTTCGCCGTCATCGTAGACCAACAAATCGGTCAGGGTCTCGCCCGGCATATGGCCGCCTTTGACCAGCACCACCTTTGGTCCCAAACTGAGCAACAGGTGGGCAGCATGGCGCATGTCAGCCAGATCGCGAATGGTCATGCCGGTCAGCACCTCCGCTTCCGGGATATTCGGCGTCAACACATCGGCCGAAACCAACAGCAGGCGGCGCAAGGCCAGCGCCGCATCAGGTGCCAGCAGGGCATGGCCGCTTTTGGAAATCATCACCGGGTCCAGCACCACCGGAATGCCAATGGCGCGGTCTTGGATGATCGCCGCCACCGCCTCAACGATGCCGACATTAGCCAACATACCAATTTTGATCGCGTCGGCACCGATGTCGTCCAGCACCACCTGAATTTGCAGTGCCACGAAATCCGGTTCCACTTCGCGTATACCGACGACGCCTAAGGTGTTTTGGGCGGTTAAAGCGGTGATCGCGGTTGCAGCGTAACCGCCCAGGGCGGTTACGGTCTTAATATCGGCCTGAATGCCAGCACCGCCGCCAGAATCCGAACCAGCGATGATCAAAACCCGCCCTCTCATGTCCCCCGCCCTTCTTTGTGCCCGATACCGTAACCCTGTCCCGCTGCCGTTACGGCCTGAATCGCGGTCACAATGTCGCCAACCACCTGTTCGACTGTCGCGGCATCGTCGCCCTCGGCCATGACTCTGATCAGGGGCTCGGTGCCAGATTTGCGAATTAACACCCGCCCCGAGCCCTTGAGTCGCACCTCGCCTTCGCGGATCGCCTGCTTGACCGCACCACTGTCCAGCGGCGAGCCGGCCGCAGCGTTGTAACGAACGTTGCGCAGCCGCTGCGGCACCGGTTCAAACATCCGGCACACCTCACTTACCCGCTGTTCACGCCCGACCACCACCGCCAGCACTTGCAGGGCTGCGATCAGACCATCCCCGGTCGTGGTGTAGTCGTTGAGCACGATATGGCCGGACTGCTCGCCGCCAATATTGTAGCCATCCTCCCGCATCCGCTCGACCACATAACGGTCGCCGACCGGCGTGCGAATCAGGCTCAGGCCAAGATCGTTGAGCAGACGCTCCATGCCCAGATTAGACATGACGGTGGCGACCACGCCGCCGCCCTTAAGCCGGCCCGACTCGGCCCAGGAGGTGGCGACCACCGCCATCAACTGATCGCCGTCAATTTGGTGGCCGGTTTCGTCGATCACAATCAATCGGTCGGCATCACCGTCCAGCGCCAGCCCCAGATCGGCGTGGTGGGCCAGCACCTCTTGTCGCAGCATCTCCGGCGCGGTGGCCCCGCAGCCACGGTTGATGTTGGTGCCGTCGGGCTGAACCCCGATCGGAAACACATCCGCCCCCAACTCATAGAGCACTTTGGGGGCAACCCGATAGGCGGCACCATGGGCGCAATCAACCACGATCCGCAGCCCATCCAGGCGCAGGCCGCGCGGGAAGGTGTTCTTGACGTATTCGATGTAACGGCCGCTGGCATCTTCCATCCGGGTGGCGCGGCCCAATTTATCCGAGATCGCCAGATCGGATGCGAACGGCTGAGTCAGCCGAGCTTCGATCGCTATTTCGACCTCGTCGCTCAACTTATAGCCGTCGGGGCCGAACAGCTTGATGCCGTTGTCCTGATAGGGGTTGTGCGAGGCAGAGATCATCACGCCCATGTCGGCACGCAACGAGCGGGTCAGCATCGCCACCGCTGGCGTCGGCAGCGGCCCGACCAGGACCACATCCATGCCCATCGAAATGAAACCCGCAGTCAACGCCGGTTCCAGCAGATACCCGGATAGCCGGGTATCCTTACCGATCACCACCCGGTGACGGTGATCACCGCGACGAAATTGCAGTGCGGTGGCCATGGCCACACGCAGAGCGGTTTCCGCAGTCATCGGTTCGAGGTTGGCGGTACCGCGAATACCGTCGGTGCCAAACAGGTGCCGTGTCATGCCCGTCTCCCGTGCCGGTCCGCAACATTCACGTCCCCGGTCGGCGTGATCTTAACCAAAATACCGAATAAGGAAAACCCTAAGGAAAACCCGATGGGTGCTGCCGATCGGTTTCCTGGCTAAGGTTTTCTGGCTAAGGTCGGGGGGGGGGCTCGTCACCTCGGACATAATCACGGTCAATGCGTCGAGTCGGTGCCGAAGACATCAGCCAGTTCACAAGCATCGACGAAGCGGTCGGTCCATTCGTCCAACTGATCGCTGCTGGCAGCACGGACACGTTCTTCAATGTCGGCAGGCAGGGTTTTGAAGCGGCGGCGCAGTAACCGGAGAAGGGTATTGGCTTTACCGACGGTCTCGCCCTCGGCCTTGCCCTCGGCTTGTCCCAGAGCACGAGCTTTGCGTGCGGTCCGATCGAGCATGGTCCGCTGATCATAGATCCAGAATTCACGCTTCTCCTGGTTATCCAACTCCTCCTGAGACCAAGCGGCACGGTTGGCGATCTCGAAGGCATGAACGATGGCCGGCTCGACCGCGAGCGCGTTCGGAATCGCGGTCAGGTCTTTGGCCGTCTTGAGGAAATAAAGCCAACGATCAAGCGTTGTCTCCAATTGGGTATCGGACTTGGTGAACTTGGGCAGTTCGGCAAACACCAGTTCCAGATCCTGATGAGAGATCAGCGGGTTCTCTTCGGCCCGCAAACGGAAACGGCTAATTGTCTGCCCCAGCTCTGGAAACATGGTAAAGTCGGTAATGGTCACCGCCACCACTTCGGTCAGAGCGTTGTATTCATCACCCTTGCCCAGTTGAAGCACGTATGCCTTACAGGCATTGTACAGCACGCGCTTTTCAAAGCCCTCGACGTTCAGAACCTGCATCTCGACAATGTATGATCGCCCACGCTGATCTTTAACCCGGACATCAAGATAGGAAATCTTCATGCCCTCAATCTTGGGCGC
>CAUYTZ010000359.1:0-1213 GCA_963575695.1 uncultured Gammaproteobacteria bacterium | reverse complement strand
ACCCTGAGCAACTCCTCCACTTCCTGGCGGAGCAAATCCTGGTTCCAGCCGGCATTGAGCGCCAACTTGTTATCCGCGATCCGATAGGCGATCTTTTGGGCGTCACTGAGATGGGCCAGTACGATCACCGGCACGGTTTCCGTACACTAATCCATTCCGACAGGGGTTCCCGATTACAATTCCGGGGCCTTGGACGACAATCCGGCAGCCAATTTGTTGTGGGGCCATCACCGCTTGCCCTCAATCACCGGCTCAAATCCTGGCAACGATATCTGCGCCCCTGGCTCGCCTTCGCCGTGGGGTATGGCAAATTCTGGCGGGTAGATGATGGGAAGCTTGCGAAGATCAGACCGTTCAAGCCGTTCGGCGGTCTGATCCTCGGCGTCAGCCACCACTGCGGCATTGAACACTGACAACCGGCCAATTTGGTCACGGCTTTCACCCCATGCCACGTCGCTATTGACGACGTAAGCGTTAACGGTGCCGTTCTGGCCGATCTGTACAACCTTGATCCACCGTTCGGCTTCAAGATCAGCGATCGCGCGCTTGAGGGTGGCAACGCTGCATCCGGTTAGCCTCGCCAAGGTCTTCTGAGCGATTACGATGGCGTTCTGGTGCCCCATGTTGGCCACGAGGTGGTGCATGACTGCGGCAGCGCGAGGACTGCGCATCGTTAGCTTTCCCCATGCCTCATGGGCTTTACGCTCGGTTTGGACCCAGACGTTCCGGCCGTAGTCCGCCGGGGTGCCGAGCGTTACGGTTTGGTTGGACATTGAGATTTTGAGCTAGGGGTAGCTCATCCCTGCACGGTTTTCATTCAAGAGTGTCCAGAAAGCAATACCATGGCCGAACGGTGGCATGTGACTCAAAATATGACAAGGCTGCACGAAAATCGCTTAGCCCTAGCTCACAGCTGTGAGCTAGGGGTAGCTCACAGCTGGTGAGCTACCCCCCCCCTTAAAAGCAAGGCTATATCAACGAGCTAGATTTTTACCTATCTATGATCTTACGGGGGCAGCGGTGCCCAGGTCGCGAAGCCGCGAGAGCGCGCATTCACAGCGCTGGCGACCAAGGCGTCGGCCTGTGCGCCCGCTGATCATGCAAGGTTATCCACACAACTAAAGATAGAAAGATGCTCGGCAGTGAAGGTCGTGGCAAACCTGCCAGCCCGATGGCTTTTGAGAGGCTGAGGATGTATCGTTTACGCGATTGG
>CAUYTZ010000358.1:0-4498 GCA_963575695.1 uncultured Gammaproteobacteria bacterium | reverse complement strand
GGCCAGGGTCAGCAGGTTCATGGTATCGGCGGTGGCCAGCCAGTTTTGCGGCAACCCCGGCATCTTCCAGCCCAACCGCTCGCCCAGTCGCAGCAGCGGTTCCCACAGCCGCGAATAATAGGCCACGATCAGCCGGGTCTGCGGCCCGACCAGCCGGTGCAGCGCGGCCAGAGTCGTCTCGCAATCCTCCAGATAGCCAATGGTGTCCGACAGCACGATCACATCGAACGGCCCCTCGATTCGATCCAGAATCGCGGGATCTTCGATGTTCCCGACCAGGTATTCAAACTGTGGCCACTGTCGCCGCGCTTGTTCGATCATGCCCGGGCTGAAATCAACCCCGACTCCGCGTTTAGGCTTGAGCGCGGCCAGCAACTGACCATCGCCGCAGCCCAACTCCAGCACCGACAGTCCTTCCGGAACCAGGAAGCGCATATAGGTGTGGTCGGACTGGTAGAAATAGCGGTTGCGGCGCAACCACGTTTGCCGCTGTGGCGCAACCCGGTCGTAAAGGGCGCGAATCTGGCCTTGCCGGGGGGACAGCGGCATGTCGTAGGGGGGCATGTCGTGCGGGACCGGCTGAGGGGGCTGGACGGTGGGGCGATCAGTCATGGCGCAAGTTTTCGCCTGCGACTCAGGCGATGTCAATCGCGGCCGATATATCTGCGGCCAATCGCTGATTACGAGCGAAAATCCGTTCATGCCCTTGGCGCGGAGGCAGTTCCAGGGTATACCGGGCCAGCGGCGGGTACAGCTTTCCTACCGCCATCCAACTCGACTGCCTCTTCTCTCGTTCGGTTCTTGGGCAAGGGAAGACGGCGTTAGCGGCCGGGGGCGACGTGAAGGAAGCGGACATCAAGAAGCTCGGCAAGTACGATATCCTCGGCGAGCTGGGTAAAGGCGCCATGGGCGTCGTCTATAAGGGTAAAGACCCGTTCATCGAGCGTGAGGTCGCGATCAAGACCGTGCGCATCGATATGCTGGCCGCCGACGATCCAGAGGCGACCACGGCCCAGATCACCCGTTTCAAGCGTGAAGCCCAGGCCGCCGGCCGCATCAATCATCCGAACATCGTTGCCATTTATGAATATGGCGAAGACGGCCCCACCGCCTTCATCGCCATGGAGTTCATTGATGGGCACGATCTTAAGGAGGTTTTTGACAAGAACGAGCGCTTCGAACTCAAGGATATCGTCCGGATCATGTCCGACGTGCTGGGGGCGCTAGATTTCGCCCACAAGCGCGGCATTGTGCATCGCGACATCAAGCCGGCCAACATCATGATGACCAGGTCTGGTGAGGTCAAAATCACCGACTTCGGTATCGCGCGCATCGAATCGTCGAATCTCACCCAAGCCGGGGCGGTACTGGGCACGCCCAGCTATATGTCGCCCGAACAGTTCATGGGCCAGCAGGTCGATGCCCGTTCCGACCTGTTTTCCGCCGGTGCCATGCTCTACCAGTTCCTGACCAGCGAGAAGCCGTTTGTCGGTTCGCTGACCACCATCATGCACAAGATATTGAATTCGCAGCCAGAGCCGCCGTCGCTGCTCAATGTCCAGGTGCCGAAGGGCTTCGATCAGGTTGTGCTCAAGGCGATGGCCAAACGGCCTGAAGACCGCTATCAGAGCGCGGCCGAGTTCGCCCAGGCTGTGCGCGACGCCTTTGAAGGCAAGCTGGCTGCGCCCCCGCCGCCGGTCCGGGCGGAAGCCGATGACGAAGCGACCATGGCCGGCGAACGCACCATGTTCGATCCCAGCCTGCTTAGTGGTGGCGAATCGGTCAAGGCTGCGCCCCCACCCCCGCCGCCGCCCCAACAGCCGGTCCGGCAACCGCTCGTCGTCGAATCGCCCGTGCGAATCGGCAACGACGCCGCGCCGGCCCGACCCAAGCCGGCTCCGTTGGTGCCGGCTCCGTTGGTGGATGAAGAGAAAAGCGGTGGCGGCAAGGGCCTGATTATCGGCATCGCCGCTGCGGTGATTGCCGTGGTTGCTGGTGGCGGTGCATGGATGGTCATGGGACCGAAGCCAACGCCGACGCCAGCCCCGGGACAGCAACAGGTTCAACAATCACAATCGACCCCTCAAGACGACCAGGATCGTCGAGAACGTGAACGGCAAGCGCGCGAACAACAGGCCAAGGCTGATGCTGAAGCCGAGGTCGCCGTCGCTACCGCCGCTGCGGTCAGAGCCAGGGCCGAAGCTGAGGCCGAGGCCGCTGCTGTCGCCGCTGCCGCCGCCGTCAAAGCCAGGGCCGAAGCTGAAGCCGCTGCGGCTGTCGCGGCTGCCAAAGCGGAGGCCGACTCGGTCGCTGCCGCCGCCGCTGCCGCTGCCGCTAAGGCCAAAGCCGATGCCGAAGCCGCCGCAACCGCAGCGCTTGGTTCGCTACGAACCTCCCTGGCCCGAGTCGAGTGCTCGCTGTTGCAGGTTGATTTGGGCGGGAATGGGGACGTTCTGGTCAACGGTTCGTCCGGCAACCGCGACATTGATACCGAGGTGCGCCGTTTGGTTGGTGCCGCCCTACCCGGCCGGCAAGTGGCGTTGAAAGTCGATCCGGTCACCAAACCGATGTGCGATCCACTAGCGGTGGTGGCCAAGGCCCGCGCCGCCAACCAGGGCGCGGCCAAATCGGTAGCGGTGCGTTCGGCCACCGCCGAAGCGGTGTACCGCAACACTCAGCACCTGATCGTCGATATCGAAGGACCGCAGCCCGGCCAGTATCTTCAGGTTGATTACTTCACCTTGGAAGGCGCTGTGGTTCACCTGCTGCCAAACCCCAAGGAAACCGACGCCCGCCAGTCCGAAGCCGGGAACAAGCGGCGTTTGGGCGATCCCGCCGCCGGGGGCAGGTTCTGGAACATTGGCCCGCCATTTGGGCGGGAACTGATTGTGGTCACCGCCAGTCGCAAGCCGCTGTTTGCCACGCCACGGCCGGAAGCCGAAGCCACGGCCGCCTATCTGGCTGAGTTGCGCAAGGCCTTGGATGCGGCGGAGAAGAGCGGCGCGGTGCCGGTGTCTTCGGCGCTGTTTATCAAGACCGTTCCGAACTGACTTATTTGTCTGGCGACCAGGGCTTCGCCTTGGACCGACTTCATTTCGGGCGATACTCAGCCCTCCGGAGGAAAAACAACGGCCGCAGCCTATGTCATCAAGGAAATCTTCAAGACTTTGCAAGGCGAAGGTGCCCAGAGCGGCCGCGCCGCAGTGTTTTGTCGTTTCACCGGCTGCAATCTGTGGTCAGGTCGGGACCAGGATCGGGCCGCTGCGGCCTGCCGGTTTTGCGACACCGATTTCGTTGGCAGCGATGGCCCAAGCGGCGGACGCTTCGAGTCCGCCGCCACCCTGGTCGATGCGATTCTTGCGGCGTGGGGGCTGGGTCGGGATCACCGGCTGGTGGTGCTGACCGGTGGCGAACCCTTGTTGCAGGTTGACGCGGTTTTGATCACCGCGCTTAAGGCGGCACGGTTTTCGATTGCGCTTGAAACCAACGGCACCCGCTTGCCGCCGGACGGCATCGACTGGGTTTGCGTTAGCCCGAAGTCCACGCACGACTGGGTGCTGACCACCGGCACCGAATTGAAGCTGGCCTATCCGCAGCCGGAATTGATGCCGGACGGTTTGGAATGCCTGCGGTTCGACCATTTCTTTCTGCAACCGATCGACGGTCCCGAGCGCGAGGCCAACACCGCCGCTGCAATCCGCTATTGTCTCAACCATCCACGCTGGCGGCTCAGCCTTCAGATGCACAAGTTCACGGGCATACCATGACCTATTCCGTTACCCGTAGTCTGGCGATCGATGCCGGTCATCGCATCATGACCCATGGCTCGAAATGTCGCCACCTGCATGGCCATCGCTATACCATCGAGGCCACCGCCGCCACCGCCGCCCTGCACACCTCCGGTGAGCAGCAGGATATGGTGATCGACTTTTCCTTTTTGAAACAAGAGCTGCTGGCCGAAATTGACCAGCCCTGCGATCACGGCCTGATTTGCAGTCTGGCCGACCTGGCCTTGCTGGAAATGCTTTGCCCGCCGACTCAGGAGTTTCCCGCCTGGCACCGGACCGTCGAACAGCGGGTGGCCCGCGAGGGCTATCTTGCCACCTGCGAAGGTCGTCTGGGCCAGAAGCTCTATGTGGTACCGTTTCAGCCCACCGCTGAATGCCTAGCCCGGCATTGGTTCACCCGACTGGCCCCCCGGGTGGAGGCCAGAAGCGATGGCTATGCCCGGCTGTGTCGGGTGGTGGTGTGGGAAACCCCGAACTGCGCCGCAAGCTTTGAGCCTAACGATTAACACATTGACCTTCGGCGACCAGGGCTTTGCCCTGGACCCGCCAGGAGCCTAGAGGCCCCTGGACCCGCTGGACCCGCTTTATTTGGGACGGAACAAACAACGGGCTCGACGGGATTAAAAGTTAGGGGGTTACAGTTCTGGCGACGCGAAAGCCGAGATAAGTGTCTCGGGTGGGCCGTGTGGCGTTATAGCGGAACGCCGCAC